>NZ_JBEYUY010000019.1:0-192721 GCF_040643775.1 Streptomyces sp. NPDC047081 | reverse complement strand
GNGGGCGTGACTGGGGTTGGTGATGGGGTTGTGGCTTGGGCTGGTGTTGGAGCTGTGGCTTGGGGTGCGGTCGTCTCCTCGGCACCGGCTGAGGCACCTCGTAGGCGAACGACCAAAAAGAAGGGGAGCAGGGGCTTTGAGCGAGTCGTCGGTGTCGGGTGTGCAGGGCATGTCGGTCGCGTCCGCGTTCGCCGGGATGAGAAGTGTCTCGGCGGTCGTGTTCCGGGCGGGGTGCCCGGACTGCCGGGGGAGCTTCGAGCTCGGCGCGAGCGCACTGCGGCTCGCCATCGGGGCCACCAGCCGCAGCACCTTCTACTCCTTCACCTGCCCGGAGTGCGGCGCCTCGGTCCGCAAACCGGCCGGTGAGCGGATCGTGGAGCTGCTGACCGGCGGCGGGGTCAGGACCCTGCGCCTGCACACTCCGTAAGAGGGTCTAGTCTCGGCGTCATGTTCTGGCCGATGTTCGCGGTAGCTGTGGGTTTCCTGGGTCTCGCCGTGCTCGGAGTGTTCGCCGTGCGGGTGTTCCTGGAGGCGCAGCGCCTCGGCAGGCAGGTCACGGACTCCGCGCGCCGTATCAACAGGGCCGCCGAGGACCTGGAGCGGGCCGCGGTGAGCACCGCCAGAGCTGTGGACTCCCTCTGAGTCCCGCTGTGCGGATGGTGTGAGTCCTGCGCCGCAGGCGGTTTGGGTCACTTCGACCTGTCACCCGGGCCACACTGGCAGGTACGCTGCTGGTCGCGGCCCGGAGAACGAGGCGCGGACCGCGGACCGGGAGTACGCACGGGGATTGCCTCACGTTTACCCCTGAGCGTTACGATCGCTGCCAGCACGGTCGATCGGACAGGTGTCCGACCGGTCGGACAGCATCCCACCCCCAGCCGCCTCGGTGAGAAGGTAAAGACTTATGTTCGGAAGGCTCGGCGCCCCCGAGATCATTCTCATCCTCGTCGTCATCATCCTGCTGTTCGGCGCGAAGAAGCTTCCCGACATGGCGCGCTCGCTCGGCAAGTCCGCTCGCATCCTCAAGAGCGAGGCCAAGGCGATGAAGGAAGAGGGCAGCAGCTCGGCCACCCCGGCCGGCCCGCCGAACAACGGCGAGCAGCCCCCGGCGCAGCGCACCATCCAGGCCTCTCCCGGCGACGTGACCAGCTCGCGCCCGGTCACCGAGCCGACGGACACCACCAAGGCCTGATGCAGGGCCGGACGCCTCCGGCCTGCCGCACGAGATGAGGACGTGGGTTGCCCAAGTCTGCCCGCAACAAGGAGAAGGATCCCGAGGGGCGGATGCCCCTTGCGGATCACCTTCGTGAGCTCCGCAACCGGCTCGCGAAGGCGATGCTGGCCATCGTGGTCGTCACGGCCGTGGCCGCCTTCTTCTACAACGACATCATCAACATCATCACCAAGCCGGTGCTGGACTCCGTCGGCTGCTCGCAGACCTTCGAGCAGCTGCAGAACTCGCACACGAAGAGCCAGCAGTGCGCGCAGATCACGATCAACGGTCTGCTCACGCCCTTCACGCTGGCCCTGAAGGTGTCCCTGATGGCCGGTGTCGTGCTCGCTTCTCCGGTGTGGTTGTACCAGCTGTGGGCCTTCGTCGCCCCCGGCCTGCACAAGCACGAGCGCAAGTACGCCTACGCGTTCGTCGGCACGGGCGTGCCCCTGTTCTTCGGTGGCGCCTACTTCGCCTACGCGGTGCTCCCGACCACGGCGAAGGTGCTGATCGGCTTCACGCCGAAGGACGTCAACAACCTTCTGCCGCTCGACGATCTGCTCGACCTCGTGACGCGCATGGTGCTCGTCTTCGGTCTCTCCTTCGAGCTCCCGCTGCTGCTGGTCATGCTCAACCTCACCGGGGTGCTGAGCGGCAAGCGGATGCTCGGCTGGTGGCGCGGCATGATCATGGGCATCACGGTGTTCGCGGCGGTCGCGACCCCGAGCACCGACCCGCTCTCCATGCTGGCCCTCGCCGGTCCGATCTGGGTGCTGTACTTCGGAGCCGCGGTCTTCTCGCTGCTGAACGACCGCCGCAAGCGCCGCCGCGAGGAGGAGGGCCCCGCCGACGACGAGGCCTCCGATCTGGACCTCACCCCCGAGGACATCGGCGAGGTCGAGACCGTCTCCGCGAGCCGGGCGCTGCCCGAGCAGTCGAGCACGGACCGGGTCAACGGCTACGACGATGTGACCTGAGCCTCCGCTCACAAGCACTGACGAGAGGTGCCCCGTCCCTGGTGACGTGGGCACCTCTCGGTGTTTGAGGGCCCGGGTTCCGGATAATGATCGTCCTGTTGTCAGTGGGGCCCGGTACGCTCGAAAGCACGATGACAGAGGACCTCTCACCGGCCGAGCGGTACGCGGCTGCCCGCAGTCGCGCTGCCGAGCAGGCCACCGCGCTCGCCTCCTTCCGCGAGATGTACGACTTCGGCCTCGATCCCTTCCAGATCGAGGCCTGCCGGGCACTCGAAGCGGGCAAGGGAGTGCTGGTCGCCGCGCCCACCGGCTCCGGCAAGACGATCGTGGGCGAGTTCGCCGTCCACCTCGCCCTCCAGCAGGGCAAGAAGTGCTTCTACACGACACCCATCAAGGCACTGTCGAACCAGAAGTACGCCGACCTGTGCCGCCGTTACGGCGCCGACAAGGTCGGCCTGCTGACCGGCGACAACAGCGTCAACTCCGAGGCCCCGGTGGTCGTCATGACCACCGAGGTGCTCAGGAACATGCTGTACGCCGGTTCCCAGACCCTCCTCGGCCTCGGATACGTGGTCATGGACGAGGTGCACTACCTCTCCGACCGCTTCCGGGGCGCCGTGTGGGAAGAGGTGATCATCCACCTCCCCGAGTCGGTGACCCTGGTGTCCCTGTCGGCCACCGTGTCCAACGCCGAGGAGTTCGGCGACTGGCTGGACACCGTGCGCGGCGACACCGAGGTGATCGTCTCCGAGCACCGGCCCGTGCCGCTGTTCCAGCACGTGCTCGCCGGGCGGCGGATGTACGACCTGTTCGAGGAGGGCGAGGGCAGCAAGAAGGCCGTCAACCCCGACCTCACCAGGCTGGCCCGCATGGAGGCCCAGCGGCCCTCGTACCAGGACCGCAGACGCGGCCGTGCGATGCGCGAGGCCGACCGGGAGCGGGAGCGCAGACAGCGCTCGCGCGTGTGGACGCCGGGCCGCCCCGAGGTCATCGAGCGGCTCGACGCCGAGGGACTGCTGCCCGCCATCACCTTCATCTTCAGCCGCGCCGCCTGCGAGGCGGCCGTACAGCAGTGCCTGTTCGCGGGCCTTCGGCTGAACGATGAGGAGGCGCGGGAGCGGGTGCGCTCCCTCGTCGAGGAGCGCACGGCGTCGATCCCGACCGAGGACCTGCACGTCCTGGGGTACTACGAGTGGCTGGAGGGCCTGGAGCGCGGTATCGCGGCCCATCACGCGGGCATGCTGCCGACGTTCAAGGAGGTCGTCGAGGAGCTGTTCGTACGGGGCCTGGTGAAGGCCGTGTTCGCCACGGAGACGCTGGCTCTCGGCATCAACATGCCCGCGCGCTCCGTGGTGTTGGAGAAGCTCGTCAAGTGGAACGGCGAGCAGCACGCGGACATCACCCCGGGCGAGTACACGCAGCTGACCGGGCGTGCCGGGCGTCGGGGGATCGACGTAGAGGGGCATGCCGTCGTGCTGTGGCAGCGCGGGATGAGCCCCGAGCATCTGGCGGGGCTGGCCGGCACGCGCACGTACCCGCTGCGGTCCAGCTTCAAGCCGTCGTACAACATGGCGGTCAACCTCGTCGAGCAGTTCGGGCGGCACCGGTCGCGTGAGCTGCTTGAGACGTCCTTCGCGCAGTTCCAGGCCGACAAGTCGGTCGTGGGCATCTCGCGGCAGGTGCAGCGCAACGAGGAGGGGCTCGAGGGCTACAAGGAGTCCATGACCTGCCACCTCGGGGACTTCGAGGAGTACGCGCGGCTGCGGCGCGAGCTCAAGGACCGGGAGACCGAGCTGGCCCGGCAGGGGGCCGCCGAGCGGCGGGCCGAGGCCGCGGTCGCGCTGGAGAAGCTCAAGCCGGGTGACGTCATCCATGTGCCGACCGGGAAGTACGCCGGGCTGGCGCTGGTGCTCGATCCGGGGCTGCCTGCGGGGCGGTCGAACGGCCACCGCGGGTTCGAGCACCACGACGGGCCCCGGCCCCTGGTGCTGACCGCCGAGCGGCAGGTCAAGCGGCTGGCCTCGATGGACTTCCCGGTGCCGGTCGAGGCGCTGGAGCGGATGCGGATCCCGAAGTCCTTCAACCCCCGCTCGCCGCAGTCCCGTCGGGACCTCGCGTCCGCGCTGCGGACCAAGGCGGGGCACATTCCGCCGGAGCGGGCGCGCAAGAAGCGGTCGCAGGCCGCCGACGACCGGGAGATCGCGCGGCTGCGTACGGCGATCCGGGCGCATCCCTGCCATGGGTGCAACGACCGTGAGGACCATGCGCGTTGGGCCGAGCGGTATCACCGGCTGCTGCGGGACACGTCGCAGTTGGAGCGGCGGATCGAGGGGCGGACGAACACGATCGCGCGGACCTTCGACCGCATCGTCGCCCTGTTGACCGAGCTCGACTATCTGCGGGGTGACGACGTCACCGAGCACGGGAAGCGGCTTGCGCGGCTGTACGGCGAGCTCGATCTGTTGGCCAGTGAGTGTCTGCGGGCCGGGGTCTGGGAAGGGCTCGGGCCTGCGGAGCTTGCGGCTTGTGTCTCGGCTTTGGTGTACGAGGCTCGGGTGGGCGACGACGCGATGGCGCCGAAGCTGCCGTCCGGGAAGGCCAAGGCCGCGCTGGGCGAGATGGTGCGGATCTGGGGGCGGCTGGACGGGCTCGAGGAGGAGTTCCGGATCACGCAGTCCGAAGGGGTCGGGCAGCGGGAGCCGGATCTCGGGTTCGCCTGGGCCGCGTACATGTGGGCCTCTGGGAAGGGGCTTGACGAGGTCCTGCGGGAGGCGGAGATGCCGGCCGGGGACTTTGTGCGGTGGTGCAAGCAGGTGATTGATGTGCTGGGGCAGATTTCGGCTGCGGCTCCGGTTTCTGGCGGGGAGGGGTCGACTGTGGCGAAGAACGCGCGGAAGGCTGTTGATCTGTTGCTGCGGGGGGTTGTGGCCTACTCGTCTGTGGGGTGACGGGTTGGGGCGCGGGTGCGGGTGGGTGGGGGCTGGTCGCGCCCGCGCGGCGGAGCCGCAAATTTATACAGCCCCGCGCCCCTGAAAGAACCTCAGCTGGGCCTGCGGTTCACATAGTTCCGCCAGCCGGTGTATTGGGTGATGTCCTCGGCTTCCTTCAGCGCGCTCGGCTCGCACAGGAAGCCTGGGACCCGGCTGCCGTCTGCCAGTTCGACGCTTCCCAAGGCCATGGGGCGGGGGAGTGCGGTCAGCAGGTGGCCCAGGCCCTCGGCCGGTAGGCGCCAGACCTCTGCTTCGATCTTGGCGCCTCCCTCGCCTACGTACTCAAGCCCCGGCTTCGGGGGCTCCGTCCTCAGTGCGTGCAGGCGGTACGTCGGGGCCGTTGTCGTCGTGTGGTCCAAGCGGGCGCCCAGGGACAGGAGTTGGGGGTTCAGGGGCTGGCCTGTCAGGTGGGCGCCCACCACTGCCAAGCGGGTTTCCGGCTGGAGGAGTGTTGCGATTCTCGCCAGGCGGTCGTCCGTGAATGCCGGGCCGATCAGCATGACGCCGAAGGGGAGGGCGTTCACCTCGCCTGCGGGGACGGCCACCGCCGCCAGGTCGAAGAGGTTTGTCGAGTTGGTGAAGCGGCCCAGGCGGGCGTTGGCGCCCAGCGGGTCGGCCGCCACCTCGGCGAGGGTGGGGTGGCCCGGGGTTGTGGGGAGTAGCAGGGCGTCCGCGTCGGCGAGTTCGGTCAGGGCTCGGGTGCGGAGGGCTTCCAGGCGGTCCATGTCGGCGTACAGGCGGTGGGCCGGGATGTCTCGGGCGCGGGTGATGATGCCGGCGACGGTGGGGTCCAGACCCTCGGTGTTGTCTGCTGTTGCCTTGTCGACAAATGCACCCACCGCCGTGTAGCGCTCGGCCACGAACGCGCCCTCGTACAGCATCGCGGCGGCCTCGGTGAACGGCGTCAGGTCGAGGGTGCGGATGTCCGCGCCCGCCTCGGCGAGCTGTCGTACCGCCGCCTCGTACGCCTCCGCCCAGCCCTCGTCCAGCTCGCCCAGCTGGTCGCGTGGCGGGACCGCGATGCGCCAGGGGCCCGGGCCTCGCTGGGGGAGCGGTGGGAGGGCGCGGGTCGGTGGGGAGGTCATGAAGGACAGGGCCTGTTCCGCCTCCGGGAGGGTGCGGGCGAAGACCGTCACGCAGTCGATGGAGGCGCAGGCCGGGACCACGCCCGTCGTCGGGACCAGGCCTCGGGTCGGTTTGAGGCCGACGATGCCGTTGAAGGCGGCCGGGACCCGGCCCGAGCCCGCCGTGTCCGTACCGAGGGCCAGGTCGACCAGGCCGAGGGCGACCGCGACCGCCGAGCCCGAGCTGGAGCCGCCGCTGATGCGTGAGGGGTCGTGGGCGTTGCGGACCGCGCCGTGCGGGGAGCGGGTGCCCACCAGGCCCGTCGCGAACTGGTCCAGGTTCGTCGTGCCCAGCGCTATCGCGCCCGCCGCGCGGAGGCGGGCGACCACCGGCGCGTCCGCTTCGGGCTCGTAGGCGTACGCAGGGCAGCCCGCGGTCGTCGGGAGGCCGGCCACGTCGATGTTGCCCTTGGCGGCGAACAGGCGGCCCGCGAGGGGGAGTTGTTCGCCGGCTGCGACTCGTTCGTCCAGCGCTCTGGCCTCCGCCTCGACCTCCTCCTGCGGGCGCAGGTCGATCCAGATCTCGGGGCGGTCCACCGCCTCGATGCGGGCGTAGGCGGCGCGGACTCGGGAGACGGTGGTGGACATCGCTCGTTCCTCTTTCAGCTCGCGGCGGGGGCCAGGACGATCAGTGCCGTGCCCGCCTCCACCTGGTCGCCCAGCCTGGCCAGGATCTCCGTCACCACGCCGGCCGTCGGCGCGGGCACCCTGGACTCCATCTTCATCGCCTCCAGGGTGAGGAGGGGTTGTCCGGCTGTGACCTCGTCGCCGGGTTGGACGTTCAACTGCCAGACGGACGCCGCGAATTCGGCCTCGATCAGCTGGCCGCCGGGCGGGATCGTCACCTCGGCCGGGGGAGGGGCCGGTGCGCTCGCCGCCTCTGCCCGCGTGAACTCGCCCGCCGCCTCCCAGGCGTCCCGCTCGGCCGCGAAGGCCGTCTGCTGCCGGGTCCTGAACTCCCGTATCGACTCCGCGTGTTCGGCGAGGAAGGCGCGGTGGTCGGCGAGCGAGAAGGTGCCCTCCTCGACGCGGGGCACGAAGCGGCCCGACGTGATGTCGGCCCGGAGTTCGAGGAGTTCGTCCGCGTCGACCGGATACCACTTGATGCGGTCGAAGAAGCGGAGCAGCCAGGGGGAGCCGGGTTCGAAGGCGCCGCGCTGCTGCCAGGGCGACCAGACCTGGGTGGTGCGGCCGACGAACTGGTAGCCGCCGGGGCCCTCCATGCCGTAGATGCACAGGTAGGCGCCGCCGATGCCGACCGAGTTCTCGGCGGTCCAGGTGCGGGCGGGGTTGTACTTCGTCGTCACCAGGC
Organism: Streptomyces sp. NPDC047081; assembly: GCF_040643775.1. NCBI lineage: Bacteria > Bacillati > Actinomycetota > Actinomycetes > Kitasatosporales > Streptomycetaceae > Streptomyces > Streptomyces sp. NPDC047081. Next base: position 185,105 of record NZ_JBEYUY010000019.1, on the reverse strand, counting down.
GGTGGCGGGGATCGAGAGGGGTGGCGACCGGGGCGCCCAAGTAGACGTCGCCCAGGCCCAGTACGAGGTACTCCGCGTCGAAGACCGTGGCGTACACGTCGTTCACCGAGTCCAGGCCGTTGACCCGGCGGATGAACTCGATGTTCCAGGGGCACCAGGGCGCGTCGTCGCGGACGCCCGCCATGTAGCGGGCAATCGCCTCGCGGGTCGCCGGGTCGTCCCAGGAGAGGGGGAGGTGGACGGTGCGGGAGGGGACGACCAGTTCGTCGGTGGGGGGCAGGGTCGCCGTGATCTCCCTTACCAGGGTGAGGAGTTCATGCTGGGGGAGGCGGGCCGGGTTCGTCTGGACCTGGAGGGAGCGGATGCCCGGTGTGAGGTCCGTGACGCCGTCGAGCTCGGCTTCCGTGACCGCTTCCATCAGGGCGTGGACGCGCATGCGCAGGGCCAGGTCGAGCTGCATCTCGCCGAATTCGACCAGCAGGTTGTCGTCGCCGCTGCGGCGGAACGTCACATCGCCGTCCCGCGCGAGTACGCCGCCGTCCACGATCTCGGGGCGCGGTGAGCCGTCGACCGTCACGGGCACGAACTTCACGGTGTCGCCCGGCCGCAGCTGGCCCAGTTTCCAGCGTTCGGTGCTCAACACCGTTGCCGGGCAGACGAATCCGCCGAGGGAGGGGCCGTCGGGGCCGAGCAGCACCGGCATGTCGCCGGTGTAGTCGACGGCGCCCACCGAGTACGGGGTGTCGTGGATGTTGGAGGGGTGCAGGCCCGCCTCGCCGCCGTCGGTGCGGGCCCAGCGCGGCTTGGGTCCGACCAGGCGTACACCGGTGCGGGCCGAGTTGAAGTGGACCTTCCAGTCGGCGGCGTAGAAGTCGCGGATGTCGTCCTCGGTGAAGAACTCCGGTGCCGCGTGCGGGCCTTCGACGGCGCCGATGTGCCAGGTGGAGGTGTAGGAGGGGCGGTCGGTCACCGGTGTTCCCTCGGCGGTGGCTCCGCCGTGCAGTACGTCGCCCGTGCGCAGCGCCCGGCCGCCGTGCCCGCCGAACCGGCCCAGCGTGAAGGTGCTCGCGCTGCCGAGGAAGGCGGGCACGTCGAGGCCGCCGCCCGCGAACAACACGTAGGTGCGCAGCCCGTGTTGGGCGGGTGCGCCGATCTGCAGCAGGGCGTTCGCGGGCACGGTCACGGGCTCCCACTGGGGGACCGGCCGCCCGTCCACGCTCACTTCCGCAGGGGCGCCCGTCACGCACACCGTCGTCGGGTGCGTGAACCTCAACGACGGGCCCTGGAGGGTGCATTCGAGACCCGGAGCGCCCTCCTCGTTGCCGAGTGCGCGGTTGCCGAGGCGGAAGGCGAGGTCGTCCATCGGGCCGGACGGGGGCACGCCGACCTGCCAGTAGCCGGTGCGGCCGGGCCAGTCCTGGACGGTGGTGAGGGTGCCGCCGGAGACGACCTCGATGCGCGGGGTCGGGTCGGCCACGGCCGCCAGGGTCGCCGTCGAGTGGGTCGCCGCCGCGAAGTCCCGGTTCCTGAGCGCGGCCCGCACCAGTCCGAGGTTTGTCTCGATGCCGTCGACGCGGGTGCGGGAGAGGGCCTCGTCGAGCCGTTCCAGCGCGTGGGCGCGGTCGGTGCCGTACGCGATGATCTTCGCGAGCATCGGGTCGTACGACGTCGTCACCTCGGTTCCGGTCTCCACCCAGCCGTCGACGCGCACGCCCGGCGGGAACTCGACCCGCGTCAACAGGCCCGCGCTCGGGCGGTGTTCGCGTGAGGGGTCCTCGGCGTAGAGGCGGGCCTCGACGGCGTGGCCGCGCGGTGCGCCGGGGTCGCGCACGCCCTCGCGCTCGCCGCGCGCCAGGCGCAGCATCCAGGCGACCAGATCGACGCCGTACACCTCCTCGGTGACCGGATGCTCCACCTGGAGACGGGTGTTGACCTCCAGGAAGTAGGCCTCCTCGCGGGCGGCGTCGTACACGAACTCGACGGTCCCGGCGGAGCGGTAGCCGACGGAGGCGCACAAGTCGCGGGCGGAGGTGGCCAGTTGCTCGCGCACGTGGGGTGGGAGCCCGGGGGCTGGGGCCTCCTCCAGCACCTTCTGATTGCGGCGCTGGAGGGAGCAGTCGCGGTCGCCGAAGGTGACGACCCTGCCCTCGCCGTCGCCGAAGACCTGGACCTCGACGTGGCGGGCGTGCTCCACCAGGCGCTCCAGGAAGACGCCGGCGGAGGAGAAGGAGGCGGCGGCGACGCGCTGCACCCGCTCCCAGGCGTCGGTCAGTTCATCGGCCGATCGACATGCCGACATACCGATACCGCCACCGCCGCCGGTCGCCTTGAGCATCACCGGATAGCCGATCGCCGCGGCCTTCGCGCGGGCCTCCTCCAGCGACGCCAGCAGACCCGTCCCCGGTGCCAGCGGAACCCCCGCCGCCTCGGCCGCGGCCCGCGCGGTGTGTTTGGCGCCGAACAGCTCCAGCTGCTCGGGTGTCGGGCCGACGAACACGATTCCGGCGTCCTCGCAGCGGCGCGCGAAGGCCGCGTCCTCGGACAGGAAGCCGTAGCCGGGGTGGATCGCGCCCGCGCCGGAGTCCTTGGCCGCCCTCAGCACCAGGTCGGGGTCGAGGTACGACTCCTTCGCGGGCGCCGGGCCGAGCCGTACCGCCTCGTCGGCGAGCCGGACGTGCGGGGCGGAGCGGTCGGGGTCGGAGTACACGGCGATCGTGCGCAGGCCGAGTTCGCGGGCGGTGCGGATGATCCGTACCGCGATCTCGCCCCGGTTGGCGACCAGCAGCTTGTCGAAGCTCATGCGGTGTCCCCCGCAGCGGCGGCCTCGATGGTCATCTGCACGGCCGTCGGGTCGAAGCCGTTGCAAGGGTTGTTGATCTGGGGGCAGTTGGAGACCAGCACCAGTACGTCCCGCTCGGCGCGCAGGGTCAGCTTCAGACCGGGGGCCGAGAGGCCGTCGACGATGCCGAGGGTGCCGTCCTTCTCGACCGGCACGTTCATGTACCAGTTGATGTTGGAGACCAAGTCCCTTTTGCCGAGGCCGTACTTGGCGCCCTCGGCGAGGAAGTTGTCCACGCACGCGTGCTGGGACCAGGTGTGGTGCCCGTAGCGGAGGGTGTTGGACTCCTTGGAGCACGCGCCGCCGACCGTGTCGTGCCGGCCGACCTCGTCGTCGACGACCGTCATCAGCGGGGTGTGCTCGTTCGACATCAGCACGCTGCCCGTGGTCAGGAAGATGCCGCCCTGGGCGTGGATGGTGTCGGGCGCGCTGTAGCGGACCGAGGTGTCGTGGGCGTCGTAGACGAGGAAGTCCACGGCCTGGTTGCCGTACAGGTCGGTGATGGTGAGCGTCTGGCCGGTGCGGACGACCGACGACCAGGCGGCGCGCGCCGGAACGACGGCCGTACGCACGGTCGTTGAGGTGTTCGTGCTCATGCGAGCCCCCTGGCGGCGAGGAATTCGGAGGTGTTCAGGAAGGCGCGGCGGCCCTCGGGCGTGGCTTCCCACAGCGGGTCGCCGGGGGCGGTCGGCGCGGCGCGCCAGGCCAGGACCTCCAGCGGGGTGCTGACGTAGTCGGGGCGCGGGTCGGCCGGGTGCGGCACGTTGGCGATCAGCACCGTCAGGTCCTGCTCGGCGCGGAGCGTGACGCTGCCGCCGGGGCCGGTCGAGCCGGCGAAGTCGAGGGAGCCGTCCTCGCGGACCGCCACGCCCTGGAAGAAGGAGAGCGAGGGTGGCAGGTCCCGTGGTTCCAGGCCGTTCTTCGCGGCCGCCAGCTTGAACAGCTCACGGCCCGCGGGCGAGCCGGACTGCGGGGTGCCGTCGCCGTACCGCTCGGTGTTGCGGACGAGGGTGGAGGTGCCGCACAGGGAGTCGTGCCGGCCGGAGGTGTCCGCGACGACGCTCGCCAGCACCCGGCCCTGGTCGGACAGGAGCAGCCGGCCCTCGCCGAGGTAGGCGTTCCACTGGACCTTGACCGTGTCGGCGACGTTCAGCCGCTCCCAGGGCCGGTCGGCCACGTACAGCAGCAGATGCGCGCAGGCGTCGCCGCGCAGGTCGGTCAGGCGCAGCTCGGTGCCGCGGGCCAGGACCCGGTGCGTGTAGTTGCCGCCCGCGACGGTCTCCGCCCAGACCAGGTGGCCCGCCGCGCAGGGCGGGTCCGGCCAGTCGGCGGCCGGGACGACGGGCATGGCCTCGGCGCGGGTGCCCTCCTGGGCGCGGGCGTGGTCGCGGGCTCCGTACGTGGTCTCTGTCGCCATCGCGGGACCTCCTGGTGCGGGCTGCGGGCTGCGGGCTGGGCGCTGGGGGCGCTTGTCTCAGTCGCTCGGGTATTTCTGTCGCCCGACAGAAATTAGGCGCGGGGCGGGTCGTCGGCATTGCCCGCACGTTGCCGGTCGGTTACCGACCCCTCACCGGGATCGTCCGCAGACCGCCGCTGACCTGCGTGTGCGAGGATCGAGGCCATGGGTACGACAGGTGGGCGCCGGGTCGGCAGACCGCGGGCCGCGCAGCGGCCGGACAGCGGGCTCGAGCCGCGCGACGAACTGCTCGCGGCCGCCGCCGAGTTGTTCACCACCCGCGGCTACGCGGCCACCACCACCCGTGCGGTCGCCGAGCGCGCGGGCATGCGGCAGGCCTCCATGTACCACTACGTCTCCGGCAAGGAGGAACTCCTCGCCGAGCTCCTGGAGTCCACGGTCACGCCCTCGCTGACGTACGCCCGTGAACTCCTCGCCGACGACACCGTCCAGGCCGAGGACCGGCTGTGGGAGCTGTGCCGCGCCGACGTCGAGCTGCTGTGCGGCGGCCCGCACAACCTCGGCGCCCTGTACCTGCTCCCGGAGGTGCGGGCCGAGCGGTTCGCCGGCTTCCACGCCGTGCGCGCCGAACTCAAGGACGCCTACCGGCAGTTGCTCGCCGCCACGGACGCCGGTGGCGCGCTCGCCAAGAGCGAGCTCGACCTCCGTACGGACCTGCTGTTCGGGTTGATCGAGGGCGTGATCCTGGTGCGCCGCTCCGATTCCGAGCGGCCGGTGTCGGTGTTCGCGGAGGCCACGGCGGACGCCGCGCTGCGCATCGCCGGCGCCTGAACCGACACCCGGGTCACGGGTCGGGGCCGGACTTCACCCGTCACGGTGAGTGATCATCGTATGCCCGTTCCCCGTGACGCATCGTGTTCGAACGGGGGCGCAGCGTGTAAATGGAGTGAGCGTACTCGCTTCGCGCGCCCTGTTTCAGGCGGTTGCTGAATATGACACGGCGATGATCCGGTCGGACTAAGCTCGCCCGCAGCGCACCGAGTTGAGATGTATTCGTGCGCTTGTTCCCTATATGCGCGACTCCCAGCCGATTCGTTTCAGAGGGCTTACATGGTGAGTGTTCAATCCCCTCCCGGCCGCCGTGAACTTCCCTACGCGCGCGTGCTGTTGCTCCCCGCGATACTGATGGCCGCGGCGACCGGGGCCGCCGTCGCCGTGGTGTCCGACCCGGCCCGGGCCGCCGTCGGCTGGTGCGGTGGCGCCGCCACCCTGCTGGTGATCGCGGCGGCTGCCGAGGCCGTACGACGCGGCCGCAGCCTGCGTGCCCTGCGCGAACAGACCTCCCATCACACTGCGTATCTGGAACAGCGCCTCGCCGGGCACGAACAGCAGATGCTCCGCCTCGCGCACGAAATCGCGCCGACCGCGATCTACTGGTTGCGCAAGGGAAATTCGCCCGCAGAGGTGATTCGCCAACTCCCGAACGTCGACCCGAGCTACGCCGAACTGTCCGACGGGCAGCTGCGGTTGCTCCGGACGGTGCTCGACATCGTCGACACCGAGGAAGCGATGCGGGACTCCTCGCAGCGCTCCTTCGTCAGCATCGCCCGCCGCGTCCAGGCGATCGTGCACCAACAGGCCAAGGAACTCAGGGAGATGGAGGAGGACCACGGCCGCAACCCCGAGGTCTTCGACGACCTGCTGCGCATCGACCACGGCACCGCGCTGATCGGCCGGCTCGCCGACTCGATCTCCGTCCTCGGCGGCGGCCGCCCCGGCCGACAGTGGCCGCAGCCCGTCCCGCTGTACAGCGTGCTGCGCGGCGCCATGTCCCGGATCCTGGAGTACCGGCGCATCTCGCTGGACAACATCGCCAAGGTCAACATCCGCGGCATCTCCGTCGAGCCGGTCATCCACGCCTGCGCCGAACTCCTCGACAACGCCACCCGCTACTCGCCGCCGCAGACCAAGGTGCACGTCACCGCGAGCGAGGTGCAGACCGGCATCGCCATCGAGATCGAGGACGCCGGCGTCAGCCTCAGCGAAGAGGCCCGCACCAAGATCGAGAACTTGCTGGAGCAGGCCATGGCGGGCGTCGACGTGCAGGAGCTCGGCGAGTCCCCACGCCTCGGCCTCGCCGTCGTGGGCCGCCTGTGCAAGGCGTACGACATGCAGATCGCGCTGCGTGCCTCGGCGTACGGCGGAGTCCGCGCCGTGCTCATCGTGCCGCGCGTGATGACGACCGAGGAGGAGGCGCCCGGCCTCGCCCACGGCATCGGCGCCACCTCGGCGCCCAAGCTCGACATCGGCGGCATCGAGGGCCCCAATCGCCCCGTCAAGCGCCGCCGCCCCACCAGCCCGCGCATCCCCGCCGGCGTCTCCATGGAGGACGAGGTCCCCGTCGTCACCGAGTGGACGGCAGGCGGGCTGCCGCAGCGGCGCAGCCGGGTCAAGACCCCGCTCAGCGTGCGGCTCGCCCAGCAGGCCGCGGCCGAAGAGGCCGAGCGGGAGGCCCGGGAGTCCCGGCCCGCCTGGGCGGCGCGCGAGCCGGAGCCGGAGCCGGAGCAGAAGGACGAGCCCGAACCGGGGCTCTGGGTCGAGGCGTTCTGGAACGGACTGAAGGGCACGCCGGACCCGTTCGACATTGACCAGCCGAGCAACGAGCCGGCCCGTGTTGAGGCCGACGAGGAGAGGGACCCCAAGTGATCCAGCAGCGAGCCAACTTCGACTGGATGCTCAAGGATCTCGCCGACGGAGTACCCGGCATCGAGATGATCGTGGTGCTCTCCGCCGACGGCCTGCGCATCGCTCGCTACGGAGGTGATCCCGACGCGGCCGACCGCGTCGCCGCGGCCTGTGCGGGCCTGCAGAGCCTGGCGGGTGCCGTCGCCCAGGAGATCCCGGACAGCGACGGCCGGATGAAGATGGTCCTCATCGAGATCAACGGCGGCTACTTCTACCTGATGGCCGCCGGAGCCAACGCCTACCTCGCGGTCCTGTCCGACGTGGTCGCCGAGCCGGGCCTCATGAGCAACCGCATGCGCGACCTCGTGGTCCGCATCGGCGCCCACCTCACCAGTCCGCCCCGGCGCAACGGGCAGGCCGTATGACTCCTCCGCAACGCCGGCGGCGATATCCCAAGCAGGAGCCGCCGCCACCCCCGCAACCCGTCAAAGAGGGCGCCGAGAAGGCCCCGGAACGGCTGTACGTCGTCGCCGGACCGGACGGCGAGCGGGCCGACATCGACCTGGTGACGTTAATCGTGGCGCGCGCAGATCCGCCGGCCTCGGCCACCCCGGAGCAGTCGGCGACGCTCCGGCTCTGCGCGGCCCCCCTCTCGGTGGCCGAGCTCTCGGCCTATCTGAACCTGCCGTTCAGCGTGGTGACCGTGCTGCTCACCGACATGCTGACGGCCGAGCTGGTGCAGGCGCGCGCCCCGATCGTCCGGCAGGCGCTCCCCGACCGTTCCCTTCTCGAAGCGGTGATGCATGGACTTCAAAGGCTCTGACACCATCCCCGGACCACGCTCGGAGGATCATCTGCCGCACACGGCCGAGGCCGCGGTGAAGATCGTGATCGTGGGCGGCTTCGGAGTCGGCAAGACGACGATGGTCGGCTCGGTCAGCGAGATCAGGCCGCTGACCACCGAGGAGACGATGACGCAGGCCGGCATCGGGGTCGACGACAACTTCGGCTCCGACACCAAGACGGCCACCACCGTCGCGATGGACTTCGGCCGGATCAGCATCACCGAACAGCTGGTGCTCTACCTCTTCGGCACGCCCGGCCAGGAACGCTTCTGGTTCCTGTGGAACGGCCTGTTCGAGGGCGCGCTCGGCGCGGTCGTGCTGATCGACACCCGGCGCCTGGAGGTCAGCTTCGACGTCATAGGGCGGCTGGAGGAGCGCGGCGTGCCCTTCGTCGTCGCCGTCAACTCCTTCCCGGACGCGCCGCGTTACCCGATCGCGGAGTTGCGTACGGCCCTCGACCTGCCGGATGAGATCCCGATCATCGAGTGCGACGCCCGCCGCCGGGCCTCCAGCAAGGACGTCCTGATGACGCTGATGCGCTTCCTGCACGCGCTCGCGCGGGCGAAGACGCCGGCTTGAGGCGCCTTCACATCCCCTGACCCACGACCCATCACCCCCGTACACCGGAACACCTCAGCTTCGGAGCGACCATCGTGACGCCTGAACCCCGATTCCCGACCGGCACCGACGCACCCACCACCGCCCCACCCCCCGGCTGCCCCGCCCACGGCCTCGGCCCCGGCGGGCTGCGCCGGCTGTATGGGCCGGGGGCGGAGGATCTGGGGGCTGTGTACGAAGAACTCCGGGCCCAGCACGGGGCGGTGGCACCGGCGCTGTTGCATGAGGATGTGCCGATCTGGGTGGTGCTCGGCCACAGCGAGAACATGCACATGGTGCGCACGCCCTCCCACTTCTGCCGTGACCCCCGGTTGTGGAGCGCGATGCAGGACGGCACGATCAAGCCCGACCACCCGCTCCTGCCGCACTTCGCCTGGCAGCCGGTCTGCAGCCACGCCGAGGGCGACGAGCACATGCGGCTGCGTGGCGCGGTCACCGGCGCCATGTCGACCATCGACCACCGGGGCATCCGCCGCCACATCAACCGCGCGACCCAGCACCTCGTCAACAAGTTCTGCGAGAGTGGCAGGGCCGAACTGGTCAGCCAGTTCGCCGAACACCTGCCGATGGTGGTGATGTGCGAGATCCTCGGCATGCCCGAGGAGTACAACGACCGGCTCGTGCATGCCACCCGCGACCTGCCCAAGGGCACCGAGACCGCCCTTGCCAGCAACGCGTACCTCATGGACGTCCTGATGCGGCTCACCGCCCGCCGCCGGGCCGAACCCGAGGACGACTTCACCAGCCACCTCATCAGGCACCCGGCAGGGCTCAACGACGACGAGGTCGGCCAGCACCTGCGCGTCGTCCTCATCGCCGCGTACGAGACCACCACCAACCTGCTCGCCAACGTACTGCGGGTGGTGCTCACCGACCCGGGGTTCCGCGCCCAGCTCAACGGGGGCCAGATGACAGTGCCTCAGGCCGTCGAGCAGTCCCTGTGGGACGAGCCGCCGTTCAGCACCATCCTCCCCTACGTCGCCAAGCAGGACACCGAACTGGGTGACCAGGTCATCCGCAAGGGCGACGCTCTCCTCTTCGGAATCGCGCCGGGCAACGTCGACCCGCGCGTCCGCCCCGACCTCACGGCCAACATGAAGGGCAACCGCTCCCACCTCGCCTTCGGCGGCGGCCCCCACGAGTGTCCGGGCCAGGACATCGGCCGCGCCATCGCCGACGTCGGCGTCGACGCGCTGCTGACCCGCCTTCCCGACATCCAACTTGACTGCGAGGAGGACGAGTTGAGCTGGCGGTCGTCCATCTCGAACCGGCACCTGGTGGAACTGCCTGTGAGGTTCGCCCCCAGACCCCAACAGGACGCCATGGCGCAGCCCGAGCATCCGGCGTCGGTGCAGCGTCCCAGCAACTGGCAGGTCAGCGCACCACAGCTGCACAAGGCGGTTCCGGAACCCGTCGCTCCGGCCACCGCTCCGACGCCGACGGCGACGCCAGAGCCGGCCACCCGGCCGGGAGTTTTCCGGCGGCTCCTGCGCTGGTGGCGGGGCGACTGAGCCGACTGGCCACCGGCGCTACCCGGTCCACTCGTCGTACGACGACCAGGCCTGCAGCGCACGTGGGCTGACGAAACGGTGCTCGTGCCCCGTGACCGGATCGGTGAACTCCACGCCCCGCGCCAGCAACTGGAGCGGACGCCGGAAGTCACCGGCCGGCACGGGGTCGGTCACCACCGGATAGAGGGGATCGCCGAGGATCGGGACCCCCAAGGCGCTCATGTGCACCCTCAGTTGGTGTGTCTGCCCGGTACGCGGCAGCAGACGGTACCGGCCACGCCCGTTCCGGTGCTCCAGCAGCTCGATGCTGCTGACGGCGTTGGGCTCGCCGTCGACCTCGCGGGCCGCCAGGATCCCGCGCTCCTTGACGATCCGGCTGCGCACGGTGCGTGGCAGGGCCAGCGAGGGGTCGTACGCGGCCACCGCCTCGTACTCCTTCACCACTCGCTTGTCACGGAACAGCGACTGGTAGGCGCCGCGCTCCTCGGGCCGCACGGTGAACAGCAGCAGTCCGGCCGTCAGCCGGTCCAGCCGGTGCGCCGCGCCCAGCGCGGGGATGCCCAGTTGCCGCCGCAGCCGTGCCAGGGCCGTTTCGGCCACATGGCTGCCGCGCGGGGTGGTGGCCAGGAAATGCGGCTTGTCGGCGACCACCAGGTGCTCGTCCTGGTAGAGGACGTCGATCGTGAACGGCACGGGCTCCTCGTCGGGCAGCTCCCGGTGGAACCACAAGAACATCCCCGGCACGTATTCCATGTCCCGTGGCACAGGACGCCCGGCGGCGTCCACGATCCGTCCGGCGTCCAGCATCTCGTCGATCACCCCGGCCCCGGCCGCGAGCCGCGCCACGAGGTGATCCCGCACGGTCGCCCACGCGTCCCCGGCCGGCAACCGCATCCGTACCGGATCCACCCCTGCGCGCTGCGGCAGGGGAGAGGGCGGAGGGGGGCTGCGGCGTCTCATCACGATCAAGTTTACGAGGTGATCGCGATGCGGGTCTGCGGCGGTCAAGGGGTGCGCAAGTAGTGACGGGGCTCGGCGTCCGGTCGACAGCGACTGAGCATGACATGGCCGGAGGCAAGTCCCGTCCTCTTCGCTGAACTTGCCCCTTCCTGCTCCCCCGTGTGCCTCCCGTGCGCCGTTTTTGGCGCGTAATGTTCGAGCATCTGGCATTCCAGCACGTGTAGTTGCTCGTGCGTGGCCCGGCTGATGGCCGAGCCCGTCCGTCCTGGGCGCGAAGGAGCTGCGAATGACATTCGAGCTTGCCGCAAACCTGGCGCACTCCGGCGGACTGCAGGTGGCCGCCGAAGCCGTGGAGTCCACCCTGGTGGTGCCGCCGCTGTGGTGCCCGATCGAGCCACGGGTCCACCCCGCGGTGGACCGGATCGAAGAGCGCATTCGCCCTTGGTTTGCCGGGTTCGGCTTGGACCGCCGCTCGCTGATGCGAGGGCGGGCCGCCCGGGCAGCCACTTGGACATGCGGCGTCGCACCCGACGGCGACGAGCACCGGCTGCAGTTGTTCGCCGACTGGGTCTGCTGGGCGTTCGTATTCGACGACTACTTCACCGACTCCGGTCCTATGATGGCCGACCCCGCGGCTTACAACTCCATGGTGTGCCGGATGCTGGCTCACCTGGAGCATCCAGAGATGGCCCACCTGGACGGCAACCGGTTCAGCCTCGCGCTGCGGGATCTGTCCGTGCGGATGAGGGCGTCTGCGTCGGCGTCCTTGGTGGAGCGGTGGATCGCCGATCACTACAGGTGGTTGCTGGGCAGCGCGTGCTCGGTCAGCGACCGCTCCGCGGCCCGCATACGGAGTCTGGACGAGCACCTCATAGTGGGAGTTCTGGACCGCGCCGAGCACATCACGACTCTCATGATCCAGTTCTGCGAGGGTACCGACCTTCCGCCTCGCGAGTCGGCCCGGCCTCAGGTGCAGGCCATCACCGGGGCCGCCCAAGTGCTGCATGCCGGCTACAACGACGTGGCCTCCTACTGGCACGAGTGCCACCAGCACTCCCTGGAGTCGAACCTCGTTCACATTCTGCAGCGTGAGCATCGCTGTTCTCCCCAGGACGCGATGGCCGAGGCCGTCGCTGTGCTGGACGGCATCATGCTGCTCTTCGTGGAGCTGCGCGAACAACTCGCCCGCAGCGCCGGCCCCGAGCTGCGCCGCTATCTCGATCAGCTCGCCCACAAGATCCGAGGCAACAGTGATTTCCAGCGCACCGCTCCCCGCTATACGACCGCCCTGGACATCGATTCCGCCACTCTGCATCAGGCTCCTGCCGCGCCCGGCGTCCCGCTGTACGAGTACGCCGACAAACCCTCCGTCGTCCGCCGCGACCCGCCCGCGAAAGCCATCTCTTGGTGGTGGGACCTGCTTGACCGCTGAAAAGCGAGGCTCCGTGAGCAGCGAACGGACACGGCCGCTCGTCTTGGCCCGGGCCCGCGGGAAAGGCGGGGGCACCTGGGAGGTCATCGGCGGCGGCCTACCGCGCTCAGCTTCACCGCACGCAGACCAAAAGACCGGCCGGCCATGACGAGCGAGACCGTCCTCGCTTCTGTCGCCGACCACAACCCCGACGCCGATTCACGCCGCACACAGCCGGCCGATCCCCCGGTGCCGCAGACCGACAGCAGAGGGAAGAAGCCATGACATCCACTCCAGTCCGCATACCGACAGTCGGCACTGCCCCCGGCGCTGTCCCCCTCCTCGGGCACGCCCTGACCTTGCTGCGTGACCCTCTGAGGTTCCTCCGCTCGCTACCCGCCCACGGAGAACTGGTCGCGATCCGACTCGGCCTCCAGCGCGCCTACGTCCTGTGCACCCCGGAACTGACCCACCACGTCCTCACCGACGACCGCACCTTTGACAAGGGCGGCCCCATGGTCGACCGGACACGGGACGCCCTCGGCAACGGCCTGCCCACGTGCCCACGCTCACAGCACCGCGGCCAACGCCGACTCATACAACCCGCCTTCACAGCCGCCCGCCTCGCCGACTACGCGTCGATCATGGAACGCGAGGTGAGGGCCATCACCGACCGGTGGCAGACCGGCAAACCCATCGACGTCCTGGCCGACATGCAAGTCCTCACCGGCCGCATCCTGGTCGCCACCATGTTCGCCGGCATCTCCGACCGGCGGACCACTGAGATTCTCGACATCCTCAAGGCCATCCAGGACGGCTTCCTCCTGCGAATAGCCCTCCCCGCCTGGGCGCAAAGGCTCCCTGTCCCTGCTTTACGCCGCTCCCAGCGCGCCCGAACGCGCCTGCGCGCACTCGTCGGCGACATCATCGACCACCGCCGCGCCACGCCTGACGGCCAGAGCCATCGCGACCTGCTGTCCACCTTCCTGGCCCCGTCCGACGGCGCCACTGACGGCACATCCGGCCTGACCAAGGACGAAATCACTGATCAGTGCCTGAACTTCTTCTTCGCCGGCACCGAGACCACCGCCAGCCTCCTGGCCTGGTCCCTGCACCTCCTCGCCCAGCACCCCGAGGTCGAACGGCAGCTCCACACCGAGACCGACCAGGTCCTCAACGATCGCGTCGCATCCCTCAAGGACCTGCCGCGCCTCGAAGTCACTGGCCGGATCCTCACGGAGACCCTGCGTCTGTACCCCGCTGGTTGGCTCATCACCCGGACCGTCACCCGGGACACCGAACTCGCCGGGCAACCTCTGGCCGCAGGGACTCCTCTCGTCTACAGCCCCTACCTCATTCACCACCACCTCGGCCATTACCCCGACCCCGAGCGATTCGCCCCGGACCGATGGAGGGACATCCCCGGCCCCCCCTCACGTCAACCTGCCTTCGTGCCGTTCGGTGGCGGAGCCCGCAAGTGCATCGGCGACCAGTACGGCATCACCGAAGCCACTCTCGCCCTGGCCAGCATCACGGCCCGGTGGCAACTCCGCCCCGCGCCGGGCGTGCATGTGCGAAGCAACGCGGGGATCAGTCTCGCTCCCCGCGGCCTCCGCATGATCGCAACGCCCCGCACTACGGCGTCGGCGCTGGACCATGCGTCTCTGAGCAAGGCGGACGCCGACAGGCCGCTCAACTATTGAATCGGTTCCGGAGCAGCCTCGGCAGGTTCCACGGCAGCCTGCATGTGTCGTGCACGCGTCCACCGGTACAGGACCCCCAGCCCAACCGTGACGCCCAGGAACAACACCGTGAACCACTGGAAGTACCAGTGCCCGCCCGCCGGGTCGTACACCTCCGCCCTCGGCCACGCCAGGTTGACCGTCATCAGGAGGCCGTAGGCGAGGGCCAGGGCGTTGGCCGGGATGCCCCAGCGGCCCAGGGTGAAGAGCTTCGCGCCCGTCTCGTCCGTGCCCTGGGACGTGAACTCGCCGCGCAGGCGGCGTATCAGGAGTGGGCCCGTGACCATCGCGTACGCCAGGTACAGCATCACGATGCAGGTCGTGCCGATGGCCAGGAAGGCGTCCGGGGAGGCGAAGTTGAGGAGCAGCAGGGCCGCTGCCAGGACGCCCACCACCAGGGCGGGGGCGCTGGGCATGCCCGTGCGCGGGTTGACGCGGGACAGGCGTGCGGAGAAGGGGAGTTGGGCGTCCCGGGCCATCGAGAAGAGCATGCGGCAGGCCGCCGTCTGGATGGCCAGGGTCGCCACCGCGATCGCCACCACCACGTCGGCCAGCAGCACCTTGCCGACCCCGTCGCCCAGGCTGCTCGTGAGGACGTAGCTCAGGCCGTCGACGCCCAGGTGGCCGTCGGTCATGCTGGGCGCCGCGAGCAGGCCGCCGAGGATGATCAGGCCGCCAAGGAGGCCCGCGGCGCCGAGGGCGGTGAGGATCGTGCGGGGAGCCGTGCGGCGCGGGTGATGGGTCTCCTCGCTCATCTCACCCGCGCTGTCGAAGCCGATCATCACGTACGCCGCCGTGAAGGAGCCGACCGCAAGTGCCCCGAACAGGCCGGTACTTGCCGCTCCCGTGGTGTGGAAGGTGATGCCGGGGGAGCGCTCGGAGTGGGTCAGCAGCAGGACGATGATGAGGACCGCGCCGATGATCTCGGCGGTGACGCCCACCCGGTTGATCACCGACATCACGCGGTTGTCGAGGACGTTCACCAGCGTGGTCAGCACCAGCAGGATCACGCCGAGGACCGCCGCGTTCGCCGCGCCGTCCGATGACGTCACCGTCGGGTCCGTGCCCACGAGCTGGAAGCCCGACCAGATCGCCGGCAGCACCATCTGCAGCGCGAGCGCCGCCGCCGCGACCACCACGATCTGCCCGATCACCATGATCCAGCCCGCGAACCAGCCGAAGGCGGGGGTCGAGAGGCGGGACGACCACTGGTAGATCGCGCCCGAGATCGGGTAGCGCGCCGCCAGTTCCGCGAAGCAGGCCGCCACCAGCAGCTGCCCGAGCAGCACCGCCGGCCAGGTCCAGAAGAAGACGGGGCCGCCGAACGCGTACCCGAAGGCGAAGAACTGGAAGACCGTCGTCAGGACGGAGATGAAGGAGAAGCCCGCCGCGAACGAGGCATAGCGGCCCAGGCTGCGATGCAGTTCCTGGCGGTAGCCGAACTCCGCGAGAGAGGCGTCGTCGGGGGAGTGCGGCGGATCGGGGCGTACGTCGGAGGGGCTGGTTGTCGTCACGGCGGCACCTGCCTTGGGCGCGAATTCCTGTCGGGCGACAGAAATTAGGGACGCGGTGTTTCACCCGCGTCACGCGGCCATGTCCACGACGGGCCCAAGTCCTCACGCCCTTGCGGCGCCTCTCCGAACGCGATACATCGTGTGTATTGACGGGTGCGAGCGATCGCGATATGTTCGGCTACGGATATTCGGTTACGAGGTGATGAGGATGGTGGCCATGAAGCGCCGCAAGCTCAGCAACCCGCTGGCGCTCGCCGTGATGGTCACCCTCTGGCAGAAGCCGATGCATCCGTACGAGATCGCCCAGACCCTGCGCAGCCAGGGCAAGGACTCCAGCACGAAGATCAACTACGGCTCGCTCTACACGGTCGTGCAGAGCCTCGAGAAGCATGGCTTCGTCGAGGTCACGGACGTGCAGCGGCAGGGAAACCGCCCCGAGCGCACGGTCTACGGGCTCACCGAGGCCGGGCGCGAGGAGTCGACCGAGTGGATGTCGGACCTGCTGGCCGTCCCGGCCAAGGAGTTCCCGATCTTCGAGAGCGCGCTGTCCTTCCTCGGGGTCGTGCATCCCGACGAGGTGGTGCGGCTGCTGGAGCAGCGCCTGAAGACCCTGGAGGTCGAGGTGGCCAGCGGCCGGGGAGCGCTGGAGAAGCTCTACGAGTCCGTGCCGCGGCTCTTCCTGGTGGAGGTCGAGTACCAGCTGCACATGGTCGAGGCGCAGGCCGAGTGGGTCCGGGGCTTCGTCGAGGAGATCCGGAAGGGCTCGCTGCCGGGCGTCGACGGGTGGCGCCGCTTCCATGAAACGGGGGAGCTGCCACCGGAGTTCACCTAGCGCGTCACAACGAGAAGGGACCCCGACCGGGCTGTTGCAGCAGCCCTGCCGGGGTCGCGAACCCCGAGCTGAATCCGCCGAAAGGCACATCCGGGCGATCGAGGTGCGGCACACCCAGGATAGCCCGGTGCTCTTCCAGCGGATCAGACGTATCGCCGTACATCCGCTCAATCATGGAGAGCAGTCGTCATGAGTAGTACTCGTGCGCCCGCGGTCGAGGCGCGACAGCTGATCAAGACCTACCGCGGTGACGTCACCGCCCTCAACGGCATGGACGTCACCGTCGAACCGGGCACCGTCTTCGGGCTCCTCGGCCCGAACGGCGCCGGCAAGTCCACCACCGTCAAGATCCTCACCACCCTCGCGAAGCCCGACTCGGGCACGGCCGCCGTCGCCGGGCACGACGTGCTGCGCCACCCCGACCGGGTGCGCCGCGCGATCGGCGTGGTCGCCCAGAGCTCCGGCGCCGACCCGGTCGCCACGGGCCGCGAGAACCTCCAACTGCAGGGCAGGCTCTACGGGTTGAAGGGCGCCGCCCTGAACAGGCGGGTGGCCGAGCTGCTCGACCGCTTCAGCCTCGCGGAGGCGGCGGGGCGCCCGGTCAAGGGCTACTCCGGCGGTATGCGGCGCCGGCTCGACGTGGCCCTGGGACTGGTGCACCGGCCCGAGGTGCTCTTCCTGGACGAGCCCACCACCGGGCTCGACCCCGAGGCCCGCACCGCGATGTGGGACGAGATCGACCGGCTCGCGGGGGAGGAGGGGCTGACCATCCTGCTCACCACGCACTACCTCGACGAGGCCGACCGGCTCGCCGAGCGCATCGCCATCGTCGACCGGGGGCGTGTGGTCGTGGAGGGCACGCCCGACTCCCTCAAGGGCGAACTGCGCGGCGACGCCGTCCATTTGGAGCTCAGGGAAGCCGTCGGCGAGGCCGGCCGCACCCTGCTCGACGGCGCCCTGAACGGGCTGCCCGGCATGCACGAGGTGCTGGTCGACGGACGCCGGATCAGCGTCCGGGCCGACGACGGGGCAGCCGCCGTACCCACGCTGCTCGGTGCTCTGGAGCGGGCCGGGGTCGGTGTCGCCGCCGCGACCGTCGCCCGGCCCTCCCTCGACGACGTCTACCTCCGCTATGCCGGCCGCCGTTACTCCGAGGCCGACGCCGAAGCCACCGAGAACCTCGTCCTCGCCGGAGGTGCGCGATGAGCACGGCCGTCACCCAGACCTGGTACATGACGCAGCGTCAACTCATGGTGTTCACCAGGCAGCCCGCCTACGCGATCATCACGCTGATCCAGCCGGTGATCTGGCTGTTCCTGTTCGGCAACCTCTTCAAGAAGGTCGTCGAGCTGGGCGGTTTCGGGACCACGACGTATCTCGACTACCTCGTCCCGGGCGTGGTCGTGATGAGCGCGCTCAGCTCCAACATGTGGGCCGGCATGGGCACGTTGGAGGAGATCCAGCGCGGAACCCTCAACCGGTTCCTGACCACGCCGGTCAGCCGGGCCGCGCTGATGAACGGCAACGTCGTCAACAACGGGCTGATCACCGCGTTCCAGTCGGTCGTCATCGTGCTGCTGGCCCTGGCCGGCGGCGCCGACTACCCGGGCGGCGTCGGCGGCATCGCGATCCTGGTGCTCGCCGCGGTACTGCTCGGCACGATCTTCGGGGCGCTGTCCAACGCGCTGGGCATGCTGGTCCAGGAGCGGGAGTCGATCATCGGCATCAACACTTTCCTGCTGCTGCCGCTGACCTTCCTGTCCTCCGCCTTCATGGCGCCGTCCCAGATGCCCTCCTGGATGCGGCACATCGCCGACTTCAACCCGCTCAACTGGGCGATGGTCGCGGGCCGTTCGGCACTGTCCGAGCACCCCGACTGGGGTGACGTGCTCAGCCGCGGCGGGGCGCTGCTGGCGCTCGCGGTGGCGGCGGTGTGGCTGTCGATCCGGACGTTCAGGTCGTACCAGCGCTCGGTCTGAGTACGGCGAAGGGGCGGCACCCGCGAATCGGGTGCCGCCCCTTCGTGCGTCTCACGCGGTGCGTTTCACGCGGCCGAAGCCGTGCCCTCCTGCTCGGCCTCGATCCGGGCGTTCCACTCCCGCTTGGAGGCCTGCCAGCCGTCCTCGTTGTGGCCGAGCCGCCAGTAGCCGGAGATCGACAGGTCCTCGCGGGGGATCTGCAGGTCGACCCGGAGCAGCTGGCGCAGCTCCTTCACGAAGTGCGCCTCGCCGTGCACGAACGCGTGCAGCCGACCCTCCGGGAATTCCAGCGCCCGCACGGCCTCGCACAGCAGCGAGCCGACCGGCCGGTCGCCGCGGTGCAGCCAGACGACCTCCACGTCGGAGTCGATCTTCTGCTCCTCCTCGGGGCCCGACACCTCCACGAAGGCGTGTGCCGTGACGCCGTCGGGCAGCGTCTCCAGGGAGCGGGCGATCGCGGGCAGCGCGCTCTCGTCGCCGACGAGCAGATGCCAGTCGGCCTCCGGGCTGGGCGCGTAGGCGCCGCCGGGGCCCATGAAGCGCACCGTCTCGCCCGGCTGGACGCGCATCGCCCAGGGACCGGCGAGCCCCTCGTCGCCGTGGATGACGAAGTCCAGGGTCAGCTCATGGGACACGGGATCGAAGGCCCGTACGGTGTAGGTGCGGGTCACCGGCCACTGCTCGCGCGGGAGTTCCTCGCGGATCCGCTCCATGTCGAAGGGTTCCGGGTAGGTCACGCCGGGGGTCGGAGGGAACAGCAGCTTCACGTAGTGGTCGGTGCAGGTGTCGGCCGCGAAACCGGCCAGACCCTCGCCGCCGAGGACCACGCGCTGCATGTGCGGGGTCAGCCGTTCTGTGCGGACGACCTGCGCGGAATGGGGCTTCCGCGGCCTCCGAGCCGGACGTTCTGCCATGACGGCCTCCCATGCTTCCTTGCTTAGGCTTACCTAAGTTAGCACCTCTCCCCCTGGCAACACCCTAATGAGAGCGACATTTCTGAAAACAGAAACAATGTTTACGTTCCGGGCGTGGTCGCCTTTCAGGCGCCGAGCGTGGTCAGCAGCCGGTGCAGTGACCCGCCCAGCCCCCACCGTGTCGCCAGTTCGTCCAACGCCGCCGGGTCGCGCGGGGTGCGCGGCAGCGCCGTGTCGACATCCGGAAGGGGGACGTCGTCGGCGACCTTGACGACCTTCGGCGCCACCGCGACGTACGGGCGCGACTCGTCGAGCCGCTTGCGTTGCGAAGGCGTCAGCTTCGCCTTCGGGTCCTCGACCGCGGCCATGATCCCGGCCACGTCCCCGAACTCGGCGAGCAGCTTCGCCGCCGTCTTCTCACCGATGCCCGGCACGCCCGGCAGCCCGTCGCTCGGGTCGCCGCGCAGCAGCGCCAGATCCGCGTACCCCTTGCCGTCCACCCCATACTTCTCGCGCAGCCACGCCTCGTCGGTCAACTGCAGCGTGCCGACGCCCTTGAGCGGGTACAGCACGCGAACTCCCCGCGCGTCGTCCACGAGTTGGTACAGGTCGCGGTCGCCGGTGACGATGTCGACCGGGATCTTCGCGTGCGCCGTGAAGGTGCCGATCACGTCGTCCGCCTCGTACGGCTCGACGCCCACGCGCGCGATGCCCAGCGCGTCCAGGACCGCCTCGATCACCGGCACCTGCGGCGACAGGGTGTCCGGCACCTCCTCCTCGTCCGGGCCCGCCTCATGCTCCTCGGCGACGCGGTGCGCCTTGTAGGAGGGGATCAGGTCGACCCGCCACTGCGGGCGCCAGTCGGCGTCCATGCAGGCCACCAGATCGCTCGGCCGGTGGTCCTTCACTAGCCGGTCGATGAATTCCAGCAGCCCGCGCACGGCGTTCACCGGCGTGCCGTCCGGGGCCTTCACGGACTCCGGGACGCCGAAGTAGGCGCGGAAGTAGAGCGAGGCGGTGTCGAGGAGCATCAGTCGTCCGGTCACGCTCGCATCATGCCGTACGGCACCGACAGTCACCCGCCGGCGAGCAGCCAACGCCACCGCGGAACCTCGGTGACCAGGGTCGCCGCCGCCAGCGACGACACGAGCACGGCCGCCCAGACCGGCATGACCACCCACGCGGAGACGACGGCCGCGACCAGCTGCAGCAGCACGAGCAGGATCGTGGCCCACCCCGGAACCGCGACCACCACGTTCGCCTTGTCGCCCGGCGTGGAGAAGACGGTCGGCAGACCGATCAGCACCACCACCGACAGCACCGCGAGCGGCCACGAGTACGACCACAGCGCCCAGGGAGTGGCGACCCACGCCACCAGCTCCGTCGCGAAGCGCAGCACCGACGCACGCCGGTCGTCCGGTCTTTCCACGGTCGCCCCCGTCATGCCCACACCGATGTGAAGTACCGGCGGCGATCCTACGCACTGGTTGTGAACTGAACCACTGACGCGTTTGACCTGGTGGGGCGAGGGCAGGCGCGGCCTCTCCCCCCTTGCCCCGATCCGAGAGGTACGCGTGTCAGCCAGGCTAGAGGCCGAACAGCTCTACAAGGTGTTCGGCAGACGACCAGACGAGGCAGCCGAACGGCTCCGCCAGGGAGCCGACCGGGAGGAACTGCGCGCCGACGGCACGACCGCCGCCGTCATCGACGCTTCCTTCACCGTGGAGCCGGGCCAGATCTTCGTCGTCATGGGCCTGTCCGGCTCCGGCAAGTCCACCCTGCTGCGCATGCTCAACGGCCTGCTGGAGCCGACCGCAGGACATGTGCGCTTCGACGGCCAGGACCTGACCGGGCTCGGCGCCCGCGACCTGCGCGCGGTGCGCGCCCGGAAGATCAGCATGGTCTTCCAGCACTTCGCGCTCTTCCCGCACCGCAGCGTGCTGGAGAACGCCGCCTACGGCCTGGCCGTGCAGGGCGTGCCCCGCGCCGAGCGCGAGCGTCGCGCCGGCGAGGCGCTGGCCCTGTGTGGACTGGCCGGATGGGAGAAGTCCTGGCCGGACGAGCTGTCCGGCGGCATGCAGCAGCGCGTCGGCCTCGCCCGCGCGCTCGCCACCGACGCCGACCTGCTGCTGATGGACGAGTCCTTCAGCGCCCTGGACCCGCTGATCCGCCGCGACATGCAGGACCAGCTGCTCCAGCTCCAGCAGACCCTGAAGAAGACGATCGTCTTCATCACCCACGACCTCAACGAGGCCATGCGCCTGGGCGACCGCATCGCCGTCATGCGCGACGGCCGGATCGTCCAGAACGGCACCGCCGAGGACATCCTGGTCCGGCCCGCCGACGACTACGTCGCCTCCTTCACCAAGGACGTCGACCGCTCCCGCGTGCTGACCGCGTCCGCCGTCATGGACACGGACGTCCGCGGCGACGAGGCCGACTGCGGCTGCGCGAACGGCTGCGAGACCGCCACCCCCGACACTCCGTTCACCGAACTCTGCGCGATCAGCGCCCGGTTGAGCCACCCGGTGGCCGTCCTGGACGACCGGCGCGAACTCGTCGGCGTGGTCCCCAGGCAGCGCCTGGTCGGCTTCCTCGGCGACGAGAAGGCGGTGACCCGTGCCTAGGATCCCGCTCGGCGACTGGGTCAACGACATGGTCGACTGGCTGCTCGGCCACGCGTCCTGGCTCTTCGACTTCCTCAAGACCGTCTTCACGGGCACGTACGACGGCATCAACGCCGTCCTCCAGGCGCCCCAACCCCTTCTGCTCGCAGGCATCTTCGCCGTGCTCGCCTTCTGGCTGCGTGGCACCCTCGCCGGTGTCCTCACCTTCGCGGGATTCGCCTTCATCGACTCCCTCGAACTGTGGGACGACGCGATGGTCACCCTGTCGCTCGTCCTGGTCGCCACGATCATCGCGCTGGTGATCTCGGTGCCGGTCGGCATCTGGGCCGCCCGCTCGAACCGGGTCAGCGGCCTGGTCCGCCCGGTCCTGGACTTCATGCAGACGCTGCCCGCGATGATCTACCTCATCCCGGCGATCCTGTTCTTCGGCACGGGCGCCTCCGCGGGCATCGTCGCCACCCTGATCTTCGCGCTCGCCCCCGGCGTCCGCATGACCGAACTGGGCATCCGCCAGGTCGACAAGGAACTGGTCGAGGCCGCCGAGGCGTTCGGCACCACACCGCGCGACACCCTGCTGCGCGTCCAGCTGCCGCTCGCGCTGCCGACCGTCATGGCCGGCGTCAACCAGGTCATCATGCTGGGCCTGTCCATGGCCGCGATCGCCGGCATGGTCGGCACCGGCGGCCTCGGCGGCGACGTCAACGAGGCCATCGGCCAGCTGAACGTCGGCCTCGGCTCCGAGGCGGGCGTGGCCATCGTCATCCTCGCGATCTACCTCGACCGCATGACGAGCGCGCTGGGCACCCAGGTCTCCCCGCTCGGCCGCCGTGCCGCCGCCAAGGCCCGCGCCGCGCAGGGCCTGAAGATCTGGTCGTACCGCCCGAGCCCGCAGATCGCCGTGGTCGGCGTCGTGGTCCTCGCCCTCGTGGCGGGCGGCATGGGCATCTTCGGCGGCAGCGGCGACTCCGCCCCCGTCGCCGACGCCAAGAACGTCGGCCAGGGCAAGAAGATCACCATCGGTTACGTCCCCTGGGACGACGGCGTCGCCTCCACCTTCCTGTGGAAGGAGATCCTGGAGGAACGCGGCTACCAGGTCGACGCGAAGCAGTTCGACGCGGGCCCGCTCTACACCTCCGTCGCCTCGGGCAACGCCGACTTCATGACCGGCGCCTGGCTGCCGACGACCCACGAGCAGTACTGGAAGAAGTACGGCGGCCAGCTCGACGACCTCGGCGCCTGGTACAGCAAGACCTCTCTGGAGCTGACCGTCCCCTCGTACATGAAGGATGTCGACTCCCTGGCCGATCTCAAGGGCAAGGCCTCGGAGTTCGGCGGGAAGATCACCGGTATCGAGTCCAGCGCCGGTGAGATGGCGCTGCTCAAGAGCAAGGTCCTCAAGGCCTACGGCCTCGACAAGGAGTACCAGGTCGTCGACAGCTCCACGCCGGCGATGCTGGCCGAGCTGAAGCGGGCGTACAGCCAGAAGAAGCCGATCGTCACCACGCTCTGGTCGCCGCACTGGGCGTACAACGACTACGACCTCAAGAAGCTCAAGGACCCCAAGGGCGCCTGGGGTTCGGGCGACGGCATCCACACCGTGGCCCGCAAGGGCTTCGCGGGCGAGAACCCGGTCGTCGGCAAGTGGCTGAAGAACTTCAAGCTGGACGAGAAACAGCTCACCAGCCTGGAAGCCGAGATCAACAAGGCGGGCAAGGGCAAGCAGCAGGACGCCGTGCGCGGCTGGCTGAAGGAGAACCCGGGACTGGTCGACAAGCTCGCCCCGGTGCAGGGCGCCAGGACCGCCGCCGAGGCGAAGCGGCCGGTGAACGTCGCCTGGTTCCCCTGGGACGAGGACATCGCCGTCACCTACCTCTGGAAGAACGTCCTGGAGCGGCGCGGCTACCAGCTGAACCTCAAGCAGATGGACGTCGGCCCGGTCTACACCGGCCTCGCCTCCGGCGACCTGGACGTCAACTTCGACGCCTGGCTGCCGTATGCCCAGAAGAACTACTGGGACGAGAGCAAGGACAGACTGAAAGACCTCGGGACCTGGTACCAGCCGACCTCGCTGGAGGTCGCGGTGCCCTCGTACGTCAAGGGCGTGAAGTCGTACGAGGACCTCAAGGGCAAGGCGAGCACCTTCGGCGGGAAGATCATCGGGATCGAGCCCGGCACCGGTGAGATGAACCTGCTCAAGACCAAGGTGCTGCCGGGCTACGGCCTGGACAAGGAGTACAAGGTCGTCGACGGGTCCACGCCCGCGATGCTGGCCGAGCTCAAGCGTGCCTACGCCAAGAAGCAGCCGGTCGCGGTCGTGCTCTGGTCGCCGCACTGGGCCTACAGCCAGTACGGCCTCACCAAGCTGAAGGACGACAAGAAGCTCTTCGGCGAGGGCAACACGATCCGCACCATCGCGAACGAGAAGTTCCCGGAGCAGTACCCGCAGCTCACCAAGTGGATCAAGGGCTTCCATATGAGCGAGGGCGAGCTCGGCAGTCTGGAGGCCGAGATCAACAAGTACGGGCAGGGCCACGAGGAGCAGGCGGTCGCCGCCTGGCTCAAGGAGCACCCCGACATGGTGGGCCGGATGACCCCGTGACCCACCCCTCGGGCACGGTAAGGATTCGGCCAACCACATAGCGCTACGCCAATACCCAAGCTTCGGCGCCCTGTTGGCCGGAAAATCCTGCCGTTCCCCCGAAGCGTCACGCACACCTTCCCGTTGTGCCGTGCACCCCGGACACCACCAGGGTGCACGGCGCAACGGTGCGATGGCCCGGCCGCCGCCGCGCCGGCCGCCAACTCGCCCCGGCACCAAGGGACTTCACGCCCGGGAGCGCAAGGCCTGATCACAGGCCTGATCGCGCTGTCCGGGCTCGGGTAAATGCCGGGAACACATGCGGCCGCACACGCCTTGTACCAAGTGGGACCCGGCCGTGCAGGCCGAGGGCCGGGCGCCTCGGGAGCCTGCGGACGTACGCCTACGATCCCGCCGCCGTACCGGCCGACCGGTCGGCGATCCGCGCCCCCGGAGGCGGCCGTGCCTCCGCCGAACCGGCCGTCGCCCTCCTCGTCCACCCGGACGGGCGCCCGGCGCCGCTGGTCAGCGTCTTCGCCCCGAAGGAGGGTTCCGGGCCCGGCGAGGGCGGGGAACTGGTCTACTGGCGAGAGTTGGCGAATTGACCGCACGCGGTGTTTACGGGTGTGTGACGGGCGCGTGAAACGGTTTGCCGAACCTGCGTAAGGTGCAGAGAACTCATCAGAAGTACTCATACGAAATGTTCGGGCCGACGAGCGAAGGAAGGAGCCGGAGTCATGGGCGACCACAAAGACGACCACAAGGACCAGCCCCTGCGCGTGGGCGCGGCCGTGCGGCGACGCCGCCGGACGCTGGATCTCACCCTCGCCGTCGTGGCCGAGCGCAGCGGCCTGTCGGTGCCCTTCCTGAGCCAGGTCGAGAACGACAGGGCGCGACCCAGCCGCACCTCCCTGGAGAAGGTCGCCGACGCCCTGCGCACCACCGCGGTGGAGCTGCTCGCGGCGGCCGACCCGGCGTGCAGCGTCGACGTGGTGCGCATGGAGACCGGCGAGCCCGAGGGCGAGCCGCGGGTGCGTTCCCTGGTGCGCGGTCATCACCAGATGCACGCCTCGGAGTTCATCGGCGACCATGACGCGGGCCGTGAATTCCAGTACCGCAACGACCAGTTGATGTACGTCGCCGACGGCGCGGTGGAGATCGAGGCGGAGGGCCGCGCGTACCGGCTCGGCCGCGGCGACACGCTGTACCTGACCGGCGGGGTGCGCCACCGGTGGCGGGCGACCGTGCCGGACACGCGGCTGCTCGTCGTCGCGGTGGCGGAGCACATCGAGGCGCTCCGGGGCCGGTCCCGCTAGTGCCACCGCGTGTCGTCTCGCTCGTCCCGTCGCTGACGGAGGCCATCGCGCTGTCCGTGCCGGGCACGCTGGTCGGCGCCACGGACTGGTGCAGCCATCCCGCGGACCTGGACGTCACGCGTGTCGGCGGCACCAAGAACCCCAAGCCGGAGCAGATCCTCGCGCTCGCGCCGGACCTGGTGATCGCCAACGAGGAGGAGAACCGCGAACCCGACCTGGCGGCCCTGCGCGCGGCGGGCGTAGAGGTCCTGGTCACGGAGGTGCGGAACGTCTCGCAGGCCTTCCGCGAACTGGAACGGGTACTGACGGCGTGCGGCACGGCCGCCCGCCCGCGCTGGCTGGACGAGGCCGAGGAGACCTGGTCGGCGCTACGGCCACCGGACCGCCGTACGACCGCGGTCGTCCCGATCTGGCGCCGGCCCTGGATGGTCCTCGGCCGCGACACCTTCGCGGGCGACGTCCTGTCCCGCCTGGGCGTGGACCACGCCTACGCGAGCCATCCCGACCGCTACCCCCGCGTCCCGCTCGACGAGCTGCGGGCGACGGCGCCGGACGTCGTGGTCCTGCCCGACGAGCCGTACGCCTTCACGGCCGAGGACGGCCCGGAGGCCTTCCCGGGCCTGCCCTGTGCGCTCGTCAGCGGACGTCATCTCACCTGGTACGGGCCGTCGTTGGCCGAGGCGCCACGGGCGCTGGGCGAGGCCCTGCGAGCAGCTCTCCGCTGATCAGCCCGCGTGCCGTGTGCACGGCGGCGGTGCCCCAGGCGGCCACGAGGATGACGTACAGCCCGACGGCGAGCCAGTCGTACACGACGAGCCCGGTGTGCCGGGCCAGCGCCTCCGCGCCCGTGACACAGGTACCGACGGGAAAGGTGAAGGCCCACCAGGTCATCGCGAACCCCATGCCGTCCCGACGGGCCCGCAGCACATGGGCGCCGGCGAAGGCGAACCACAGCATCGCGAACCCCAGAACCGGCACGCCGTACAGCACGGCGAAGACGCCGAAACCCTCGCTGTAGGGCGGTGGTACGACGCCGGGAGCGAAGTCCGCGAACTTGCCGACGGCGGTGGTGGACTGCCCGAGCGGCCCGAGGACGAGGAACAGGGTCGGGGTGAGCGCGAGCGGCAGCGGCCCGCCGGTGATCAGCCGCCCGAACACCAGCGGCAGCATCACCAGGGTCGCGAGCAGACTGACCCCGAACATCGCGAAACACGCGAGGAGCAGCGTCTCCTGCGGCTGCCCCGACGGCAGATACGGCACCAGCAGCGGCCCGAGCGCCGCGGACACCATCGGCGCGACGAGGGGCAGCAGCCACACCGGAGTCGCCTGTGCCGCATCAACCTTGTGTCGTACGGCCATGAGGTACGGGACCGCGACGGCGGCCGCGAGTCCGATCACCGTCCCGGCGCCGAACAGCACGGCGTCGAGGGCCACGGCGGCGTCGCGTCCGATCCAGTCCCGGCCGACGGTGAGCGCACCGCCGCCGACGGCCAGCAGGGCCATGGACAGGCAGCCGTAGAAGGGCGCCATCGCCGGGTCGAGGAGGTGGGCGCGGGCCTGGTCGCGGTGGTGGGTCCAGTGCAGGGCGCGGGCGACGAGGAGAACCAGGAGCAGGGTGAGGGAGAGCGCCCAGACGGCGGCGAGGAGGGCGCGGGGGACGGGCACGGGGAGCGCGACGCCCGCGGTGGCGACGATCGCGGTGCCCATGACGGAGGCGTACCAGTTCGGTCCGAGGTGACGGACGGAGATGGTGCGCGGGAGGGGCTGGACGGCGGTGACCATGCCTTCACCGTCTCGCGGCCCGACCGGCCCGACCAGGGAGTGCTCCTCTATGAGGACATAAGCTGGAGTTATGAGCAACGCGGAGGAACGGGCGACGCCCCCCGGCTCGCTGTCGCACCGGGTGCCCGATCTCGGCGCGCTGGAGCTGCTGCTGGCGGTGGCGCGGCTGGGGAGTCTGGGCGGGGCGGCGCGGGAGGTGGGGATCACCCAGCCGGCGGCGAGCAGCCGGATCCGGTCGATGGAGCGGCAGTTGGGGGTGGCGCTGGTGGACCGTTCACCGCGTGGCTCGCGGCTGACGGACGCGGGTGCGCTGGTGACGGACTGGGCGCGGCGGATCGTGGAGGCGGCGGAGGCCTTCGACGCGGGGGCGCAGGCCTTGCGGGACCGGCGGGACTCGCGGCTCAGGGTGGCGGCGAGCATGACGATCGCCGAGTATCTGTTGCCGGGGTGGCTGCTGGCGTTGCGGGCGGGGCGGCCGGACACGGCGGTGTCGCTGCTGGCCGGGAACTCGGCGGCGGTGGCGGAACGGCTGCTGTCGGGCGAGGCGGACCTCGGCTTCGTCGAGGGCGTCAGCGTCCCGGCAGGGCTGGACTCGACGGTCATCGCCCACGACCGCCTGATCGTGGTGACGGCCCCGGGCCACGCGTGGGCCCGCCGCCGACGCCCGCTGGAGGCGTCGGAGCTGGCGGCGACCCCGCTGATCCTCCGCGAGAAGGGCTCGGGAACCCGCCAGGTCCTGGACGCGGCCCTGGGCGGCCTCGCCCGCCCATTGATCGAACTCTCCTCGACGACAGCGGTGAAGGCGGCGGCGGTGAGCGGCGCGGGCCCGGCGGTCCTGAGCGAGCTGGCGGTGGGGGAGGAGCTGGCGATGCGGCGCTTGGTGAGCGTGCCGGTGGAAGGGGTGGCGCTGGCACGAGACTTGCGCGCGGTATGGCCGACGGGACACCGCCCGGTGGGACCGGCTCGGGACCTTTTGTCGCTGACGCGGGGGTAGCGGGGCGTTCTGTGGTGAGGCGGGGTGGCGGGGCCTTCTGTGCTGAGGCGGGTAGCGGGACCTTCTGTGCTGACGCAGGAGTAGCAGTAGCCTCTGCGCTGACGCGGGGCAGCGGCACCTTCTGCGCCGACCCGGGGATAGCCGGGCTTTTTATCGCTCACGCGGGGTTGGAGGCCGCGGGGTGAAAACCCGTGGCGCGCTGTTCTCGCCGCCCCGCACCATGACGTATGCAGCCGTCCGCCGCCCCACCCGCCACAGGAGCCCGCACCCCCTGGGAAGGCCTCCCCGCCCATGTGCGTGCCGCGGTCGCCGACCTCCTCGACGGCACGCCGGTCACGCACGCCCGCACCCAGCCCGGCGGCTTCTCCCCGGGCGTCGCCGCCCGGATCCGCACCGCCGCCGGCCGCCGCGCCTTCGTCAAGGCGGTCAGCGCCGACACCAACCCGGACAGCCCCGCCCTGCACCGCGCCGAGGCCCGCAACACCGCCGCCCTCCCGCCCACCGTCCCGGCGCCGTGCCTTCTCGGCTCCTACGACGACGGCACCTGGGTCGCCCTGGTCTTCGAGGAGATCGACGGCCGTCAGCCCCATGTGCCCTGGCGGCAAGGCGAGTTGGAGCGCGTGCTGCACGCCGTGTACGAGCTGGGCCGCAGCCTCACCCCGTCTCCCGTCGCCGCCCCGCCCGCCGCCGAGTCGCTCGCCGACGCCTTCTCCGGCTGGCAGCGGCTCCACGCTCAGGAAGGGCAACCGCGACTCCGCGGCCGCCTCGACCCCTGGACCCTCGCCCACCTGCCCCGTCTCGCCGAACTCGCCGCCGCCTGGCCGGAGGCGGCCGCCGGTGACACCCTCGCGCACGCCGACCTCCGCGCCGACAACATGCTGCTCACCGCCGACGACCGCGTCGTCTTCGTCGACTGGCCGCACGCCGTACGCGCCGCTCCCTGGTTCGACCTGCTCTTCATGCTGCCCTGCGTCGCCGCACAGGGCGGACCGGACCCGCAGCAGGTGTTCGCCGGGCATCCGCTGGGCCGGGAAGCCGATCCGGACGCCGTCACCGCCACCCTCGCCGCGCTCACCGGCTTCTTCGTCGAGCAGTCCCTGCTCCCCGCCCCGCCCGGCCTCCCCACCCTCCGCCCCTTCCAGCGTGCCCAGGGCGAGGCCGGTCTCGCGTGGCTCAGGACGCGGCTCGGACCAGGGCCCGCATGACGCGGACGTCCTCGCCCATCTCCGGGTGCCACTGGACGCCGAGCACCCAGCCCTCCGCCGACGGGAGTTCGACGGCCTCCACCGTGCCGTCCTCCGCGTAGGCCGACGGGATCAGACCGGTGCCCAGGCGGTCCACCGACTGGTGGTGGAACGTCGGTACGGACGTCTCCTCGGGGACGATCGACGCGTACCGCGTCCCCGGTACCGGCTTGACCGGGTGGCTGCCGAAGACGCCCACCACCTCCGCGTGCCCCTCGATGTGCTGCACGAGCGTGCCGCCGAGGGCGACGTTCAGGAGCTGCATGCCACGGCAGATGCCCAGCAGGGGGAGGCCCGCGGACAGGGCCGCGTCGATCAGCGCCAGTTCCCAGGCGTCCCGGGCGCGGGCCGGCGGGCCGGTCCGGGGGTGGGGCTCGGCGCTGTAACGGACCGGCTCGACGTCCGGGCCGCCCGCGATGACCAGCCCGTCGAGCCGGGCGACCGTCGCCGCCGCCTGCTCCGGCGCGTCCGGCGGCAGCATCGCGGCGAGGCCCCCGGCCCGCTGCACCAGGCGCGGATAGCCGGCCGGCAGCAGCGCCGCCTCCAGCTCCCACACACCCCAGCGCGCCCCGGCCTCCAGATACGTGCTGACGCCGATCAGCGGCCTGTCGCTCATGCTTCCTCCCCGCAATGGATTGCCCTCATACCTTTGCCGAGGCAGCCGCTGAAGGGCAAGAGCGCACAGCCGCTGAGGAGCAGGAGTGCACTGCCGCCGAAGGGCAAGAGCGCCCGGTGCTCATGCCAAGAACCCCCGCAGCAGTGCCGCCGTCCCCGCGCAGTGCTCCCGCATCATCTCCCGCGCCCCGTCCGCGTCCCCGTCGAGGACCGCCTCGACCAGCGCGATGTGCTGCCGCTGGGAGTGTTCGAGGTTGCGTACGAGCAGCGGGATGCAGTCGAGCAGGTCGTTCACCGACGCCCGTACCGCCGCGTACTGCGCGGTGAGCGTCGGTGAGCCGCACAGTTCGGCCAGTGTCAGGTGCAGCAGCGTGTCCAGGCGGCGGTAGTCGGCCAGGGGCGCGTCGTGCGTGCGGGCGAGGGCCTCCCGGAGGCGGTCCGCCTGCTCGTCCGTCAGCCCGTGCGCCGCACACAGTCCCGCCGCCCCGACCTCCAGCACCTCCCGGAAGCGCAGCACGTCCTCGATGTCGACCTCGGTGATCCGCCGCCGCAGCTCGTCCTCGCCGCCCGCGTCCGTGCGCGGCAGCACGAAGGTGCCGCCGTAGCGCCCGCGCCGCGACTCCACCAGCCCCTGGTCCTGCAGCACCTTGAGCACCTCGCGCAGCGTCACCCGGCTGATCCCCAGCCGCTCCGCCAGCTCCCGCTCGGCCGGCAGCCGCTCGCCCCCCGGCACCAGGCCCAGCCGTACCACCTGCAGGATCTGCTCCAGCGCCTCCTCGAAGCCGTTCCCCGCCCGCACCGGCCGCAGCACCGGCGTCAACCGGTCCTCCAGGCTGCCGTCTGGATCCAGCGACATCCGGCCGTACCCCCTTCCCAAGCAATGGTTCTCCGCAATACCTTATGGCTTCCGGCCCGGTGGAAAAAGCGCAGCAGCCGAAGGAGCTCTCCCGTGGCAGACCGCACACCCCCGTTGAGCGTCGAGGAGCTGCACGCCCTCGTCGCGAGCGGTGAGATCGACACTGTCGTCCTGGCCTTCCCGGACATGCAAGGGCGCCTCCAGGGCAAGCGGTTCGCCGCCCGCTTCTTCCTCGACGAGGTCCTCCACCATGGCACCGAGGGCTGCAACTACCTCCTCGCCGTCGACACCGAGATGAACACGGTCGACGGGTACGCGATGTCCTCCTGGGACCGCGGCTACGGAGACTTCGCCATGCATCCGGACCTGTCCACCCTGCGGCGCGTTCCCTGGAACGCCGGTACGGCGATGCTCATCGCCGACCTCGCCTGGAACGACGGCTCGCCCGTGGTCGCCGCCCCCCGCCAGATCCTCCGCCGCCAGCTGGACCGGCTCGCCGAGCACGGCTTCACCGCCAAGGTCGGCACGGAGCTGGAGTTCATCGTCTTCAAGGACACCTACGAGCAGGCCTGGGACGCCAACTACCGAGGCCTCACGCCGGCGAACCAGTACAACATCGACTACTCGGTGCTGGGGACCGGCCGTATCGAGCCCCTGCTCCGCCGGATCCGCAACGAGATGGCGGGCGCCGGCCTGACCGTCGAGTCCGCCAAGGGCGAGTGCAACCCCGGCCAGCACGAGATCGCGTTCAAGTACGACGACGCCCTGGTCACCTGCGACCAGCACGCCATCTACAAGACCGGCACCAAGGAGATCGCCGCCCAGGAAGGCGTGTCGATCACCTTCATGGCCAAGTACAACGAGCGCGAGGGCAACTCCTGCCACATCCACCTCTCGCTCGCCGATGCGGCCGGCAACAACGCCATGCCGGGCGACGGCGAGGGCGGCATGTCCGACGTCATGCGGCACTTCCTGGCCGGACAGCTGGCGGCGCTGCGCGACTTCTCGCTGCTCTACGCCCCCAACATCAACTCCTACAAGCGGTTCCAGCCGGGCTCGTTCGCCCCGACCGCGGTCGCCTGGGGGTACGACAACCGGACCTGCGCCCTGCGGGTCGTCGGGCACGGCCGCTCCCTGCGCTTCGAGAACCGGTTGCCCGGCGGCGACGTCAACCCCCATCTCGCCGTCGCCGCGCTGGTCGCGGCCGGGCTGCACGGCATCGAGCAGAAGCTGGAGTTGCCCGAGGCCTGCGCGGGGAACGCGTACACGGCCGAGTACGAGCACGTCCCGACCACCCTGCGCGAGGCCGCCGAGCTCTGGGAGAACAGCCCGATCGCCAAGGCCGCCTTCGGCGACGAGGTCGTCGCGCACTACCGCAACATGGCCCGCGTCGAGCTGGAGGCCTTCGACGCCGCGGTCACCGACTGGGAGCTGCGCCGCTCCTTCGAACGCATGTGAGAGGTCGATTCCTTGTCGTACGAGCATGAGCTCCAGGTCCTCAACCCGGCCACGGAAGAGGTCGTCGCGACCGTGCCCGCCGCCACCGCGGCCGACGTGGACGCGGCCGTCGTACGGGCCACGGGCGCGCAGGTCGGATGGGCCGCCCTCCCGCCCGCCGACCGGGCCCGGCTGCTGCGCCGGTTCGCGGTCGCCGTCGACGAACACCTCGAAGAACTCGCCCAGTTGGAGGTCCGCGAGGCCGGGCACACCGTCGGCAACGCTCGCTGGGAGGCGGGCAACGTCCGCGACCTGCTCGACTACGCGGCGGGCGGCGTCGAGCGCCTGACGGGCCGCCAGATCCCGGTGGCCGGCGGCCTGGACGTCACCATCCTGGAACCGCTTGGCGTGGTCGGCGTCATCGCTCCCTGGAACTTCCCCATGCCGATCGCCGCGTGGGGCACCGCCCCCGCGCTGGCCGCCGGCAATGCCGTACTCCTCAAGCCCGCAGAGACGACCCCGCTGACCGCCCTGCGCCTCGCCGAACTCGCCCTGGAGGCAGGGCTGCCGGAGGGCCTCTTCCAGGTGCTGCCCGGGTACGGCCCGGTGGCGGGCGACGCCCTCGTCTCGCACCCGGGAGTCGCGAAGATCGTCTTCACCGGGTCAACGGCCGTGGGCAAACAGGTGTTGGCGAAGGGCTCGGCGCTCCTCAAGCGCGTCACCCTCGAACTCGGCGGCAAGAGCCCCAACATCGTCTTCGCCGACGCCGACCTCAAGGCCGCCGTCGACCCCTTCTCCTTCCTCGACAACTCCGGCCAGGACTGCTGCGCCCGCACCCGGATCCTGGTCCAGGAGACGGTGTACGACGAGGTCTCCGCGCTCCTCGCCGACGTGCTCGCGGCCGTCGTCGTGGGCGACCCGGCCGACGAGAAGACGCAGATGGGCCCGCTGATCTCGCGCCGGCAGCTGGACCGCGTGCGCGGGTACGTCCCCGCGGACGCGCCCGCCCTGCGCGGCAGCGCGCCCGAGGGCCCCGGCTTCTGGTTCCCGCCCACCGTCCTCACCGGCGAACGGCCCGACTCCGCCGCCGCCCGCGAGGAGATCTTCGGCCCCGTCGCCGTCCTGCTCCCGTTCACCGACGAACAGGACGCGGTCCGCCTCGCCAACGAGACGCCGTACGGCCTCTCCGGCTCCATCTGGACCCGGGACGTCGGCCGCGCGCTGCGCGTCTCGCAGGGCGTCCGGGCCGGCAACCTGTCCGTCAACTCGCACTCCAGCGTCCGCTACTCGACCCCCTTCGGCGGCTTCAAGCAGTCCGGCGTCGGCCGCGAGCTGGGCCCGGACGCCCTGACCGCCTTCACCGAAACCAAGAACGTCTTCATCAGCACGGAGGCCTGACCGCTCATGACCGAAGACAACATCTGCCGCCGTCTCGTCGGCCGTACCGCCGTCGTCACCGGAGCCGGCAGCGGCATCGGCCTCGCCACCGCGCGCCGGCTCGCCTCAGAGGGCGCGCACGTCGTCTGCGGCGACGTCGACGAGGCCCGCGGCAAGGCCGCCGCCGACGAGGTCGGCGGGATCTTCGTGAAGGTCGACGTCACCGACCCCGAGCAGGTCGAGGCGCTCTTCAAGACCGCCTTCGACACCTACGGCAGCGTCGACATCGCCTTCAACAACGCCGGCATCTCACCGCCCGACGACGACTCGATCCTGGAGACCGGCCTGGAGGCCTGGAAGCGCGTCCAGGAGGTCAACCTCACCTCCGTCTACCTGTGCTGCAAGGCCGCCATCCCCTACATGCAGCGGCAGGGCAAGGGCTCCATCATCAACACGGCGTCCTTCGTGGCGAGGATGGGCGCGGCCACCAGCCAGATCTCGTACACGGCCTCCAAGGGCGGCGTCCTCGCCATGTCCCGTGAGCTGGGCGTGCAGTTCGCCCGCGAGGGCATCCGCGTGAACGCCCTCTGCCCGGGCCCGGTCAACACCCCGCTCCTGCAGGAGCTGTTCGCCAAGGACCCCGAGCGCGCCGCCCGCCGCCTGGTCCACATCCCGGTCGGCCGGTTCGCCGAGGCCGACGAGATCGCCGCCGCCGTCGCCTTCCTGGCCAGCGACGACTCCTCCTTCGTCAACGCCACCGACTTCCTGGTGGACGGCGGAATCGCGGGCGCGTACGTCACGCCCCTGTAGGGACGAACCGGTACGGTCCACGCGTATGCGACACCTTCTCGCGTGGACCCTGCTGGCGGCCGCCACCCTGGCGGCCGCCCCCGCATCACCTTCGACGGCGGACACCAACTGCCCGCAACTGTCGACCACTTGGTACGGCGACAACCGCGCCCACCTGCAACAGGTGATCGACGAACGCGGCACCTGCTCGGGCCCCGCCCGCCACCCGGTCGCCGTCTTCGACTGGGACAACACGGTCACCAAGAACGACGTCACCGACGCCACGCTCTCCTGGGCCCTGCGCCACGACCAGCTCCTGCGCCCCGCCCGCTGGAAGGACACCAGCGCCTGGCTCACGGACGCGGCGGACAAGGCCCTGGCCAAGGCCTGCGGCACCGGCACGCCCGAGCCCCTGCGCACCTCCACCAACCCCCGCTGCACGGACCAGATCCTCGACATCCGCGAGAACGCCACCACCGCGTCCGGCGCCCCCGCCTTCGCCGGCACCTGGAACCACCGCCGCACGGTCCCCCAGTACGCCTGGGTCCCCCAACTCTTCGCGGGCCGCACCCCCGCGGAACTCGCCTCCTACGCCCGAGCGGCCCGCACGGAAGCCCTCACGGCCCCCATCGGCACCACCCGCACCCTGGGCACCCACACGGTCCCCGCCTACGTCCGCTACTACGACCAGCAGCGCGACCTGATCCGCACCCTCCAGCGCGCCGGATTCGACGTCTACATCGTCTCGGCAGGCTCCGAACCCATCACCGAGGTCTGGTCGAGGGGCGTCGGCATCGACGCCGACCACACCATCGCCATCCGCTCGGTCCTGGACCGACGGGGCCGGATCACGCCGTGGAACCAGGGCTGCGGGGGCGTCCCCGCGTCCCGTGGCAGCGCGATCCCGTACATCGACGGCAAGCGCTGCTGGATCAACCAGGAGATCTACGGCGTCCAGGGCGCCGCCGCCTGGGAGCGCCGGCCGTGGCCGCGCCGCCCGGCCCTCGCGGCCGGGGACGCCGACACCGACGTCACCTTCGTCGGCGACGCGACGGGCGCGCACCTCGTCATCGACCGCAACAAGCCGGAACTGATGTGCCGCGCCCACGACGACGCCGACGGCCGCTGGCTGATCAACCCGATGTTCATCGACCCGCTGCCACGCCGGGCCGACCCCTACCCGTGCTCGACGACGGCCTACAACGCCCCCGACGGCAGCCGGGGGCCGTTGCTGCGGGAGGACGGTTCCGTGGTCCCCGACCAGTCGGACACCGTGTAGCCGATCACGATCAGAGGAAGGTGTGTCCTTCCCCGCGGTAGGTCGGGACGGTGGCCGTGACCGCGTCCCCCTCCACCAGGTGCAGCACGTCGAACCGCTCGCACAGCTCGCCGGCCTTGGCGTGCCTGAACCACACCTTGTCGCCGAGCAGCAGGTCGTCGGCCGGGGAGCCGAGCAGCGGCGTCTGCACCTCGCCGGGACCCTCCTGGGGGTCGTAACGCAGCCCCTCGGGGAGGTAAGGCACGGGCAGCCGGTCGCGGCCGGGCGCGCCGGAGGCGGGATACCCGCCGCCGAGGACGGTCACGACCCCGACGCCCGGCCGCCGTACGACGGGCTGGGCGAAGAGCGCGGCCGGACGTCCGGTGAAGGAGGTGTAGTTGTCGAAGAGCCGCGGTACGTACAACCCTGACCCGGCACCGATCTCGGTGACGGCGTCCTCGCCGGCGGTGAACTGCACACTGCCGGTGCCGCCGCCGTTGACGAACTCCAGATCCGGTACGACGGCCCGCACCGCCCGGACGACCTCTCCGCGCCGCTCGGCGAGTTCGCGGC
Organism: Streptomyces sp. NPDC047081; assembly: GCF_040643775.1. Taxonomy (NCBI): domain Bacteria; kingdom Bacillati; phylum Actinomycetota; class Actinomycetes; order Kitasatosporales; family Streptomycetaceae; genus Streptomyces; species Streptomyces sp. NPDC047081. Next base: position 148,392 of record NZ_JBEYUY010000019.1, on the reverse strand, counting down.
GGGCGGTGGCCTGCATGAGCCGTACGGCACGGGATCGGAGCGGCCGCCCGGCGACGGAGTCGCCCACGCCGGCGATATGACCCTCGTACGCCATGATCCCGACGACCTTGAACCCGGGCCGCCGGGCGACGGCGCGGGCGAGGTCGGCGACCTGGGCGGGGGAGTGCAGCGGCGAGCGGCGGGCGCCGACGCGCACGCGCCCGCCGAGGAGCTTGAGCGAGGTGTCCAATTCCAGACAGACCCGGATGACTTCACGACCGCCGTCCCTGGCCTCGTCGATGAGGCGGAGCTGGGCGGGGTCGTCGATCATCACGGTGACGGCGGCGGCGAGCTTGGGGTCGGCGGCGAGTTCGGCGAAACCGGCGCGGTCGGTGGACGGGTAGGCGAGCAGGACGTCGTCGAAGCCGCCGCGCGCGAGCCACAGCGATTCGGCCAGGGTGAAGGACATGATCCCCGCGAAACCGTCCTTCGCGAGGACCCGTTCGAGCAGGGTCCGGCAGCGGACGGACTTGCTGGCGACGCGGATCGGCTTGCCGCCGGCCCGGCGGACGAGGTCGTCCGCGTTGGCGTCGAAGGCCTCCAGGTCCACGATGGCGAGAGGGGCCTCGAGATGGGCGGTGGCCCGGTCGTAACGGGCGCGGTCGGCGGCGTGCGCAGTCATGAACGAAGCCTGCCAGACAGGATTACCGCAGGGTAGGGGGACGTTCCGGGCAGATGCCCCGGGCTGGTGGACTGGTTCCCGTTCGGGCGGGGGCAACCCGTAGAGTGACGCGCACGTACGACGGAACGGCGCCGGCTGCTTGGCCTGCGGCGGGATGCCGGTCCACGCGCACGGGTATGCGTGCCCGGGAGGGACGGGCGGCGGCGAGTTCGGCCCGGGTTCGGTGCGGGTTCGGTGTCGCGCGGTTGAGCACACGGACGCCGGTGCGCGTACGACGTAGGACTGGACGGCCCGGGGATGAAGGAAACGGGGGGTGCATGAGCACGGAAGCGCAGCACGCCTCATTCCCACCACGCCCGACGACACCGCCGCTGCCGGCGCAGCCGCCTGTGGTGGGGGAGCGGGGGCCTGGGGAGGCCGGGGAGCCCGAGGGCACCGGCGACCAGGGCTCGGGTGACCGGGGGTCTGCCGGCCAGGGGGGCAGCACGTGGGCTTATGGCGTGGCGGGGGCTGAGTCCTGGGGGCCTGGGGCGCCGGTGGCGGCCGGGGACGGGTCGAGGAGCGGCGGGCCGGGTGCTGGTGTGGCACGGGCTTCTGCACCGGGGACCGACGCGCAGGGGACTGACGCGTGGAGGTCGGGCTCGCGGGGGTCCGATGTTCCGGGGTCGTATGGACGTGGTTCCGACGCAGCGGGGCAGGACGCGAGTGGTTCCGTAGCGGGCGGTTCACGTGGGGTGTGGTCGCCGTGGCGGGGTTCGGAGCCGTTCGCGGCGTTCGGACGGCCTGCGGGATCGACCGGTGCAGGTGCGAGCGCGAGCACTGACGGTGACTTGTCGGCGGGCGCGTCCGGCACCGACCGAGCCGCGTCGCGCCGCGCCCACCCTCCGCGTCCAAGCGCCGGCGAATCCTGGGACGCCCCGCTCGACCCACCCCCTCCCCAGGCCTCCGCCCGCTTCCCGGACACCCCACCGTCGGTCGGCCGCGCTTCTCACGAGGACATCGCAGGCGGGCCAACCCCGCCTGCCTCTACGTCGGCGGGCCGTGGGCCGCGCCGCGACACCACTGGCATGCCCGCCCCGAGCGCCGATTCGCCGACGAACCGTGAGCCTGGCCGCAACGCGACGGGGACACCCATCCCGGGCGCCGCTTCGTCGGCGAACCGTGAGTCGGGTGGCAACAAGCCCGCCCCTGCTGCCGCTCCGTCCACGCCCCCCGAACCGCGCCGCGACACCACCGGCGCGTCCGCCCCCGACACCGCCGTACCCCCGCGCCCGAGCCACCGCTCGGCCGCGCCCCCGGCCGAATCGGCCCAGGAGTCCACCGGACGCCCGGCCCCGACCCGCCCGGAAACCCCCTCACATCCCTCCGCCTCCTCCCGCCGCCCCAACACGGCCCCACCCCCCATGCCGGACACCGAACCGACCTCCACCCCCGCCGACCCGCCCCGGCGCTCTCCGGCTCCCCCGGACGGCTTCTACCGCCTCGGCCGGGCCGCGCAGCCGCTCCCGGACGCCCGCCCGGCCTCCGCCGCCCCCGCCGATCCGCCCCGGCACCCCGGCTCGCCCACGCCCGACCGCTCCACTGCGTCCGCCGAGGGCTACCGCCCCGGTCCCGTCGCCCAGCCGCTTCCCGAAGCGCGCCCGGCGTCCGCGCCCGCCGAGCCGCCGCGGCGCCCTGCCTCACCCGCGACCGACCGCCCCGCGGCACCCCCCAAGGACCTCCGTCGCCCCGACGGCTCCGCGACGCCTCCCGAGGACTTCCGCCGCTCCGATCGCTCCGCGACGCCCCCTGAAGACTTCCGCCGCCCCGGCCGTAAGGCGCAGCCGCTCCCGGACGCCCGTTCGGCCTCCACCCCCACCGACCCGGCACGCCAGCCCGGATCGCCCACCTCGTCGACCTCCGACCCTCGCTCGGGCGGGGCAGCTCTCCCCACCCAGAGCACCCGCACGGACTCAGCCGGGTCCGCACCTCCGGTGCCACCCACGCGTACGGACTCGTCCGCACCCACGCGTCCGGGCTCGGGCGGGCCCAGCTCTTCGGCGCCCCGCACTCGCACAGGCTCGACCGCGCCCACGCGTCCGGGTTCGAACGCCCCCACCTCTTCGGCGCCCCGCACAGGCTCAACCACCCCCACACCTCCGGCACCCTCCACCCACCCGAGCCCAACCACCCCCGCACCCCCCACACCGACCACCCGCCCAACGCCCACCCCCACACGCCCCCCCACCTCCCACACGCCCCCCATGCCGTCCACCCACCCCTCCCCACCACCCCCCACCACCTCCGTAACCCCGGACCCCGCCCTCTCCTGGAGCGCCCCCATGGCCCCCGGTGGCGTCCCCGGGGCGAGTCGGCCCGTCGTGTCGTTCGGGGAGCCCGAGGGGTACGACGGGCAGGGGCGGCCGCGTGGGCTTCGGCGGGTGCGGTCTCGGGCCGGGGCCGTCGCCGCGTGTGTTGTGCTCGGGGTCGGGCTCATCGGCGGTGCCGTGACCGGGAGTTGGCTGGCCGGGGATGATGAGGCCGGCGGCTCCAGTGGCACCTTTGCCGCCGCCGGCTCGCTGTGGCACAGCGTTCCCGTCGACAAGCTCTTCCCGCCCACCGTCAACGGCCGGGGCGCCGGCCCCGGCGGAGCCGACCGCACCTGGACCCGTATCGCCGTCGCCCCGGACAGCGGATGCAAGGGCGCCTTCGACCCCCTGCTCGGCAAGGCCCTCGCACCCGTGGGATGCCAGCGGCTCATCCGCGCCACCTACACCGACGCCACCCAGAGCTACGTCACCACCGTCGGCCTCCTCTTCACCGACGCCGACGCCACCGCCATGGACTCCCTCGCCAAGCGCTTCCGGGACGAGAACCTCGGCACCCGTACCGACCTCCTGCCCCGCCCCTACGCGGCCAAGGACACCGCCGCCGCCGACTTCGGCACCAAGCAGCGCGCCTCCTGGACCCTCTCCGTCCTCACCGACGCCCCCGTCGTCGTGTACGCCGTCTCCGGCTGGGCCGACGGCCGTACCGTCGACACCCCCCAGCCCGCCGCACAGGCCACCAAGTCCGGCGCCACCACCCCCGCCGCCCAGTCCGGCCTCGGCAACGAGGCCCAGGGCCTCGCCGACCGCATCGAACGAGCCCTGAGGAAAGACGTGAGCAGTCCGGCCACGGAGAAGTCTTCATGAGGAGGAGGACGGGAGGGCGATCAGGGACTCTGCGGCTCGGAGGGATGAGCGTGCTGCTCGCCGCCTCCCTCGCCCTCGTGCCCTCCACCGCCGCCCACGCCGACGGCATACGCGCCCAGCAGTGGGCCCTCGACGCCATGCACACCCAGCAGGCCTGGCAGACCACCAAGGGCAAGGGCGTCACCGTCGCCGTACTGGACACCGGGGTCGAGGACGACCACCCCGACCTCGACGGCAACGTCCTGCCCACCAAGGACATGATCGGTTTCGGCGCCACCAAGGGGCAGCGCAACTGGGCCCGGCACGGCACCGCCATGGCCGGCATCATCGCCGGGCACGGACACGGCGTCGGCAACGCCGACGGCGTCATGGGCATCGCCCCCGAGGCCAAGATCCTCCCGGTGCGGGTGATCCTGGAGGACGAGGACCCCGCACGCAGCAAGGCCCGTTCCTCCCGCGGCAACGCCCTCGCCGAAGGCATCCGCTGGGCCGCCGACCACGGCGCCGACGTCATCAACCTCTCCCTCGGCGACGACTCGGCCTCCGCCCACCCCGAACCCGCCGAGGACGAGGCCGTCCAGTACGCCCTGAAGAAGAACGTCACCGTCGTCGCCTCCGCCGGCAACGGCGGCAAGAAGGGCGACCACGTCTCCTACCCGGCCGCCTACCCGGGCGTCATCGCCGCCACCGCCGTCGACCGCTTCGGCGCCCGCGCCGACTTCTCCACCCGCCGCTGGTACGCCACGGTCAGCGCCCCGGGCGTCGGCATCGTCATCGCCGACCCCGACCACAAGTACTACGAGGGGTGGGGGACCAGTGCGGCTTCCGCTTTCGTGTCGGGTGCGGTCGCTCTGATCAAGGCCGCCCATCCCGGGCTGACCCCCGCCCAGATCAAGAAGCTCCTCGAAGACACCGCCCGCGACGCCCCGGTCGGCGGCCGCGACGACTCCCGCGGCTTCGGCATGATCGACCCGGCCGCCGCGATCAAGGCCGCCGGCAAGCTCAAGCCGGAGGGGCTGCAGGTGGCCGCCTACGGCAAGAAGTACTTCGGCTCAGGGCCGGAAACCGCCAAGTCCGATGACGACACCACCGGTTGGGCCGCCCCGCTCGCGGGCAGCCTCGGCGGGGTCCTGCTCGTCGTCGCGGTGGTGCTGTGGCGCGGTCGCAGGCGCGGCCGTTACGACGACGGCTTCTAGGATCGCCTGCTAGGAAGCCGAAGCCGAAGCGGAGGTCGAGGCCGACGCTGTGGCCGTGTCTCCCGTGAACACCGACACCGCCGCCTTCGCCGCCGCCTCCACCAGCGAAATCCCCTTCGCCTGCGTCGAGTTGCCCTTGGACAGTGTGGCCACCAGGTAGTCGTGGCCGTCCACCGTCACGCGCCCGATGCTGTTGATGTCCCAGAGGTTCGTGGTGCTGCGGGCCAGCCAGCCGTTCTTCAGCGCCCACTTCGAACCGTCGGCCGCGGCCGAGACCCCCCAGTGCTGGTCGGCCTCTATCCGCCCCATCAGGCCCTTGATGTACGTCTGCGACGCCTTGCTCAGCTTCGAGCCGTCGCCGAACACCTGCTGGAGCAGCTTGAGCTGGTCGGCGGCCGTGGTCTGGGTCAGCCCCCACAGCGCCCCGTCGCCGCCCTCCGTGCCGGTCAGCCCGAACTTCTTGTTCGCGGCGTCCAGCCCGTCGGCCTTCCCGATGACGTCCCACAGCGCGGAGGCGGACGTGTTGTCGCTGTTCTCGATCATCTTGACGGCGTACGCCTTCTCCGTCGCCGTCAGCTGCCGGTCCGCGTCCTGCGCCTGCAGCAGCAGCGTCGCCAGGATGTCGACCTTCACGATGCTCGCCGTGTCGAAGGCGCCGTCGCCGTACGTGGCACTGTCGCCGGAGTCCATGTCCAGCACCGCCACCGACACCTCGGCCTTGCCCCCGACCGGCACCGACTTCATCGCCTTCGCGAGCAGCGAGTCGTAGTCCACCGCCGGTTGCGCCACAGGTTCCACCGACTCCTCCCCGTCCGCCGTGGCCGACGTCGAGGCCGTCGGCGACCCCGCCGACGATACGGGGGTCCCACCCGAGTGCGCCTGGGCCTTCACGTACACGGTCCCGGCGGCCGTACCGCCGACGATGGCGACGGTGGCGAGGGCGGTGTAGAGCATGGGGCGCGTCCGGGACGGACGAGCGCGGCGGCTGCTGCGGGCTCTGGGGGACTCCATGCCGCGATGGTCCGGGCGGCGACTGTGTGCGCCGTTAGACGGACGTTAGATGTGTGTCAGGGAAATCTGAGAAAGCCGTGAAGGCTGTGAACCGCCGGTTTCCGGCGCCGCACAAGCCCAGCAGCAAGCCCCCGATATCCGCCCGATAGGGTCGGTGACCGTGGCGAACAAGAACATTCCCGACTCCGGCTTCCCCGACGACGACGGCTCAGCCGACCCCCGGCTGAGCGCCGCGCTCGCCGCCTGGGCCGAGGACCGCACCGCGCTGGCACCGGTCCTGGAGGCGCTGAAGGGTGCCCGGCTCCTGGTGCCCGTCGTCGCCGTGCTCGGCGAGGTCGAGGAGGACGAGAACGGGCTGCGCCACGAGAAGACCAGCGACATGGCCGTACCGACCCTGAAGGCCGGATCCCGGACCGCCCTGCCCGCCTTCACGTCCACCGACTCGCTGGCCCGGTGGGACCCGGCGGCGCGCCCCGTCGCCGTACCCCTGCACCAGGCGCTGCAGGCCGCCGCGCACGAGAAGGCGGACACGGTGGTGCTCGACCTGGCCGGTCCGGTGCCGTTCGAGCTGACCGGGCCCGCGCTGCTCGCGCTCGCCGAGGGGCGTACGACGGCCGATCCGCTCGCCGATCCGGCGGTCGTGGAATCGGTGCGTACCGCCGTCGCCGCCGTGGGCGCGGTGGAACGGGCCTACCTCGGACCCGGTCAGGGCGACGGCACGCTCGCCCTGGTCCTCTACCCCGGAATGCCGAACGACGCGAGCGTCCACGCGGTCGCCCGGCGCCTCGCCGCCGACGAGACACTGAGGGCCCGCCTGGTGCGCGGCCTCGACCTGGCTCTGCTGCCGGTCGGGGCGACGCCTCCTGGCGAGCCCTTGTACGTACGGTGAGGGACTAGCCGTAGACGGGACCGGTGTACTTCTCGCCCGGGCCCTGACCGGGCTCGTCCGGGACGATCGACGCCTCGCGGAAGGCCAGCTGGAGGGACTTCAGGCCGTCGCGCAGCGGTGAGGCGTGGAAGGAGCTGATCTCCGTCACGGACGCGTCGAGGAGGCCGGCGAGGGCGGTGACCAGCTTGCGGGCCTCGTCCAGGTCCTTGTACTTGTCGCCCTCCTCGGTCAGACCGAGCTTCACGGCGGCGGCGCTCATCAGGTTCACGGCCACCGTCACGATCACCTCGACGGCGGGGACCTCGGCGATGTCGCGGGTCATCTCGTCGAAGCCGGGGGAGTCAGGGGACGCGGGAGGGGTGTCACTCATGTCCCACACGATAGGGCCCGGTGCGGGCCGGTTCGCACCACCCCCGGGTAGCTGCTAACCTTGTGTGACGACCGGCCGGACATTCATGTGCCCGGCCTACAAGTGGAGGCTCCGATCTCCCACCTGACCGTCCTCCGGGACGGCGGGTCACCCCGGTCAGGCGGCCGCCATCGTTCCGTACGGACGATGGAGTCGCCCGAAGTCGCGCCCCGCGTGATCGCGGTGGTGCTCCGGCAGTGTATTTGGAGCCCCGCCTGTGATCGTCCGGGGCATTTTTCATGCTTCGGCGCGGTTAGGTCTAAGGAAAGAGACATACGCGGCTGTCCGCCAGACCGCCGTGTGGTGCTAACCGAGGAGGATCCATCAGCGCCGAGCCCCGCATCAACGACCGGATTCGCGTTCCCGAGGTGCGACTTGTCGGTCCCAGTGGCGAGCAGGTGGGCATCGTCCCGCTGGCGAAGGCACTGGAGCTTGCCCAGGAGTACGACCTCGACCTCGTCGAGGTAGCGGCGAACGCCCGTCCGCCCGTGTGCAAGCTCATGGACTACGGGAAGTTCAAGTACGAGTCGGCCATGAAGGCCCGTGAGGCGCGCAAGAACCAGGCGCACACGGTCATCAAGGAGATGAAGCTCCGGCCGAAGATCGACCCGCACGACTATGACACCAAGAAGGGTCACGTCGTCCGGTTCCTCAAGCAGGGCGACAAGGTCAAGATCACGATCATGTTCCGTGGTCGCGAGCAGTCCCGGCCCGAGCTCGGCTACCGACTGCTGCAGCGTCTCGCGGAGGACGTCCAGGACCTCGGTTTCGTGGAGTCGAACCCGAAGCAGGACGGCCGCAACATGATCATGGTTCTCGGTCCGCACAAGAAGAAGACCGAGGCGATGGCCGAGGCCCGCCAGGCGCAGGAAGCCCGCAAGGCCGAAGCGAAGGCCAACCCCGGCAAGTCGCAGAACGCCGCCGAGGTCGAGACCGCCGTGGAGACCGAGGCTCCTGCCGAGGCTTCCGCCGAGGCGTGATCCACGGGGACACCGGTCCCCGGGACATAACCGAAACAAGAGCGACGTTCCGACGTGCCCGGTTTTCCGACCGGGCACCGGAGCGCCACCGACGAGGAGATAACGGCGCTATGCCGAAGAACAAGTCGCACAGCGGTGCCAGCAAGCGCTTCAAGGTCACCGGCTCCGGCAAGGTGCTCCGCGAGCGCGCCGGCAAGCGCCACCTGCTCGAGCACAAGTCGTCGCGCCTGACGCGCCGCCTCACCGGCAACGCCGAGATGGCCCCGGGCGACGCCAAGAAGATCAAGAAGCTTCTCGGCAAGTGACGCACGCGGCGCTCTGCCTCTGAGCGCCCGACGTCATCACCGGGACCCAATCGATACCGGGTCGTGTGAGTCCAACCACGGCCCCGCTACAAGGAGTTAACAAGTGGCACGCGTCAAGCGGGCAGTCAACGCCCACAAGAAGCGCCGGGCGATCCTCGAGCAGGCCTCCGGCTACCGCGGTCAGCGTTCGCGCCTGTACCGCAAGGCCAAGGAGCAGGTCACCCACTCGCTGGTCTACAACTACAACGACCGCAAGAAGCGCAAGGGCGACTTCCGCCAGCTGTGGATCCAGCGCATCAACGCCGCTGCCCGCGCCAACGGCATCACCTACAACCGCTTCATCCAGGGCCTGAAGGCCGCCAACGTCGAGGTCGACCGCAAGATCCTCGCCGAGCTGGCCGTCAACGACGCCGGTGCGTTCGCCGCCCTGGTCGAGGTCGCGCAGAAGGCGCTGCCGTCGGACGTCAACGCCCCCAAGGCCGCGTGACGCTGCGCTTGGCCTAGGCCGACGTGACTGTACGGACCCGCGGGCTTCTGCCCGCGGGTCCGTTTCGTTGAGTGCTGAGAGTGAGTGCGATGCCCGTTACCCCCGAGCTGATCTCCCCCCGTTCCGCTCGTGTCGCCGCCGCCCGGCGGCTGGCCAAGCGGAACTTCCGGGGCAAGGACCGGCTGTTCCTCGCGGAGGGGCCGCAGGCCGTCAGGGAAGCGGCCGGGCACGACACGGACGGCACCGCCACGCTCGTGGAACTGTTCGCGACCGTCGAGGCGGCGGAGCGCTACGCCGACATCATCGGCCGGGTCCGGGAGATCGGTGCCCGGGTGCATCTCGCGTCCGAGCAGGTCATCGCCGACATCTCCACCACCGTCACCCCGCAGGGGCTGGTCGGGATCTGCCGGTTCCTCGACACCCCCTTCGCGGAGATCCTCGCCGCCCGGCCCAAGCTGGTCGCCGTCCTCGCGAACGTGCGGGACCCCGGGAACGCCGGGACCGTGCTGCGGTGCGCGGACGCCGCCGGGGCCGAGGCCGTCGTACTCACGGACGCGTCTGTGGACCTGTACAACCCCAAGGCCGTACGGGCCTCCGTCGGCTCGCTCTTCCACCTCCCCGTCGCCGTCGGTGTGCCGGTCGAGGAGGCGGTGGCCGGGCTCAGGAAGGCCGGCGTGCGGATCCTCGCCGCCGACGGGGCCGGGACCGACGACCTCGACGACGAGCTCGACAAGGGCACCATGGGCGGGCCGACCGCCTGGGTGTTCGGGAACGAGGCCTGGGGGCTCCCGGAGGAGACCCGCGCGCTCGCGGACGCCGTCGTGCGCGTCCCGATCCACGGGAAGGCCGAGAGTCTGAACCTCGCCACCGCCGCCGCCGTATGTCTCTATGCATCGGCCCGTGCACAGCGCGCCTCCGGAGGGTGCCGCTCCGTCACCGAGAGCTAGTAGGGTGACCAGCTCGGGGGCCCCTGGCCGGCTGAGAGGTGGGGTACGGGGATGAGTGTGGGCACGAGCGGGGGCGTCGATCCCGACGAGCTGCCCGACGGTCTGGTCGTGGCCGACGAGGACGGCCGGGTCGTCTGCTTCAACGCCGCCGCCGAACGCATCACCGCGGTCCCCGCCGACGAGGCCCTCGGGCAGCGCCTGGAGAAGGCCCTGCCGTTAGAGGACCTGGAGGGGCGGCGCTGGTGGCAGCTGACCGATCCGTACGGCGGCCTCGCCATCCGGCGGCGACAGCCCGAGCGCAACCTCCTCCTCCCCGGCGGCCGTGAGGTGCTGGTCTCCGCGCGCTATGTCCGCGCCGAGCCCACCGGCCCGGTCCGCCGCGTCGTCGTCTCCCTGCGCGACACCGAGGCGCGGCGCCGCACCGAGCGCAGCCACGCCGAGCTGATCGCCACCGTCGCCCACGAACTGCGCTCCCCGCTCACCTCGGTCAAGGGCTTCACGGCCACCCTGCTGGCCAAGTGGGAACGGTTCACCGACGACCAGAAGCGCCTGATGCTGGAGACCGTCGACGCCGACGCCGACCGCGTCACCCGGCTCATCGCCGAGCTCCTCGACATCTCGCGGATCGACAGCGGACGCCTTGAGGTGCGGCGCCAGCCGGTCGACATAGGCGCGGCCGTCGGACGGCACATCCAGGCGTACGTCGCCGCCGGGCAGCCCGCCGACCGGTTCCTGCTCCGGCTCGAACAGCCGCTGCCCGACCTGTGGGCCGACCCCGACAAGGTCGACCAGGTGCTCAGCAACCTCATCGAAAATGCCGTGCGGCACGGCGAGGGAACCGTCACGATTGACATCACGGCCACGGAGTCCCCCCGCGAGGACGAGGACACCGGCACGTCGGTCACGGTGAGCGACGAGGGGCCCGGTATCCCGGAGGAGTCCATGAACCGCGTCTTCACCCGCTTCTGGCGGGGCAGCAAGCGCGGCGGCACCGGCCTCGGGCTCTACATCGTCAAGGGCATCGTCGAGGCCCACGGCGGCACCATCACCGTCGGCCGCGGCCCCCAGGGCGGCGCCGAGTTCCGATTTACGTTGCCCGTGAGCGCTCCGGCCTATCTGAGCTGAGTGCCCGCGGGCGCATTCGTATACCTCCACCCCGTTAGACTCGGCCTTTGGCACCTTTGTGTCCTGCACACGGCTTAGAGCGCCGGTCACGGGGACCATCCGCCAGCCAATCGGAAGCACGGGAAGAGATGTCGGCACCGAATAAGTCGTACGACCCGGTAGAGGTCGAGGCCTTGAAACCGGAAGAGATCGAGCGCATGCGGGACGAGGCGCTCGCCGCCTTCGCAGCCGCGGACTCCCTCGACGCGCTCCAGGAGGCCAAGGTCGCCCACACCGGGGGCACCTCCCCGCTGGCCCTCGCCAACCGCGAGATCGGCGCCCTGCCCCCGCACGCCAAGGCCGCCGCCGGAAAGCTCGTCGGCCAGGCCCGGGGCGCCGTGAACAAGGCCCTCGCCGGCCGCCAGGCCGAGCTGGAGGCCGAGCGCGACGCACGCGTGCTGGTCGAGGAGTCGGTGGACGTCACGCTGCCGTACGACCGCGTACCGGCCGGCGCCCGCCACCCGCTCACCACCCTGTCCGAGCGTATCGAGGACGTCTTCGTGGCCATGGGCTACGAGGTCGCCGAGGGCCCGCAGGTCGAGGCCGAGTGGTTCAACTTCGACGCCCTGAACATCGGCCCGGACCACCCGGCCCGCGGCGAGGCCGACACCTTCTTCATCGAGGGCCCGGACGGCGGCACCGAGTCCGGCGTCGTGCTGCGCACCCACACCTCGCCCGTGCAGATCCGCTCGCTGCTCGGCCGCGAGCTGCCGGTGTACGTGATCTGCCCCGGCGTCGTCTACCGCACCGACGAGCTGGACGCGACCCACACCCCGGTCTTCCGCCAGGTCGAGCTGCTCGCCGTCGACGAGGGCCTGACCATGGCCGACCTCAAGGGCACCCTCGACCACATGGTCCAGTCGCTGTTCGGCGAGGGCATGAAGACCCGGCTGCGCCCGAACTTCTTCCCCTTCACCGAGCCGTCCGCCGAGATGGACATGGTGTGCTACGTCTGCCGCGGCGAGTCCGTCGGCAACCCCGACCGCCCCTGCCGTACCTGCTCCTCCGAGGGCTGGATCGAGCTGGGCGGCTGCGGGATGGTCAACCCCAAGGTGCTGACCGCCTGCGGCGTCGACCCGGAGAAGTACAGCGGCTTCGCCTTCGGGTTCGGCATCGAGCGGATGCTGATGTTCCGCCACAACGTCGAAGACATGCGAGACATGGTCGAGGGTGACGTCCGGTTCACCCGGCCGTTCGGGATGGAGATCTGATGCGGGTCCCGCTTTCTTGGCTGCGGGAGTACGTCGACCTGCCGGCGACTCAGACCGGGCGTGACGTCCAGGCCAAGCTCATTTCCGCCGGCCTCGAGGTCGAGACCGTCGAGCACCTCGGCGCCGACCTCAAGGGCCCGCTCGTCGTCGGCCAGGTGCTGACCATCGAGGAGCTGGAGGGCTTCAAGAAGCCGATCCGCTTCTGCACGGTGAACGTCGGCCAGGCCAACGGCACCGGCGAGCCCCAGGAGATCGTCTGCGGCGCCCGGAACTTCGCGGTCGGCGACAAGGTCGTGGTCGTGCTCCCGGGTGCCACCCTGCCCGGCGGCTTCTCGATCTCCGCGCGCAAGACGTACGGCAAGACGTCCCACGGCATGATCTGCTCCAGCGACGAGCTGGGCATGGGCGACGACGGCACGCACGGCATCATCGTGCTGCCGCCGGAGACCGAGGTCGGCAAGGACGCCATCGAGCTGCTCGAACTGGTCGACGAGGTCCTGGACATCGCCGTCACCGCCAACCGCGGCGACTGCCTGTCCATCCGCGGCGTGGCCCGCGAGACCGCCATCGCCTACGGCCTGCCGCTGCGCGACCCGGCGCTCATCGACGTACCCGGCCCGAACGCCTTCGGCTACCCCGTCCAGGTCTCCGACCCGCACGGCTGCGACCGCTTCACCGCCCGCACGGTGACCGGCCTCAGCCCCGAGGCCCGCTCGCCGATCTGGCTCCAGCGCCGCCTCCAGAAGGTCGGCATGCGCCCGATCTCCCTCGCGGTCGACGTCACCAACTACGTGATGATGGAGCTCGGTCAGCCGCTGCACGCCTACGACCGCTCGCTGGTCCAGGGCACGATCGGCGTCCGCCGCGCGACCGAGGGCGAGAAGATCGTCACCCTCGACGGCACCGAGCGGAAGCTGCACGCCGAGGACCTGGTCATCACCGACGACCGCGGCCCCATCGGCCTCGCCGGTGTCATGGGCGGCGCCAACACCGAGATCGCCGACCACCAGGAAGGGGAGGGCACGACCGACGTCGTCATCGAGGCCGCCCACTTCAACGCGGTGTCGATCGCGCGTACGGCCCGTCGCCACAAGCTGTCCTCCGAGGCCTCCCGCCGCTTCGAGCGGGGCGTCGACCCGCAGGCCGCGGCCGCTGCCGCGCAGCGCACGGTCGACCTGCTGGTCCTCCTCGCGGGCGGCACCGCCGAGGCCGGCGTCACCGAGGTCGTCGCCCCCTCCGCGCCGCACACCATCGCCGTCCCGGCCGACCACCCCGACAAGGTCGCCGGCGTCGACTACGGCCGCGAGACGGTCGTACGACGGCTGCAGGAGATCGGCTGCGACGTGTACGGGCAGGACGAGCTGATCGTCACCGTCCCGTCCTGGCGGCCCGACCTCACCGAGATCAACGACCTCGCCGAAGAGGTCATCCGCCTGGAGGGCTACGAGAACCTGCCCTCCACGCTGCCCAAGCTCCCCTCGGGCCGCGGCCTGACCCACCGGCAACGGCTGCACCGCCGGGTCGGCCGGGCGCTGGCCGGGGCGGGCTATGTCGAGGCGCCGAACTACCCGTTCATCAGCGAGCAGATCTTCGACCAGCTGCTCCTGGATGCGGACGACCCGGGCCGCAAGGTCGTGAAGCTCACCAACCCGCTCAGCGACGAGGAGCCCGCGCTGCGGACCTCGCTGCTGCCGGGTCTGCTGGGTGCGCTGCGGCGCAACAACGGGCGGGGTTCGCACGACCTCGCCCTGTTCGAGACCGGGCTGGTCTTCCTTCCGCGCGAGGAGCGGAAGGTCGCCGTCGCGCTGCCGGTGGACCGGCGGCCGACCGACGAGGAGATCGCCGGGCTCGACGCGGCGCTGCCGGAGCAGCCGCGGCATGTGGCCGCCGTGCTCGCCGGTGCGCGTGAGCAGGCCGGCTGGTGGGGCAAGGGCCGCCCCGCGGACTGGGCCGACGCCGTCGAGGCGGGGCGCGCGGTGGCGCGGGAGGCCGGGGCCGAACTGGTCGTCCGCAAGGGGCAGTACGGGCCGTGGCATCCCGGTCGCTGTGCCGAGTTCGTGCTCGTCGTGGACGGGGCGGAGACGGTTGTCGGGCATGCCGGTGAGCTGCATCCGCGGGTCGTGAAGGCGCTGGGGCTGCCGGAGCGGACCAGTGCGATGGAGTTGGACCTGGATGCGGTTGAGTCTGTCGGCAACGACACGCCTCAGGCGCCGAGCATTTCCACGTTCCCGGTGGCTACGCAGGATGTCGCGCTCGTGGTCGACAAGTTCGTGCCGCATGCCGATGTCGAGGCTGCCTTGCGGGACGGAGCGGGTGAACTCCTTGAGGGCATCCGGCTGTTCGACGTGTACGAGAACGAGGAGCAGCTCGGTGAGGGGCGGAAGTCCCTTGCGTATGCGCTGCGGTTCCGGGCTGCCGATCGCACGCTGACCGTCGAGGAAGCGACTGCTGCTCGGGATGCGGCGGTTGCCCTTGCGGGGGAGCGTGTGGGGGCGGTGCTGAGGGGCTAGTTCGCCCAAGGGGCGGGGAGCTGTTGTTCGTTGGCGGCTGCGGGTTCGTCGTGGCTTGTCGCGCAGTTCCCCGCGCCCCTAAAAGAAGGGGCGCTGCGCAACCCTCCGTGAATATGCCCCTCACCTGCATAAATGCGAGTGGCTGGGGGCGTGTCACTCATCCGGGTGATGAATCTGGGTGATCTGGTCCTTGCGGGTCATGTGGTCGACAGAATCGGACCGGCCTTTCGGGGTCGGTCCGGCTGTGCTCTCGGGGCCTGTATGGGGGGCCATCGGCATGAATCGCAAGCGCTTGCTCGCGTTGGGGCTTCCTACGGCATGGGGGGCCGTGGCGATCACCTACAAGCTGGCCTGTCCGCTCGCCCAGCAGAACGGGCTGGGGGCTCGGATCGTCACCAGTGCCGTGTTCTTCGCCGTGGGGACCGGGCTGATACTCCATGTCCGGCATGCTCTGCTGCGTGAGCTGCGGGAGGTCAAGAAGGTCGCGGGGGTTGCGCAGAGCGTGTTGCTGCGGCCGTTGCCGCCTCGGGTCGACGGGCTGAATGTCGCCGCCGCGCAGTTGTCCGCGGATCGGGGGGCCGTGATCGGCGGGGACCTGTACGAGGTCATCGCCACCGAGCACGGGGTGCGGGTGGTGATGGGGGATGTGCGGGGGCATGGGCTGGCGGCCGTCGGGACCGTCGCCGCTGTGCTCGGGAGTTTTCGGGAGGCCGTGCACGACGAGGTGGATCTGGCGTGTGTGCTGCGGCGGCTGGAGCGGGCGCTGGGGCGGCATCTGAGGGAGCGGGCCCGTGCCGAGCATCCCTCCGCCGGGGGCGAGCCGGAGAGTCCGGTCGCCGAGGAGTTCGTCACCTTACTGCTGCTGGAGATCCGGCCGGACGGGGAGGTGCGCGTCCTCAACTGCGGGCATCCGTGGCCGTATCTGCTCAGCGGGGCCCGGGCGGAGCCCCTCACCCGGGCCGAACCGCTGCCTCCCCTCGGGCCGTTCCCGCTGCCCGCCGAGCTGCCCGCCGTCCGCTGCGGTCAACTCCTGCCCGGCGAGACCCTCTTCCTGCACACGGACGGTGTCGAGGACGCCCGTGACGGTCATGGCCGGTTCTTTCCGCTGCCGGCCGCGCTCGCCGAGGCCGTCGCGGCCGGGCCGGTCTCCCCGCAGTCGGTGCTGCGCGCCGTGCTGGCGGGGCTGCTGCGCCACACCGGCGGCAGGCCCGCCGACGACGTCGCGCTGCTGCTCCTGCGCAACGACCGCCGTCATGTCGTACGACAGCCTCCAGGTGAGCCGGTCGGACACCGGGCGCACCGCCTCACGTGACGTCGAGGCCGCGAACCGCCACGTACCCCCGCGGTGCGCCCGGCGCTCCCGCGTGGTCTCGGCGGGTCGGTTGGTTCTTCGGTGTCGGTATCGGTGTTCGTGTCTGGTCCGGTCGGCGGCGCCGTCCGCCCCGCCACGGAGTGTCGGGCAGGCAGCTGGGCGGACGGCGCGGAAGCGGGCCGCCGCACTGTACGAGGGGGAGCCGGCGGCCCGGCCGGCCTCTTGCGAGGCATTTCAGTCAACCGGCCCGAAACTCTCCGCGACAGTGCGCGTACGCTGCGGATTCGGGCACTCCGTTCACACCCCGTGTGAAGCCGCTCGCACTACTCTGACGGCACCGAGGCTCCCGGGGGGCATATATGCAGCCCAACACTCTGCTCGACGCGATCCTGGACGAGGCCGGGATCTCGCACGCGGGGTTGGCGGCACACGTCAATCAGGCGGGGCGGGCGCGCGGGCTCGCGTTGCGGTACGAACACACCGCCGTCGCACGGTGGTTGAAGGGCCAGCGGCCGCGAGGGCAGGTGCCCGACCTGATCTGCGAGGTCCTGGCGGGGCGCCTGCACCGGCCCGTCACGCTCGACGACATCGGGCTCGGGGTGCCGGGCGAGCCGTCCGCCCCGCACGGCACCTCCCTCTCCGGCTTCGTCGAGCGGGCCACCGCGCTGTGGCGCTCCGACGAGCAGCAGCGCCCGCACATACTGGGTGCGCCCGCGGTGACCGGCACGCCCGCGGTCATGCCCGTGTGGGAGTGGGAGAACCCGCCCGAGGACGTGGACGTGTCGCGGGGTGGGCGGCATCGGGTCACCCCCGCCGACCTGGAGATGCTGCGGGCCGCCCGCACCCACTACGAGCAGATGTACCGCAAGGCGGGCGGGATCGCGACGCGCACGCGGATCGTCGGCTTCCTGAACGCCGAGGCCGCCCCGCTGCTGCGGGGCAGCTACACCGATGCCACGGGCCGCCAACTGCACCGGGCGACGGGCGGGTTGGTGGCGATCGCCGGCATCTGCGCCTACGACTCCGACGCGCACGGGCTCGCCCAGCGCTACTTCCACCAGGCGCTCAGGCTCGCCAAGGCCAGCGGGGACCGGGGACTTGGCGCGTATGTGATCGCCCTGCTGGTCAACCAGGCGCTCTTCATGCGGGAGTACCGGCAGGCCGTCGCGTTCGCGGAGGCCGCGCTGCGCGCCGCCGGCAAACACATCACACCGGCGCTCGCCTGCGATCTCTACGCGATGCAGGCCAAGGCGTACGCACACCTCGGTGACGGCACGACCGCGCTGTCCTGCATCCGGCGTGCCGAGCAGGCCGCCGAACGCATCCGGCGCGGATACGAACCCGACGAAACGGGCTATGTCCAGCCCGGGTTGGTCAACGTCCAGGTGGCGGAGGCGTTGCTGAGTCTCGGGGAACTGGTGGCGGCGGGGGAGCACGCCGCGGCCGCCGTGGACAACCCGGCGCACGACCGGGGGCGCGTGCACCGGCTCGCCATGCTCAGCACGATCGAACTGCGCCGCGGAAACGCCGACAAGGCGGTGGCCACAGCGGTGCAGATGGCCGAACAGGCCCGTGGAATGGAGTCCCAGCGGCTGCGCGACAGACTCCGGGCGGTGCGCGAACACCTGGTGCGCAGCGGCTGCGCGGGCACCGCCGAGGCCGCCGAACTCATCGACGGGGCACTGCGCGTACCGCTGTAGACCGGTTCCCGAGCACCGCCGACCCACAGTCCCTGCTGCGATATTGCCACTTACTCGACGGAAGGTGGCAGAACCGTGCAGTGGACGAAACAGAACGAACAGCCTGTGTACTCAAACCGCTGGTTCAGCGTCAATCTCGCCGATGTACAGCTGCCCGACGGGCGGCACCTCGATCACTTCCTGATACGGCTGCGGCCGGTGGCCGTGGCGACGGTGGTGAACGAGGCGAACGAGGTGCTGCTGCTGTGGCGGCACCGATTCATCACCGACAGCTGGGGGTGGGAACTCGCGGCCGGGGTGGTCGAGGACGGCGAGGACATCGCCGTGGCGGCCGCCAGGGAACTGGAGGAGGAGACCGGCTGGCGGCCGGGGCCCCTGCACCACCTGATGACGGTGGAGCCGTCCAACGGCCTCACCGACGCCCGGCACCACATCTACTGGTCGGACGAGGGCGAGTACACCGGACACCCCGTGGACGACTTCGAGTCGGACCGCCGGGAGTGGGTCCCGCTCAAGCTCGTCCCCGACATGATCGCCCGCGGGGAGGTCCCGGCCGCCAACATGGCGGCCGCGTTACTGCTCCTGCACCACCTCAGGCTCGGCCAGGACGCGTAGCGCTGCGCGGTGGGCCGTCGTTGTCTGCGGCGCCGTCGTGGCTGGTCGCGCCCGCGCGGCGGTAGCCGCACGTGCAACACAGCCCCGCGCCCCTGAAGGGGCGCTGCCCCAACCGGCGTTCAGTGGCCCAGCGCCTGCCAGAGTGTCGCCACCAGCGCGCCCACCGCGGTCAGTGTCGCTATCGCGGGCAACGGCCAGCGGGCGTGCTCCAGCGCGACGATCCGTGCGCTGAGGTCGTCCATCTCCTTGTCGGTCTCCTCGGTGCGATGGTTGAGCAGGGCCAGCCCTCCCTCGACGCGCGCGTAGGCGACGTCGAGGCGACGGCGTAACTCTGCGAGTTCTCCAAGTGCCACGGGATGCTCGGGGTCGGCGGTCACGAGTCCGCTCCTTTCCGTAGTCGTCACATCCCTTGCATGCGCATGAAGAGTCAACTCGCCTGGTGGGCGCGTGGGGAGCGTGTGCGCGCGGCATATGCGGGCCCGCCGCGCACACGGTGTGTGAATGCCACGGGCCCGGCGCTCCGAAGGGTGCCGGGCCCGCGGTCGTAGCACTGTGTAATCAGCACCCTGGAACGGGCACTGTGCAAGCGGCGGTCGCCGTCAGCCGTAGGTGTAGAAGCCCGAGCCGGTCTTCCGGCCCAGCCGGCCCGCGTCGACCATGCGCTGGAGCAGTGGGGGAGCGGCGTACAGCGGCTCCTTGTACTCCTCGTACATCGAGTTGGCGATCGAGACGATGGTGTCCAGGCCGATCAGGTCGGACAGCTTCAGCGGGCCCATCGGGTGGGCGCAGCCCATCTCCATGCCGTTGTCGATGTCCTCGCGGCCCGCGATGCCCGACTCGAACATGCGGATCGCGGAGAGGAGATACGGCACCAGGAGCGCGTTGACCACGAAGCCGGAACGGTCCTGCGCGCGGATCGCGTGCTTGCCGAGCACCTTCTCGGCGAAGACCTGGGCGCGGCTGAGCGTGCCCTCGGAGGTGGTCAGCGCCGGGATCAGCTCGACGAGCTTTTGCACCGGGGCCGGGTTGAAGAAGTGGATGCCGACGATGTGGTCCGGGCGCGAGGTGGCGACCGCGAGCTTCACCAGCGGGATCGAGGAGGTGTTGGAGGCGAGGATCGCGTCCGGGCGGGTCACCACCTGGTCGAGGACCTGGAAGATCTCCGTCTTCACCTGCTCGTTCTCGACGACGGCCTCGATCACCAGGTCGCGGTCGGCGAACTCGCCGAGGTCGGTGGTGAAGCTGAGGCGCGCGAGCGTCTCGTCCCGCTCCTGCTCGGTGATCTTGCCGCGCTCGGCGGCCTTGGCGAGGGAGTTGAACAGCCGGGTCCGGCCGATCTCCAGGGCCTCGCCGGTGGTCTCGGCGACCTTCACGTCCAGGCCGGACCGGGCGCACACCTCGGCGATGCCCGCTCCCATCTGGCCGCAGCCGACCACTCCGACGCGCTCGATGTCGGTCACATCGTCCCCTTCGCTGATCTACGAATCCGGCAGGGTCCCCGGTGGTTCGGTGCCTGCTCCGAACCTGCACGTTACCTCCGGCGATCGTTGATCGATCGTTCGGGTACCGCGTGGCAGGCTGACGCCGGAGGCGGCCCGGGTCCAGAATCGCGCCCGGGCAGGCGCATCGGCAGATGGAGGTAGGGGAATGCTGCACCGGAGGTCTCGGCTGTCGCGGCGGGCGTTCGCGGTGACGGCCCTGTCGGCACTCGTGGCGGGGGGTGGCGCGGTGGCGGCCGGTGCGGCGATGGCTGGCGGCACGGACGACAAGGCTCCGCGCCGGCGGGCGTCCGGCGAGCTGCGGGGCGTGTGGGTGGCCACCGTGGCCAACCGGGACTGGCCGTCCAAGCCGGGGCTGACCGCGGCCCAGCAGAAGGCCGAGCTGATCGCGATCCTCGACCGGGCCGTCAAGGACCGCCTCAACACCGTGATCTTCCAGGTACGGCCCACCGCCGACGCGCTCTGGCCCTCGCCGTACGAGCCCTGGTCGAACGTCCTCACCGGTACCCAGGGCAAGGCCCCGGGCTGGGACCCGCTCGGCACGGCGGTCAAGGAGGCCCACGCCCGCGGCCTCCAGCTGCACGCCTGGTTCAACCCGTACCGGATCTCCAACCAGTCCGACCCGAGCAAGCTCATCGCCTCGCACCCCGCGCGCAAGCACCCCGACTGGGTGGTGAAGTACGGCGGCAAGCTCTACTACAACCCGGGGCTGCCTCAGGTCCGGGCCTTCGTCGAGAACGCGATCCTCGACGCGGTGAAGAAGTACCCCGTCGACGCCGTGCACTTCGACGACTACTTCTACCCGTACCCGGTGGCCGGGCAGACCTTCGACGACGACGCCGCGTACGACCGTTACGGCGCCGGCTTCGCGAACCGGGCCGCCTGGCGCCGCAGCAACATCGACAAGCTGGTGCGGGAGACGGCGGCCCGCATCAAGGAGATCCGGCCCGGCACGCAGTTCGGCATCAGCCCCTTCGGCGTGTGGCGGAACATCGCGACCGACTCGCACGGCTCGGACACCAAGGCGGGGGTGCAGACGTACGACGATCTCCACGCGGACACCCGCAAGTGGGTGCGCCAGAACTGGATCGACTACATCGCCCCTCAGATCTACTGGAACATCGGCTTCGCCGCGGCCGACTACGCCAAGCTCGTGTCCTGGTGGGCTGGCGTGGCGAAGGGCACGGCGACGAAGCTGTACATCGGCGAGGCCCTCTACAAGGCCGGTGACCCGGCGCAGCCCGCCGCCTGGCAGGATCCCGCCGAACTCTCCCGGCATCTGACCCTGGCCGCCAAGTACCCGCAGGTGCGCGGCCACGCCTTCTTCGCCGCGAAGGAACTGGCGACGGATCCCATCGGCGCGATGGCACGGGTCGTCGCCGACCACTACAAGCAGCCGGCGAAGCCCCCGCGCTGATCCGCTACTGCGTTTCCCTGTGCCGGATCTCGGTGTCCGGGCCGGGCGAGCAGATGCCCGTGTGCCCGTCCTCGAAGCGGACGCGGTACGGAGGGTTGCCCTCCTGGCCCATCACTTCGACGATCTCGCCGACCTTGTCCTGCTGTCCGACCACCCTGCCGTGCTGGACAAGCTGGTCGCCCACGGTTGCACGCATCTGTAGGGCCTCCTCACCAGGTGCGGGAGCAACGGTCCGTGGCCCCGATTTTACGGCCCCGGGCCGCGGTTGGAACCGGCGCGGGAGCGCCGGTCAGCCTCGCGCCCGCTGGGTGACGGCGATGCACACCAGTACCGCCGCGGCCGTCAGCGGTGCGGCCACCGTCAGGTGCTCGCCGAGCAGCAGCACCGACCACACCAGTGTGAGCAGGGGCTGGGCCAACTGCAACTGGCTGGCCTTGGGGATGCCGATCGCCGCCATGCCCCGGTACCAGACGACCAGGCCGAGGAACTGCGAGCCAGCCGCGACCCACAGCAGCCCGGCCACGCTGTGCGGGGTCAGGTGCACCGGCTCGTACGACAGCGCGACCGCGGCGGCCGGCACGGTCAGCGGCAGACACATCACCAGCGCCCAGCCGATGACCTGCCAGCCCGGCATGACGCGGGCCAGCCGGCCGCCCTCCGTGTAGCCGGCCGCGCACACCAGCAGGGCGCCGAAAAGGTACAGGTCGGCGGTCGTGAGCGCACCGCCGCTCTGCTGCACGGTGAACGCGACGACCGCTGCCGCGCCCGCGAACGCCGCGACCCAGAAGGTGCGGGAGGGGCGGCTGCCCATGCGCAGGGCGGAGAACAGCGCGGTGGTGAGCGGCAACAGCCCGACGACGACGGCCGCGTGCGCGGTGGTGGAGGTCCGCAGCGCGAGGGTGGTGAGGAGGGGGAACCCGACGACGACTCCGCTGCCGACGACCAGAAGCCCGGTCCAGTGCTGTCGCTGGGGCACGGCTATCCGCAGGGCCAGCAGACAGACTCCGGCGATGACCGCGGCGAGCACACTGCGCACGGCGACGAGCGCCCAGGGCCCGAACCCCTCGAGTCCCCATGCGGTGGCGGGGAAGGTGAGCGAGAAGGCGACGACACCGAGGGCGGCCTGGAGGGTGCCGGTGGTGTTGGCCTTCGGCGGGGTGACCACCGCTATCGAGGTTGGGGCAGTAGCGCTACTCTGTGCTCTCATGCAAGAGCGTAGCAGTGTCGGTGAACTGGCGGAACAGCTGAAGCGGGAGCTCGACCGCTACTCTCCCGGCGGAAAGCTCCCGTCGAGCCGGGCCCTCGTCGAGCGCTACCGGGTCAGTCCCGTGACCGTCTCGCGGGCCCTGGCACAGCTCGCCGCCGAGGGGCTGGTCGTCACCCGGCCCGGCGCCGGTGCCTTCCGGGCCGAGCCGCGTGCCACGGCCGTGCCGACCGTCGGCGACACCTCCTGGCAGGAGGTCGCGCTCAGCGCGGACGGCGCCGCCGACCTCGTACCGCGCACGGTGGACGCGTCCGGCGTCGTCGTCTCCCTCGCCGCGCCCCCGCCGGGCGTCGTGGAGTTCAACGGCGGCTATCTGCACCCGTCGTTGCAGCCGGAGCGGGCGATGGCGGCGGCGCTGGCGCGGGCGGGCCGGCGTCCCGGTGCCTGGGGCAGGCCGCCGATGGAGGGGCTTCCGGAGCTGCGGGAGTGGTTCGCGCGCGGCATCGGCGGCAGGGTCACCGCGGCCGACGTGCTGATCACCGCGGGCGGCCAGTCGGCGCTGACCACGGCCCTGCGCGCGGTGGCCCCGCCCGGCGCACCGGTCCTCGTCGAATCCCCCACGTATCCCGGCATGTTGGCGATCGCCCGCGCGGCGGGCCTGCGCCCGGTCCCGGTCCCGGTCGACGCGGACGGCGTCAGACCCGCCCTCCTCGCCGACGCGTTCCGCGCGACCGGCGCGCGGGTCTTCGTCTGCCAGCCCCTGTTCCAGAACCCGACCGGCGCGGTCCTCGCGCCCGAGCGGCGGGGCGAGGTTCTCCGTATCGCCCGGGAGGCGGGCGCGTTCGTGGTGGAGGACGACTTCGTACGGCGGCTGGTGCACGAGGACGCGGGCCCGCTGCCGAGTCCGCTGGCCGCCGACGACCCCGACGGTGTGGTCGTCCACGTCAGCTCGCTCACCAAGGCGACCTCACCGAGCTTCCGTATCGGCGCCCTCGCCGCGCACGGTCCGGTCCTGGAACGCCTGCGTGCCATCCAGATCGTCGACACCTTCTTCGTGCCCCGCCCGCTCCAGGAGGCGGCGCTCGAACTCGTCGGGTCCCCGGCCTGGCCGCGCCACCTCCGCACGATCTCGTCCGAGCTGAAGTCCCGCCGCGACACCATGACCACGGCCCTGGGCCTCACGCTCCCCGACCTCGCGCTCCCGCACATCCCGTCCGGCGGCTACCACCTCTGGCTCCGCCTCCCCGACGGCACGGACGACACGGCCTTCACGTCCGCGGCCCTGCGAGCGGGCGTGGCGCTCACCCCGGGCCGCCCGTACTTCAGCGCCGAACCCCCGGCGGCCCACGCGAGGCTGAGCTTCGCGGCGGTGGCGGGGGCGGGGGAGATCACGGAGGGGGTACGGCGGTTGCGTACGGCTTGCGAAGAGGCGCTCTAGGCGCGCGGCATCGGGACCGTCCCGCACGTGAACTCCGCCGACGCGAAGAGCTCCGGCGTCAGGCGTATGCCGGTGATGCGGTGGGCCAGGGCGAAGGAGGCCCCAGTGAGCGCCTCGTAGTACTCGTCGTCGTACTCCTCGCGCTCGGTCAGGTCGAAGCCCGACTCGCGCATCTCGGCGAGCAGTTCGTCGGGACGGGAGCCGTAGCGCTCGTGGGCGAAGAGCGGTTCGAAGTCCAGGCGCAGCTCGCCGTTCTCGTACCAGCAGAAGTGGTCCACCGCGTTGACGTTGAGGAAGTGGGAGACCACCGTGCGACCGCGCGAGACGGGCAGCATGACGGCGTTCGTGACGCCGAGGTAGCCGTTGAACTCGGCCATGAGCGACCAGTTGCCTACGACCGCGCAACCGACGAACAGCCGGGACGGCTCTCGCCCGGCGTACGACGGCTCGCTCAGCCCGTCCACTCCCACGATCCGGCCCCGGGGCTCGGCCCCCAGCCGCCGGAGCAGCTCCTCGGGTGCGAGCCCCTGAACCAGCGTCATGCAGTACGCCTCCATCAGGAACTCGTATCGCTCCTTCAGCCACCCGTAGTCCGCCGCAGTCGTCATCCCCGTCATGGCACCCAGCCTCGCACCCGCCACTGACAACACCCTCGGCCACTCGGCCACCGGGAAAACCCCTCGACGCCCCACCCCCCGACCTGCCAGTCTCCCGCCATGACCGACACCCCGCCCCTCCCCGACGGCTACGAGATCTCCACCGACCCCGAGCGGCTCGACGTCGGCCGTGTGCACCGGTGGCTGTCCACCGACGCCTACTGGGCGACCGGCCGCCCCCGCGAGAAGCAGGAGCGGGCCATCGCCGGGTCGCTCAACTTCGGGGTGTACGACGCCGGGTCGGGGGAGCAGGTGGCTTACGCCCGTGTCGTCACCGACCACGCCACCTTCGCCTGGCTCTGCGACGTCTACGTCGACCGCTCCGTCCGCGGCAAGAACATCGGCACCGCCCTCGTCGGCGCCGTACGCGACCACCTCCAGCCCCTCGGCCTGCGCCGCATCATGCTCGCCACCGCCGACGCCCACGGCGTCTACGCCAAGCTCGGCTTCGAGCCGCTCGCCGACCCCGGCATCT
Organism: Streptomyces sp. NPDC047081; assembly: GCF_040643775.1. Taxonomy (NCBI): domain Bacteria; kingdom Bacillati; phylum Actinomycetota; class Actinomycetes; order Kitasatosporales; family Streptomycetaceae; genus Streptomyces; species Streptomyces sp. NPDC047081. The sequence goes on along the minus strand of NZ_JBEYUY010000019.1, from coordinate 123,133 downwards.
GGATGGCCCTCGTTTTCGAGTGACATGTCCGGCAGATCCTGACCTCGAAGTAAGGTTTCGGGCACCTTCCGTGAATCCTCACCAACACCCCTTGACCTGCGCACTTTCACGTCACACCATCACCGCATGCCACTTCGGGTCACTTTCGTCGCCGCCGCGCGCAGCTCCCCGCTGCTCGCCGAGCGCTTCGAGGACGACCGTCCGCTGGACCAGGCAGGCTGGGACGAGGTCCAGCACGTCGCCCACGACCTGATCCCGCTCGCGGCCGCCGAGCTGCGCTACTGCTCGCCCACCCCGCGCAGCCGCGCCACCGGCGACGCGCTGGGCTACGCCCCTCTCGTGCAACTCGCCCTCCGTGACTGCGACATGGGCCGTTGGCGCGGTCTGACCCTCGGCGAGGCCATGGCCCGCGAGCCCGAGGCGGTGGACGCCTGGCTCGCCGACCCGCGCTCCACCCCGCACGGCGGCGAGTCCCTGATGGCCTTCGTCGCCCGCGTCGGCAACTGGCTCGACACCCGCCCCTTCGAGGAGGGCGGCCGTATCGTCGCCGTCGCGGAGCCGTCCGTCATCCGGGCCGCGCTCGTCTACGCCCTGAAGGCGCCCCCGTCGAGCTACTGGAACATCGACGTCCGCCCGCTGTCCACGACCACCGTCACCGGCCGCGCCGGCCGCTGGAACCTCCGCCTCGACGGCACGCCCGCTCAGCCCTCGCGCACGTAGTCGGTCGTCAGCACCAGGTCCTTGGCGGGACCGCCCACCCGCCACACCGTCCGCCAGTGATCCGCGTCCCGCACGGTGAACTCGCCTCGGTAGAGGTCCGCCGAGCAGGGGTGGTCGGTGAGGTGACGACCGGTGGTCAGGTCGAGGTCGTGAAAGGGACGGCCGTCGGCGAAACGGACGTCCGCCGTCCCCGCTGAACTGCCGGGCAGGAAACGCAGGGTGCGCTCGGCGGGCCGCGCGACGCCCTGCCAGGTGAAGGTCCCGGCCTCCTCGTGCAGCAGCCCGCCACCCTCCAGCGGGCTGAACAGCGTCACGCCCTCGAACCGCCCCTCGTCCCCGCTCGCCAGATCCCGCACTGTCCGCGCAACCCGCCAACTCCCGGCGAGATAGGCCAGCGCGTCCGCCACCGGCCGGAACTCACCCATCATCGCCCTCTCTTCGCCCTGATCCGCTGGGGATCTGGTGACTCCAGCGGGTCCTTCCGCTCGGCCTCCGCCCGGATCTCGTAGTGCGCGGCATGGCTCGTGGCCCGGAAGGCCTCCTCGTAGGCGGCCAGCGCCGCGCCCAGGCCCCCGCCGGTTCCACCACGGCGGCGGATCAGCCGCGCCAGCCCGGTGAACGCTCCCATGACCAGGGCCAGAGCGCCGAACACGAGGAGATGGGGCAGCAGCTCGTCCATGCCCCCGACCCTACGTCCCCACGCGGGCCCCATTGACGTGCACACGCCCCTTCCCTATCTTGCCGTTCGAAGTACTGACCGCTGTCTGATATTTCGAACGAACGAGCCGTTCAGAACGATCCATCAAGAGCCGCGGAGTATCCATGTCACGCACCACCCGCACCCGCCTGAGACTCGGCCTCGGTGCAAGCGCTTTCCTGCTGGCCGTCGGCCTCCTGCCGTCCCCCGCCCACGCCGAGGACGTCACCGACTACTCGATCACCGTCGACCCCGGTACCAAGGGCGCGAAGATCGACAAGACGATGTACGGCGTCTTCTTCGAGGACATCAACCGGGCCGCCGACGGCGGTCTGTACGCCGAGCTCGTGCAGAATCGGTCCTTCGAGTACTCGACCGCCGACAACACCTCGTACACCCCGCTCACCGCGTGGACCGTCACCGGCAGCGCGCAGGTCGTGGACGACGACGGGCGCCTGAACGCCCGTAACCGCGACTACCTCTCCCTGGGCGCCGGTTCGTCCGTCACGAACGCGGGATACAACACCGGCATCCGTGTCGAGGCGGGCAGGAAGTACGACTTCTCGGTGTGGGCCCGGGCCGGGAGCGGCACCGCGCTGACCGTCTCGCTGCAGGACGCCGACGGCACCCTGGCCACCGCCCGCCGGGTCGCCGTGCGCAAGGGCGGCTGGGCCCAGTACAAGACCACGTTCACCGCCACCCGCACCAGCTCCGACGGCCGCCTCACCGTGGCCACTTCGGCCGCGACCGCCCTCGACATGGTGTCCCTCTTCCCGCGCGACACCTACAAGAACGAGCCGAACGGCCTGCGCAAGGACCTCGCCGAGAAGGTCGCCGCCCTGCACCCGGGCTTCGTGCGCTTCCCCGGCGGCTGCCTGGTCAACACCGGGTCCATGGAGGACTACAGCGAGGCCTCCGGCTATCAGCGCAAGCGCTCGTACCAGTGGAAGGACACCATCGGCCCGGTCGAGACGCGCGCCACCAACTCCAACTTCTGGGGCTACAACCAGAGTTACGGCCTCGGCTACTACGAGTACTTCCGCTTCGCCGAGGACATCGGCGCCATGCCGCTGCCCGTCGTCCCGGCGTTGGTCACCGGCTGCGGCCAGAACAAGGCCGTCGACGACCCCGCGCTGCTCAAGCGACACATCCAGGACACCCTCGACCTCATCGAGTTCGCCAACGGGCCGGTGACGAGTGAGTGGGGCAGGAAGCGCGCCCAGATGGGCCACCCGAAGCCCTTCCACCTCACCCACATCGAGGTCGGCAACGAGGAGAACCTCCCGGACGAGTTCTTCGCCCGCTTCAAGCAGTTCCGGGCCGCCATCCAGGCGAAGTACCCGTACATGCAGGTGATCTCCAACTCCGGCCCCGACGACGCCGGTTCGACCTTCGACACGGCCTGGCAGCTGAACAGGGACGCCAAGGTCGACATGGTCGACGAGCACTACTACAACAGCCCGCAGTGGTTCCTGCAGAACAACGACCGCTACGACTCCTATGACAGGAGCGGGCCCAAGGTCTTCCTGGGCGAGTACGCCTCCTGGGGCAACGCCTTCAAGAGCGGGCTCGCCGAGGCCGCGTACATGACCGGCCTCGAGCGAAACGCCGACGTCGTCAGACTCGCCTCGTACGCGCCGCTGTTCGCCAACGAGGACTACGTGCAGTGGAGCCCGGACATGGTGTGGTTCAACAACCACGCCTCCTGGGGCTCGGCCAACTACGAGGTCCAAAAGCTGTTCATGACGAATGTCGGCGACCGGGTCGTCCCCTCGACCGCCACCGGCACGCCCTCGCTGCTCGGCCCGATCACCGGCGCCGTCGGCCTGTCGACCTGGAACACGAGCGCCGCGTACGACGACGTGAAGGTGACCGGCGCCGACGGGAACACGCTGCTCAGCGACGACTTCTCCGGTGACGCCTCGCAGTGGACGCACACCGGCGGCGGGAGCTGGGCGGTCCAGGACGGACAGTACGTCGAGACCTCGGACACCGCCGAGAACACCATGGTCCAGGCCGGCGACCCGAGTTGGCACGACTACGACCTGCATGTGAAGGCCACCAAGAAGTCCGGCAAGGAGGGCTTCCTCGTCGCCTTCGGCGTCAAGGACACCGGCAACTACTACTGGTGGAACATCGGCGGCTGGAACAACACCCAGACCGCCGTCGAGCAGGCCGTGGACGGCGGCAAGTCGACGCTGATCTCCAAGGCCGGGTCGGTCGAGACCGGCCGTGCCTACGACGTCGACATCAAGGTGCGGGGCCGCCAGGTCACCCTCTACCTCGACGGCCAGGAGTGGGGCAGCTTCACCGACGACAAGCCGGCCGAGCCCTTCCGCCAGGTCGTCACCGAGGACAAGAAGACCGGCGACCTGATCGTCAAGGTCGTCAACGCCCAGTCCTCGGCGGCCCGTACGGCGATCGACCTCGGCGGCGCCAAGGTCGCGTCCAAGGCCCGCGTGACCCGGCTCGCCGCCGCGCCCGACGCGGTGAACACCGAGACGAACACGGCCGTCGCCCCGGTGACGTCCACCTTCGACGGGGTCGCCGACAGGTTCACGTACACCTTCCCGGCGAACTCGATCACCTTCCTGCGGATCAGGCAGAAGTAGCCGGGGACTCCTTCGCGGGCTGCTGTCCCGGGGGCAGCAGCCCGCGTTCGGTGAAGACCTTCTTCGCGACGGCGGTGGCGTTCAGGGCCTTGGGGAAGCCGCAGTACCCCGCCGAGTGCAGCAGCGCCTCGACGATCTGCTCGGGGGTGAGGCCCACGTTCAGGGACGCCTTGATGTGCACCTCCAGCTGGGGCTCGCAGCCGCCGAGCGCGGTGAGCATGCCCAGGGTCACCAACTGGCGGTCGCGCGGGGCGAGTTCGGGCCGGGAGTAGATCTCGCCGAAGCCCCAGGCGACGATCTGGTGGCCCATCTCCGGGCTGATGTCGGCGAGCGAGTCGACGGCCCGCTGCCCCGCATCCCCGACGACGCTCTGCAGCATCTCCAGGCCACGGGCGAAACGCTCGTCACGGGTGGTGCTCTCACTCATGTCTGCGTTGGTCATGGACAAGACCGTAGGAGTTCGAGCACGCTCCAGGTCAAGGCGACCCGGTGATCACCCGCCGAAGTACGCCTGAGCCGCCCGGACACCCGCCACCAGCGCGTCCACCTCGTCCGGCGTGTTGTACACGTAGAAGCTCGCCCGGGTCGTCGCCGGGATGCCGTACCGCTTCACGATCGGGCGGGCGCAGTGGTGGCCGACGCGGACGGCGACGCCCCGCTCGTCCAGGACCTGGCCCACGTCGTGCGGGTGGATGCCGTCCACGGTGAAGGAGACCGCCGAGCCGCGGTCGGTGAGGTCGCCCGGGCCGACGATCCGCACGCCGGGCACCTCGCCGAGCAGCTCCAGGGCGCGGGCGGTGAGCTGCTCCTCGTACGCCGCCACCTCCGCCATGCCCAGCGCCTCCAGGTACTCCACGGCCGCCGCGAGCCCCACCGTCTGGGACGTCATCGGCACGCCCGCCTCGAAGCGCTGCGGCGGGGGCAGGAAGGTGGTGCGGTCCATCTCGACGATCTCGATCATCGAGCCGCCGGTGAGGAACGGCGGGAGATCCGCGAGGAGTTCACGCCTGCCCCACAGCACGCCGACGCCGTTCGGGCCGAGCATCTTGTGGCCGGAGAAGGCGAGGAAGTCCGCGCCCAGCTCGCGTACGTCGACCGGGCGGTGGGGGACCGACTGGGCGCCGTCGACCACGACCAGGGTGCCGAACTCATGGGCGCGGTCGGCCAGTTCGCGCACCGGGTTGAGGGTGCCGAGGACGTTCGACTGGTGGCTGACGGCCAGCACCCTGGTGCGCTCGTCGAGGAGCTCGTCGATCCGGGTCAGGTCCAGGCGGCCCTCGTCGGTCAGGCCGAACCAGTCCAGCGTCGCGCCCGTCCGCTCGGCCAGCTGCTGCCAGGGCACCAGGTTGGCGTGGTGCTCCATCTCCGTGACCACGATCCGGTCGCCGGGGCCGAGCCGGCGGGCGTTGCCCAGCGCGTAGGCGACGAGGTTGATGCCCTCGGTGGTGTTCCTGGTGAAGACGATCTCGTCGTCCCGCGCCCCGACGAACCGGGCCACCGTGCCCCGCGCGCCCTCGTAGGCCTCCGTCGCCTCCCCGGCCAGCTGGTGCGCGCCGCGGTGCACGGCCGCGTTGTGGGTGAGGTAGAAGTCCCGCTCGGCGTCGAGCACCTGGAGCGGCTTCTGGGTGGTGGCGCCGGAGTCCAGGTAGACGAGCCGGGCGCCGCTGTCCACCGTCCGCTCCAGGATCGGGAAGTCCCTGCGCAGCACGTCCACGTCGAAGCCCACGGCCTGCCACCTCTCATGGTTTCCATGTCTGTTTTCCGTGAGAACGCTAGGTCTCCTCACGGAGAATCGCAAGCACTACCATGAGGCCGTGGATGACGAGGCCCCTGTCTACCTGTCCCAGCTCCAGGTCCCCGGAGAGGAGCTCTACCTCTCGCTGGCCCTGGTCAACACGCGTTTTGCGCTCGGCCACCGCGAGGTCGACCTGCTCGAGGACACCGAGGCCGGACACCTGTGGCTCGTCCGGCACGAGCTGCTGCCCGACCGCGTGGCCCTGAACGGCCGGCAGTTCGGCAGGCTCCTCGGCCTCCGCGAGGCGCTCCGCGCACTCTTCGAGGCGTACGGCGCCCACGAGCGCCCGGCGGCCGGACATCTCGCCACCCTGAACGCGGCGCTCGCGGCGGCCCCCTCCACCCCGCGCCTCGCCTGGACCGCCGACGGCCCGCACCGCGCCGACGAACCCGACGCCGGCAACCCGGCCGCCGCCGCGCTCTCCCTCCTCGCCGAGGACGCCACCGACCTGCTGACCGGCGCCGAGGCCGCGCAGCTCGCCGAGTGCGAGGCCCAGGGCTGCGACCGCTGGTTCCTGCGCTCGCACGGCGCGCGGCGCTGGTGCACGACCAAGTGCGGCAACCGGGTGCGGGCGGCGCGGGCCTACGCGGCCCGGAAAACGCGCTGAATTCACCGTTAAATAAGATGCCGGGATATTTTTGTTTCCCGGCCGTTAACCAAGTTATTCAACAGGCATTCCGTTATTCGGAACCAACCTTGCCACTTCCTGTGAGAGAGGCAACCGAAGGGAAAGTCGGTCCGTCTAACTCCGCGAATCAATAACCCGCGGGGAGTACCAAGGAATGGATCGCTCGACCCTGTCCAAAGCCGTTTCGAGCGGCCATTTCTCACCGAAGGGGGCTGCCGCCCTGCTCGCCGCGGTGCTCACCGGCGCCGTGTTCTGCGCCGCGGACGCCCTCGCGGGCAGCTACCCCTTCGGATCCCGTACCCGCGACGTCAACGACCTGGGCAACCAGTACGTACCCTTCCACGCCCACCTGTGGGACCTGCTGCACGGACGGGCGCACGGCGGCCTGTTCGTCAACTGGCAGTCCGGCTTCGGCTCCGGCTTCCTGCCCGACGTGGGCACCTACCTCGGCAGCCCGTTCGCCCTGCTCGTCGGCGTCTTCCCGCGGGACGAGATCGACCTCGCGGTGTACGTCATCACGGTGCTGAAGACGGCGGCCGCCGGTGCCGCCATGGCCTGGCTGCTGCTGGTCCTGCGCCGCGGCCGTTGGTGGGGAGCGGGGCTGCTCGGGGCGTCGTACGCGCTGTGCGGCTGGAGCCTCGCGGTCGCCTCGTACAACCCGATGTGGCTCGACGGACTGCTCGCCTTCCCGCTGCTGTGCCTGGTCGGCGAGTGGACGCTGCGGCGCAGGCGGCCGCTGCTCGGCGTGCTGATCGTGGCCCTCGCCTGGATCGCCAACTTCTACACGGCCTACATGGCCACCCTCGCCGCCGGCCTGGTGCTGCTGCTCCGGCTGTGGCTCGCCGACCTCTCCAGCCGGCAGCGACTGCGGACCGCGGGTCGCGCCGCGCTCACCGTCGGCCTGGGCGTGGGGCTCGCCGCGCCGCTCGTGACGGTCGTGTACTTCGGCACCAAGCACGCCTACCCGGGCCGGGTCGTGGACTTCAAGCCGGTGCCGACCGAGGACTTCCTGGCCCGGCTGCTGCCGACGACGTACAGCTTCGGCAGCCCGGCCGTCTACGCCGGCACGGCGGCCCTCCTGCTCGCCCTCGCCCTGCCCTTCCACCGCGCGGTCCCGCGCCGGACGCGTCTGGGCTGGACGGTGCTGGTCGCCGCGGTGGCGCTGTCGCTCCAGTGGGGCCCGACCCACCTGGTCTGGCACGCCTTCGCCACGCCCCAGGGCAGCCCGTACCGCCAGGCCTTCGTCCTGTGCGGCCTCCTGGTGATCGCCGCCTGGCAGTCCCTCGCGTACGGCCCACCGGACCTGCGGGCACTGGGTGCGGCGGGCGCGCTGCTGGCGCTGATCGCGGCTGCGGCGAGCCGGAGCGCGCTGGTGCACCACGTCACGTGGGCGGTGTTCGGGCTCGCGGTGATGGGCGCGGCGGGCGGGTTGGTGTTGCTGCGGTACGCGGCCGGGGGAGGCGGCGCGACCGCCGAGGGCGTCACGGACATCGCTGAGCCCCGCTTCGACAGTGAGCCGCGCTCGGTCGCCGGGCCCCGCTCCGCAGGCAGCCCCGCCCCGGCCCCCCGCCGCCGCACCGCCCTCGTCGTCCTTGCCGTACTCCTCCTGTTCGGTGGGGAGTTCGGTGAGGCCATGGCCACCTCGGCCCAGGCCAGTCGGCTGCGGCTCGATCACATGGACGACTACGCGCCCTGGGGTGACCGGCAGCAGGAGCAGGCCGATGTGATCGCGCGGGTCGATGCGTGGCCGCGGTACCGGACCGACCCGGGGCGTGAGCAGACCGTCGCCAACGACCCCATGGTGGTGGGCGGTGAGGGTGCGCAGTACTACAGCAGCCTCACCTCGGACGTCCTCAGCCGCACGCTCTCCGCCCTCGGCGGCGGCTGGACCTCACGCGGCCGCAGCCTGCAGAGCCTCGACAACCCCGTCACCGACGCGGTCTTCTCCATCGGCGCCCGCGTGCACTCCCCGCCGGACCCGCACCAGAACTGGTTCGCGCAGGACGGCAGCCGCCCGACGGTGACCCGGCAGGACGTCCCGCCCCTGGTGACGGTACGACCGTCCGCCGCGACCCCGGGCAAGTGGGGCCCGTCGCCGTACCGCAACCAGGAACTCCTGCTGGGCGCCCGCGTCTACGCCGTCCCGCACATCACGATCCGCACCGGCACCGGCAAGCCCCCGACCCCGGGCGACGCCGCGCACCCCGGGCTGCTCGTCCCCGCCGGCACCGGGAAGCCGACCATCACCGCCAAGTGCCCGGCCGGCAGCGAGGTCTACCTCTGGGCCCCGCACTACTCCGGCACCGCACAGACCACCGGCGGCCCGACCGGGCGGTTCCGGTCCGACGCCCTGGTCACCAAGATCGCGGCGATGCAGCGCCTCGGCACGGTCCCGGCCTCCGGCAACCTCCGGATCGAACTCACCCCGAACCGCGACAGCCGCGTCCCGCAGGGCGCCGTCGGCTGTCTCGACACCGCCGCGCTGCACACCGCCGTCGAGCACCTCAAGGCCACCGGCGCCACCCGGGTCTCCGTCGACGACGCCACCGTCAAGGCCCAACTCCCCGCGGGCAGCAAGGGGGTTGCCGTGATCGCGGCCCCGCGCATCGCCGGCTGGCGCTGCGCGGCGGGCGACGACACCGCCGTACCGGCAAAGGCGTACCACGGCCTGATCGCCGTACCCCTCGACGGCTCGTCGAACAGTCTGACCTGCACCTTCCACCCGCCCGGGCTGCGGCTCGGCGCGACCGTCGGGGGCGCCTCGCTGCTGACCCTCGGCCTGCTCGGCGTCCTCACCGCCGTCCGCCGCCGACGCGCGCCGCACGCGCCGGCACCCACGACCGCACCCGCCCGACCGCTCGAGCGCGTGACCGGCGCTCGCTGAACCCGTGCACCAGGGGGAACCATGCTGATATCGATCGTCGCGCCCTGTTACAACGAGGAAGAAGTCCTCGAAAGCTTCCACACCGAGGTCCAGAAGGTCGCGGAGGAACTCCTTCCGCTCGGCCACGACATGGAGTTCGTGTACGTCGACGACGGCAGCCGCGACCGCACGCTCCACGTACTGCAGCGCCTCGCCGACCTCGACGCACGCGTGCGATACGTGTCCTTCAGCCGCAACTTCGGCAAGGAGGCCGCCCTGCTGGCCGGTCTGCGGAACGCCTCCGGCGACTGCGTGATCGTCATGGACGCGGATCTCCAGCACCCGCCGGAGCTGATCAAGCGCATGGTCGAGCTGCGCGCGCAGGGCCACGACCAGGTCATCGCCCGCCGCACCAGGACCGGCGACGGCATGGCCCGTACCTTCACCGCCCGCCTCTACTACCGGCTCGTCAACCGCCTGGTCGACGTCGAACTCGTCGACGGCGTCGGCGACTTCCGCCTGATGTCCCGCCGTGTGGTGGACGCGGTCCTCGACCTCACCGAGTACAACCGCTTCTCCAAGGGCCTGTTCGCGTGGGTCGGCTTCCCCAGCACGACCTTCGAGTACGAGAACGCCGTGCGCGAGGCCGGCCGCAGCTCCTGGACCTTCAGGGGGCTGCTCAACTACGGCCTCGACGGCGTCCTCTCCTTCAACAACCGCCCGCTGCGCGCCGCGCTCTACCTCGGCATGGGCCTGCTGACGGTCGCCGGGCTCTACACCGCCTGGATCGTGGGCGCGGCCCTCGTCAACGGCGTGCAGACACCCGGCTATGTCACCATCATCACGGCCGTCACGGGTGTCGCCGGGGTCCAGATGGTCATGCTGGGTGTCATAGGCGAGTACACCGGCCGGATCTACTACGAGGTGAAGGGCCGCCCGCACTTCCTGGTGAAGGCCAGCAACGTGAAGCGAGCGAAGGATCTCATCCAGTGATGACGCGGCAGATGCTCACCTTCGCGGCCATCGGCGTCCTGAACACGGGCACCTATTACGCGCCCTATCTGCTGTTCCTATCGCACATGCCTTACCTGGCCGCGCATATTCTCGCGACCTTCATCAGCATGACCGGTTCCTTTTTCCTCAATGCGCGGTTCACCTACCGGACCCGTCCGACCTTGAAGAAATTCCTGCTGTTCCCGCTCACGAACGCGGCCAATTTCGTGATCACCACGACGGGGGTCTACGTCCTCGTCGACCTCCTCCACTTCAGCAGCCGCGTCTCCCCGCTGCTCGCCTCCCTGGTGGCCATCCCGGTGACCTTCGTCGTCTCCCGCTGGATCATGCTGCCGAAGGCCGACACCGTCGAGACCGCTGGGATTGCATAAACATGCAGCGTTACGTATAGTCGTGCCGTCCAGGAGGAGGATGACATGGCGGTACGTGCGGCGGTGGCCGGAGCGAGCGGATACGCGGGCGGAGAGCTCCTGCGTCTGCTCCTCGCGCACTCCGAGGTCGAGATCGGCGCCCTGACCGGCAACTCCAACGCCGGCCAGAAGCTCGGCGCGCTCCAGCCGCACCTGCTGCCGCTGGCCGACCGGACACTCCAGGAGACCACCCCCGAGGTCCTCGCCGGCCACGAGGTCGTCTTCCTCGCCCTGCCCCACGGCCAGTCCGCCGCCGTCGCCGAGCAGCTCGGTCCGGACGTCCTGGTCGTCGACATGGGCGCCGACTTCCGGCTGAAGGACCCGGCCGACTGGGAGAGGTTCTACGGCTCCGCGCACGCCGGGACCTGGCCCTACGGCCTCCCCGAACTGCCGGGCGCCCGTGCCGCGCTGGAGGGGTCCAAGCGCATCGCGGTGCCCGGTTGCTACCCCACGGCCGCCTCGCTGGCACTGTTCCCGGCCTACGCGGCCGGCCTCGCCGAGAACGAGGCGGTGATCGTCGCCGCCTCCGGCACCTCCGGCGCGGGCAAGGCACCCAAGCCGCACCTGCTCGGCTCCGAGGTCATGGGCTCCATGTCGCCGTACGGCGTCGGCGGCGGTCACCGGCACACGCCCGAGATCATCCAGAACCTCAGTGGGGCGGCGGGGGAGCGGGTGTCCGTCTCCTTCACGCCGACGCTCGCGCCGATGGCCCGCGGCATCCTCGCCACGTGCAGCGCGAAGGCGGTCGCCGGGGTCACCGGCGAGTCCGTCCGCGCCGCCTACGAGAAGGCCTACGCCGACGAGCCCTTCGTCCACCTGCTGCCCGAGGGCCAGTGGCCCGCCACGGCGTCCGTCTACGGTTCCAACGCCGTTCAGGTGCAGGTCGCGTACGACGAGGCCGCCGGCCGCATCATCGCGATCAGCGCCATCGACAACCTGACCAAGGGCACCGCGGGCGGTGCCGTCCAGAGCATGAACCTCGCCCTCGGACTGGACGAGTCCACCGGGCTGACGACGATCGGAGTTGCGCCGTGAGCGTGACGGCAGCAAAGGGATTCACGGCCGCGGGCATCGCCGCCGGGATCAAGGAGAACGGCAACCCGGACCTGGCCCTCGTGGTCAACAACGGTCCGCGCCGCGCCGCCGCCGGTGTCTTCACCTCCAACCGTGTGAAGGCCGCGCCGGTGCTGTGGTCCGAGCAGGTGCTGAAGGGCGGCCAGGTGTCGGCCGTCGTCCTCAACTCCGGTGGCGCCAACGCCTGTACGGGCCCCAAGGGCTTCCAGGACACCCACGCGACCGCCGAGAAGGTCGCCGAGGTGCTCGGCCGCGGCGCGATCGAGGTCGCCGTCTGCTCCACCGGCCTCATCGGCGTCCTGCTCCCGATGGACAAGCTGCTCCCAGGAGTCGAGACGGCGGCCGCCCAACTCTCCGAGCACGGCGGCGAGAAGGCCGCCATCGCCATCAAGACCACCGACTCCGTCCACAAGACGTCCGTCGTCACCAAGGACGGCTGGACCGTCGGCGGCATGGCCAAGGGCGCGGGCATGCTCGCCCCTGGCCTCGCCACCATGCTGGTCGTCCTCACCACGGACGCGGTCGTCGAGAGCGACGTACTGGACAAGGCACTTCGGGCCGCCACCCGCACCACCTTCGACCGCGTCGACTCCGACGGCTGCATGTCCACCAACGACACCGTGCTGCTGCTCGCGTCCGGCGCCTCCGAAGTCACCCCGGAGTACGAGGAGTTCGCGGAGGCGGTACGGCAGGTCTGCGACGACCTCGGCCAGCAGCTGATCCGGGACGCCGAGGGCGCCAGCAAGGACATCAAGGTGGAGGTCGTCAACGCGGCGAGCGAGGACGACGCCGTCGAGGTGGGCCGCTCCATCGCCCGCAACAACCTCCTCAAGTGCGCGATCCACGGCGAGGACCCCAACTGGGGCCGGGTGCTGAGCGCCATCGGCACCACCAAGGCCGCCTTCGAGCCCGACCGGTTGAACGTCGCCATCAACGGCGTCTGGGTCTGCAAGGCCGGCGGAGTCGGCGAGGACCGCGACAAGGTCGACATGCGCTACCGCGAGGTGCACATCGTCGCCGACCTCGCCGCCGGGTCCGAGACCGCCACCATCTGGACCAACGACCTCACCGCCGACTACGTCCACGAGAACAGCGCCTATTCATCATGAGCACCACGCGTAAGCACACCGCGCTCCCCAAGGCCCAGATCCTCATCGAGGCGCTGCCCTGGCTGGTCAAGCACAACGGCAGGACGGTCGTCATCAAGTTCGGCGGCAACGCCATGATCGACGAGGACCTCAAGGCCGCGTTCGCCCAGGACGTCGTCTTCCTGCACCACGCCGGGCTCAAACCCGTCGTCGTGCACGGCGGCGGCCCGCAGATCAGCGCCGCCCTCGACAAGCACGGCATCGTCAGCGAGTTCAAGGCCGGCCTGCGCGTCACCACCGAGGACGCCATGGACGTCGTACGGATGGTGCTGGCCGGGCAGGTGCAGCGCGAGCTGGTCAACCTGCTCAACGAACACGGGCCGCTGGCCGTCGGGTTGACCGGCGAGGACGCGCACACCATCACCGCCACCAAGCACCAGCCCGAGATCGACGGGGAGTTGGTCGACATCGGGCGGGTGGGCGAGATCACCGAGATCGACACGGGCGCGATCGAGGCACTGCTCGCCGACGGCCGGATCCCGGTCGTCTCGTCGATCGCCCGTAGCCAGGACGACGGACATGTCTACAACGTCAATGCTGACACGGCGGCTGCGGCACTCGCTGCTGCTCTTGGAGCGGAGACTCTCATGGTCCTCACGGACGTCGAGGGTCTCTACGAGGACTGGCCGAACAGCGACGAGGTGATCAGCCGCCTCACGGCTTCCCAACTGGAGAAGCTGCTGCCGGAGTTGAGCTCCGGCATGGTGCCGAAGATGGAGGGCTGTCTGCACGCCGTACGAGGCGGCGTCAACACCGCCCGCGTCATCGACGGCCGGGTCCAGCACTCGATCCTGCTGGAGATCTTCACCGACGAGGGCATCGGCACGATGGTCGTGCCCGATGCCGAAGAGGGGGATGCCGAATGACCGCGAACGCAGACCTGACCCAGCGGTGGCAGGGCTCGCTCATGAACAACTACGGCACCCCCCGGCTGCCCCTCGTGCGCGGCGCCGGCGCCAAGTTGTGGGACGCCGACGGCAAGGAGTACACCGACTTCGTCGGCGGCATCGCGGTCAACGCGCTCGGGCACGCCCACCCGGCGATCGTCGAGGCCGTGAGCACGCAGATCGCCTCGCTCGGCCATGTCTCCAACCTGTTCATCGCCGAGCCGCCCGTCGCGCTCGCCGAGAAGCTGCTCCAGCTCTTCGGGCGGGACGGCAAGGTCTTCTTCTGCAACTCCGGGGCCGAGGCCAACGAGGGCGCCTTCAAGATCGGCCGGCTCACCGGGCGCACCCACATGGTCGCGACCCAGGGCGGCTTCCACGGCCGGACGATGGGCGCCCTCGCGCTCACCGGCCAGCCCGGCAAGCAGGAGCCGTTCCTGCCGCTGCCCGGCGACGTCACGCATGTCCCGTACGGCGACGCGCAGGCCCTCGCGGCCGCCGTCACCGAGGAGACCGCGCTCGTGATCATCGAGCCGATCCAGGGCGAGAACGGGGTCGTGGTCCCGCCCGCCGGCTACCTCAAGGCGGCCCGGGCGATCACCGCCGCACACGGTGCGCTGCTGGTCCTGGACGAGGTGCAGACCGGGATCGGCCGGACCGGGAACTGGTTCGAGTACCAGGCCCACGAGGGCGTGCTGCCGGACGTGGTCACGCTCGCGAAGGGGCTCGGCGGTGGGCTGCCGCTGGGCGCGACCGTCGCGTTCGGGCGGGCCGCGGAGCTGCTGCAGCCGGGGCACCACGGCACGACCTTCGGCGGCAACCCGGTCGCCTGCGCCGCGGGACTCGCCGTGCTCGACACGATCGAGAACGAGGGGTTGCTGGAGAACGTCAAGCGGCAGAGCGGCAGGCTGCGGGACGGAATCGAGTCTCTGGGCCACCCGTTGATCGGCCATGTCCGGGGCGCGGGGCTTCTCCTGGGTATCGTGCTCACCGGGCCGCTCGCGCCGAAGGTGCAGCAGGCGGCCCAGGAGGCCGGTTTCCTGGTGAACGCGCCAGCCGCCGACGTCGTACGGCTGATGCCGCCGCTGACGCTCGGGGACGGTGAGGCGGACGCGTTCCTCGGGGCGCTGCCCGGCATCCTGGACGACGCCTACGGGGACGGACGATCCGGAGAATGAGACGACGATGAGTCAGGCGCAGGACGACGCACAGCACGCGGGGCCCGCCGTGCCGCAGACGCGCACCGCGCGGCATCGCCGGATCGTGGACATCCTCAACCGGCAACCGGTCCGCTCGCAGAGCCAGTTGGCGAAGCTGCTGGCCGACGACGGGCTGACGGTCACACAGGCGACGCTCAGCCGGGACCTCGACGAGCTGAACGCGGTGAAGATCCGCAACACCGACGGCGACCTGATCTACGCGGTGCCCAGCGAGGGGGGTTTCCGGACCCCCCGGGCACCGCTGGGGGAGTCGGCGAAGGAGGAGCGGATGCGGCGGCTCTCCCAGGAGCTGCTGATCTCCGCGGAGGCGTCGGCGAACCTGGTGGTGCTACGGACGCCGCCGGGTGCTGCGCAGTTCCTCGCGTCGGCCATCGATCAGGCCGAGTTGCACGACATCCTCGGGACGATCGCGGGCGACGACACGCTGCTGCTGATCAGCCGCGACCCGACCGGAGGCCAGGCGCTGGCGGAGCATCTGCTGAGACTGGCTCAGAACGGGCACTGAACCCATTCACCCGAGGCGGGATGCCAGGCCCCCTGTGCATCTCACCTCGTCGCCCGCCGTGATCAGCAAGGCCTCCACGTCCGGCAACGACTCCAGCCAGCGCAGGCCGTCCCGCGAACCCATCGCGAAGGCCGCCGTCGCCCAGCAGTCCGCCCAGGTGAGTTTCGGGGCCACGACCGTCACCGCGACCAGGTCGGTCACCGCGGAGCGGCCCGTGCGGGGGTCGACGATGTGGGCGCCGCGTTCCGCCGTGCCGGAGGTCGCGACTGCCAACTCGTCGGCGCCCGCCGCCGAGACGACCGCCGCGAGGCCGCCCGGACGGAGCGGGTCGGCCACGCCGACGCGCCAGGGGCGGTGCGCCTCCGGGGCGCCGTACATCTGGACGTCCCCGCCGCCGTTGACGCTCACTCCGGTCGCGCCGGCCGCCCGCAGCCGGCGGGCCGCGCGTTCCGTCGCCCAGCCCTTGACGATTCCGGTCGGGTCGAGGCGGCCCTCGTAGCGCAGGCTGAACCAGCCGTCGCTCGTGCGCTCGGCCTCCGCGCCCAGCTCCAGGACCTCGGCGACCTCGGGGTCGCACTCCTCGACGGTCAGTTCGCCGCGGGCCAGCCGGGAGACCTGGCTGTCCTCGCGGTAGGTGCTGAACACCTCGTTGACCCGGTGCAGTCCGGCGATCGCTTCCCCGAGCGCCGCCTGCACCGCACCGGGCTCCCCGCCGCGGACGTCGAAGGAGAAGACGGTCCCCATGACCTCCTCCGCATGCCGGCGCACCGCGACGGGAGCTTCTGCGGATTCCGCCACCGACTCAGCCACCGGCCTGGTCCAGGGCGGACTGGAGCGACTGTTTGTAGCCGTTGCTGGTGTACGTCGCCCCGGACACGGAGTCGATCTGCGCGCTGCCGGCCGCCACCGCCTCCTGGTTGAGCTTGGGGACGGACAGGGCGGTCTTCTGGTCGCTGGTGCCGCCCTTGGGCGCCTGCACCGCGTCCGCCTTGGTGATCTTGCCGTTCGCGACGGTGATCCGGACCTGCACCGGGCCGTACTGGGTCTGTACGACCTTGCCGGTGACCGTCTTGGCCTGGGCCGCGCCGCCCCCGGAGCCGCTCGACGCGCTCTGTGACGGGGTGCTGCTCGCCTTCATCTTGTCCAGCGCGGACTGGAGTGACTGCTTGTAGCCGTTGCTCGTGTACGTCGCGCCGGACACCGAGTCGATCTGCGCGCTCTGCGCGGTGACCGTCTCCTGGGTCAGCTTGGGGATCGACAGGGCGGTCTTCTGGTCGCTGGTGCCGCCCTTGGGCGCCTGGATCGCCTCGGCCTTGGTGATCTTGCCGCCCGCGACGGTCAGCCGTACCTGGACGTTGCCGTACTCCGTCTGCACCACGGCGCCGTCGACCGTGCCGTTCGCTGCGCCGGCCGCCGAGGATCCGCCCTGCGGCGACTCCTGGGCCGCGGCCGTCTGCTGCGGGGCCGCGCCGGCCGCCTGGGCGTTCGGGTCGGACGCCGGTTTCAGTGACAGCAGCAGCACGACACCCGAGACGGTGGCGGCGGTGGCCAGCACGACACGCCGGATGGGGTGACTCTTCTTCATCGGTACCCAGTCTCCAGAAGTCCCGTCGCTCACATCTCGAACGACTCGTGATGGATGCGGCGGGCGGGCACTCCCGCGCCGCGCAGTGCTTCGTACACGGACTGCGCGAACCCGGCCGGGCCGCACATGAACACGTCGTGCTTCTCGATGTCCGGCAGCTTCTGCCGCAGCCGGTCCGCCGAGATGTCGGGGCGCTCCCCGTCCGGGCTGTTCACGGCGTACATCAGGCGCGCGCCGCGGTCGTCGGCGATGGCGGCGAGCTCGTCCCACAGGGCCAGGTCCTGCGTGGTGTTGGCCCGGTAGAGCAGTGTGATGTCACCGGCCGCGCCCGGCAGCGTCTCGAACAGCGCCCGCATCGGCGTGATGCCCACGCCACCGGCGACCAGCAGCACCTTGCCGCGGCTGCGCCGCTGCGCGGTCATCGCGCCGTACGGCCCCTCGGCCCACACCCGGGTCCCGGGCCTCAGCTCGCGCAGCCGGGCGCTGTGGTCGCCGATCGCCTTCACGGTGATCCGCAGCATGTCCGGACGGGGCGCCGCCGACAGCGAGTACGGGTGGGAGGAGAACCGCATGCCCGGCGCGAGGAACCGCCACCGGAAGAACTGCCCCGCCTCCGCGCCCATCCGGTGCAGCTTCCGCCCGCCGATCAGCACCGACACGATGCCCGGGGTCTCCTCGATGACCGCCTCGACGCGCATGCGGTGCCGCATGTTCAGCCGGATCGGGACGAGGATGCGGTACCAGATCACCAGCGCGGTGACCGAGCCGTACAGCGCGTACCAGAAGGTCTTCGCGGTGGGCTCGACGGCGAAGTCGTTGCCGGTGGTGATCTGGTGCCAGAAGGTGAGGAACACCGCCGCGTACGTCAGCAGATGGACGTGGTACCAGGTGTCGTACGGGATCCGGCGGCGGACCGGGCCGATCGACGTCAGGCCGATCACCACGAACAGGCCGGTGCCGATGGCCGCCTTGCCCATGTCCGGCAGCTGGTTGATGGAGTCGATCGTCTGCTGGACGATGTCGCCGAGCGTCTTGCCCGCCTGCAGGGCGTAGCCCCACATGGTCAGGAAGACGTGCGCGACGATCAGGCAGAGCGTGTAGCGGCCGCTCATCGCGTGCCAGCGCGCCACCCGGTCGGAGCCGACGCGCCGTTCCAGGGCGGGCACGCGGGCCATCTGCAGCACGACCAGTGCCATCAGATAGCCGGCCAGCAGGCCGGTGATCCGGCCCGCGTTGAGGATCTTGCCGTTCTGGTCGGCGATGGAGGGCGTGTTGTGCCACCAGAGCCACATCACGCCCGCCGCGCCTGCGAACACGGCGAGCAGCAGGACGGTCGCCGGGGAACGGCGCGGGCGGATGCGGCGCATCGTCTGGCGGCGGGCGGCGCGGCCGCCTGCGAGCGTGGTGGTCACGATTCCTCCGGGGCGGGGGCAAGGGGGGATGGCGTGGTCCCTTGGCCCTGGAATACGTGCCGTGACGCCGGTGCGTTCAGCCCTTTGCCGAGTCCAGTGCGGACTGAAGTGACTGGCGGTAACCCTCACTTGTGTACGTGGCGCCCGAGACGGTGTCGATGTCCGCGCTCTGCGCCTGCAGCGCCTCGGTGCGCAGCTTCGGTATCGCGTAGCTGTTGATCTCCTGGTCCCGCGGGTTCTCCGTCGGGTAGACGACCGCGGTGACGTCGGTCAACTTGCCGCTCTTGACCGTGATTTTGACCTGGACCGGACCCCAGCGGGTGTCCACCGAGTCGCCGGTCACCGTCTTGCTGACGCCGGTCGAGCCGCTGGAACCACTGGACCCACTGGACCCGGCCGACGCGCTCGAACTGCTGGACGGCGCGGGCACGGCCAGGCCCACGTCCGGAGTGGAGTGCGGCTTCAGCGACAGCAGCATCACCATTCCGGAGACGGTGGCGGCACTGGCCAGCACGATCCGGCGCAGGGGTCGGTTCTTCTTCAACGCGTGCACGGGGCTGCCTCACAGCTCTCAGAGTTCGAAGGACTCGTGGTGGATACGGCGGTCCGGCACACCGGCGGTGCGCAGCGCCTCGTACAACTCGCGGGCGAAGCCGTGCGGGCCGCATATGTATACGTCGTGGCCCGCCAGGTCGGGGAAGGTCGCGCGCAACGACTGGGCGGACAGGCTCGGGCGCCGTCCGTCCGGCCCGTTCAGGGCGTACAGCACCTTCGCGCCCCGCCAGCGGGCGATGGCCTCCAGCTCCCCGCCCAGCGCGAGGTCCTCGGCCGTCCGCGCCCGGTACAGCAGGGTGACCTCGCCGGGCAGCGTCTCGAACAGGGCCCGCAGCGGGGTGATGCCGACGCCGGCGCCGATCAGCAGGGACTTCGCCGAGGTCTGCCGGTCCTCGGTCATCGAGCCGTACGGCCCCTCCGCCCACACCCGGGTGCCGGGCCGCAGCAGGGAGACGGCCGCGCTGTGGTCGCCGAGCGCCTTGACGGTGATCCGCATCAGGTCCGGGCGCGGCGGCGCCGACAGCGAGTACGGCGTCGAGGTCCAGCCCATGCCCTCGCCGAAGAACCGCCAGCGGAAGAACTGCCCGGCGCGCGCCCCGAGTTCGTCCAGCCGCCGCCCCTTCACGACGACCGAGTACACGCCTGGCGCCTCCCGGTGCACCGACTCCACCCGCATCCGGTGCCGCAGGTTGAGCCGCAGCGGCACCAGCACCCGGAACCAGACCACCAGGGCGGCGACGCCCAGGTAGAGCGTGTACCAGGCGGCCGTCGCACCGGCGTGCCCGTTGAACTCGTTGCCGAGCGTGAGCTGGTGGAAGAAGGCCAGGAACACGGCCGCGTAGGTGAGCAGATGGACGTAGTACCAGAACTCGTAGCTGGTACGGCGGCGCACCGCGCGGGCCGAGGTGATGCCGACCGCGAAGAGGATCAGCGTGCCGAAGGTGGCCTTCAGCATGTCCGGGTAGTCCAGGACGACGGTGACCGTCTCGTGCCAGAGGGAGGCGCGGTCCTGGGCGGCGTACCCGAGGAGGATCAGCGTGATGTGCGCGAGCAGCAGGCAGACGGTGTAGCGGCCGGCCATCGCGTGCCAGCGGGCCACCCGGTCGGAGCCGATCCGCCGCTCCAGCAGCGGCACCCGCGCCATCATGCCGACGAGGACCGCGCAGGCGTACCCGCACAGCAGCCCGGCGATCCGCCCGGCCCCGGTCAGCCAGCCGGCCGACCCGACCACGGAGCCGGTGTCCGCCCACCACAGGGCGACCACGGCCGCCGCCCCGGCCCACAGCAGGGCGAGCACGGCGCCCGCGGGGGAGCGTCGCGCGGCCGGCGCCACGGCCGGTGCCGTCCGCCGCTCGTACACGGTGGTCATGTGTGCGTCCTTTCGCCTGTTCCGGACGCAACTGTGCAGCGCGAACTTCTCAGGACCCTCTGAACCGGCGCCCGCAGAGCCCACTCAGAGGAAACTCAGAGCATCCGGCGGCGCCCTCGGCCCGTCCGAGGGGTGATCCTGGTAGGGCGATGAACACCACCCGCTCCGGCCGACCCGCCCTCACCCGCCCCGACGGCACCCCGCTGCGCGTCCTCGTCGTCGACGACGACCCGGACCTCGCCGAGGTGCTCTCCGGCGCCCTGCGCTACGAGGGCTGGCAGGTCCGCTCGGCCGGCGACGGCGCGAGCGCGCTCACCGAGGCCCGTGAGCTGATGCCGGACGCGGTCGTGCTCGACGTGATGCTCCCCGACACCGACGGCTTCGCCGTGCTGCGCTCCCTGCATGCCGTGAAACCGGACGTCTGCGTCCTCTTCCTCACCGCGCGGGACGCCGTCGAGGACCGCGTCGCGGGCATCACCGCGGGCGGCGACGACTACGTCACCAAGCCCTTCAGCCTGGAGGAGGTCGTCGCCCGGGTGCGCGGCCTGCTGCGCCGCGCCGGCATGGCCCGCCAGCTCGACGAGGGCCCACGCCTGACCGTCGGCGACCTGGTCATGGACGAGGACTCCCACGAGGTCACCCGCGCGGGCGCGCTGATCGAACTGTCCCCGACCGAGTTCGAGCTGCTGCGCTTCCTGATGCGCAACCCGCGCCGCGTCCTCAGCAAGGCGCAGATCCTCGACCGTGTGTGGTCGTACGACTTCGGGGGCCGCGCCCATGTGGTCGAGCTGTACATCTCCTACCTGCGCAAGAAGGTGGACGCGGGCCGCGAGCCGATGATCCACACGGTGCGGGGCGCCGGATACGTGCTCAAGCCGGTGACCCCATGAGGCTCCAGTGGCGCCGGCTTCCGCGCCCGCGCACGCTGCGGGCCCGGCTCACCGTCGGCCTGGTGGTGCTCCTCGCGGTGAGCTGCGCGGCGGTCGGGGTGGCCGCGGTCATCGAGCTGCAGGGCTTCCTCACCAGCCGGCTCGATGAGCAGCTGACCCAGGCCGGGAACCGGTTCGCCGTCAGCCTGGAGCACAACGGGCAGCTCCCGGACGACCACGACGGCGACGAGCACGGCGACACCCGCCGCCAGTCCACCGGAACCTTCGGCGCCAGGCTGGTCGACGGCACGGTCACCACCGCGGCGGTCGTCCGCTCGAACGGCACCCACAGCGTCCCCCTGAACGACCGCGACCGGAAACGGCTCGCCGAGATCCCGGCCGACGGCAAGGGACACACCGTCGAGCTCTCCGCCCTGGACCACTACCGGGTCCTCGCCTCCCAGGGCATCGACGGCGACGTCCTGATCACCGGCCTGCCCCTGGAGCCGGTGGAGGCCACCGTCCACCGCCTCGAACTGGTCGCCGGGATCGTCTTCGGCGCCGCCCTCACCCTCGCGGGCGTCGCGGGCGCCCTGTGGGTGCGCTGGTCGCTGCGCCCGCTGAGCCGGGTCGCGGCGACCGCCACCCGGGTCAGTGAACTCCCGCTGGCCAGCGGAGAGGTGGCGCTGCCGCCGCGGGCCCCGGAGTCCGACCCGCGCAGCGAGGTGGGCCGGGTCGCCGGCGCCTTCAACCGGATGCTGGGCCATGTCGAGGACGCGCTGACGAAACGGCACGCCAGCGAGGAGCGGCTGCGCAGCTTCGCGGCCGACGCCAGCCACGAGCTGCGGACCCCGGTCGCCTCGGTCCGCGGCCACGCGGAACTGGCGCTGCTGCACCCCGGCCCGGTCCCGCCGGAGATCACCCGAGCGCTGGAGCGCATCGCCGCCGAGTCGTCCCGGATGGGCGCGATGGTGGACGACCTGCTGCTCCTGGCCCGCCTGGACGCGGGCCGCCCCCTGGCGTCCGAGCCGGTGGACCTCACCCGGCTGGTGCTGGACTCGGTGACCGACGCGCGGGCCGCGGGCCCCGATCACCGCTGGGAACTGGACCTCCCGGAGGACCCGGTCACGGTCACCGGCGACGAACACCGCCTGCAACAGGTGTTGGCCAACCTGTTGGCCAACGCGCGTTTGCACACGCCCGTCGGCACGAAGGTCACGGTGACCCTGGAGACGGACGGCACCACGGCGCTGCTCCAGGTCCACGACGACGGCCCCGGCGTCCCCGAGGACATCCGCCCGGGCGTCTTCGAACGCTTCACCCGGGCCGACCGCCGCACCAAGGAGGCCACGGGAGGCGCGGGCCTGGGCCTGTCGATCGTGGCCGCGGTCGCGGAGGCACACGACGGAAGCGTGACCCTGGAGAGCAGGCCCGGCTCGACCACGTTCTCCGTACGGCTCAGTACTGGGTGATGACCGTACTTCCGCCGGTCGTCCCGATCGCGATGTGCGGCTTCTTCCCCGGAGTCGCCCACTTGAGGATCGCCTTCATGGCGTCGCCGGCCACGGACACACAACCGGCCGTCGCCCCACGCCCGTTGACGTGGAGGAAGATGCCGGCTCCCCGCTTGCGCACCGGCGTGCGGTAGTTGAAGCCGATGACGAGCGCGTACGCGTACTGCGTCGGGTACGCGCCGAGCCGCTCCGACTCGGAGGCCCGGCAGTCGGCCGCGAGGGGCTCGGTCCAACGGTTGTACGAGCGGGAGTCGTTGTCCTCGCACCACCATGAACTGCTGTGCACCGCGCGGTACTTGTAGGTGGTGCCGCTCGGGGCCGCCTTGATGCCGAACGCGAAGGGAAGGTCGTACAGGCCGGTGGGCGTGGTGTTCGTGCCCTGTTTGCGCTCGGTGCCCTCGACGAGTCCCTTCGCCCCGAACCGGGCGGCGGCCGAACCGGCCTTCACCCACTGCCCGTTGCGCAGGTCCCACCACGTCACCGTGCCCGTCGTCGAGCTCGCCTTCGCGGCCACGGCGGTGATCAGCTGCGTGCCGCCCCCGGTGTCGGCCATCCGTGCGGGCAGCGGCGGGACGGCGACGCTCGGCGCCGCCGCGCCGAGCACGAGAAGGGACGCGGACATCAGGGCACCGGCGGCGAGAGCGCTTCGCATGGCTCAGACCGTAGACGGCGAAGGCGGCCACGGCACCGCGAATGGGCCATCCAGGCTCGTCGGGCCCCGGTTGCGGGGAGGCCGCCGGACCCCCGCCGTGGCCGCCCCGGCCGGCGCACAAACGGGGCGGCCACAGCGCCTGTCACGTCACTTGGTGAGCGTGCAGGCAGCCAGCGAGTCCAGGCCGGTCGGCTTGTCCGCCGTACGGCCGATCGCGATGGCGATGCGGTCGATCGTCGACTTCCGCTTGTCGGCGAGCGGGCCGAGGATGGCGTTCTGGACGAAGTTGTCGCCGCCCTGACCGACCGTGTCGACCAGTCGCTTGTTGGCCTCGTCGATCTGGGTCTGCAGCAGCGTGAGGTTGCGGGTGACCTCGGCCTGGGCGGAGGCGGGGATCGCGGGGAGCTGGGAGGCGACGTCCGGGCAGGTGATCGTGCCCGCCGCGGAGGCGTCGGCGCCGGCCCCCGTGTCGTCCGCCGCCGAAGCGGTCTCGCTCGGAGTGGCCGTGGCCTCCGCGCCCGTGCCCGTGTCCGCACCCGTGTCGGTACCGGTCTCGGCACCCGAGCCGGCCGCGCCGTCGGCGTTGAGCGTGCAGGGCGCGAGCGCGTCCAGGCCCTGCGGCTTGTCCGCCGTACGCCCGATGGCCGTGGCGATGCGGTTGATGGTGGCGATCCGCTTGTCCTCCAGGGGGCCGAGGATGGCGTTCTGGACGAAGTTGTCGCCGCCCTGGCCCACGGTGTCGACCAGTCGCTTGTTGGCCTCGTCGATCTGCGTCTGCAGCAGTGTGAGGTTGCGGGTGACCTCGGCCTGGGCGGAGGCGGGGATCGCCGGGAGCTGGGATGCGACGTCCGGGCAGGTGATGGTGCCCGGGGACGCGGCCAGGGTGCGGGCGTTGTCCCCGCTGCTCTTGGACGGTGTCCCGGCGAGGGCGGTACCGGCGATGACCGCTCCGGACAGCGCCACCGCGGCAGCGCCGCCGATGATCGCGACGCGACGCTTGTTGTACTTCGGGAGAGCCCTGGACATGCGGATGCCTCACTCGGGTGTGGGGTGACGGTTGGGTCACTGGTGTGTGGCTGGGGTGTACAAACGCGGCGCCTGCGTTCGGCGAGAGGTACGGGAAAGCGGTTGCGCGTGTTCAAGCCCCCGTCAGATTGACGAATCATGCATAACTCTGCATACTCATGCATGAGAGTGGAACGCGATGGAAGGAGCACCCCCGTGACCGAGCGCGTCGTACTCGCCTACTCCGGCGGTCTGGACACCTCCGTCGCCATCGGCTGGATCGCCGAGGAGACCGGCGCCGAGGTCATCGCGGTCGCGGTGGACGTCGGCCAGGGCGGCGAGGACCTGGACGTCATCCGCAAGCGCGCCCTCGCCTGCGGCGCCGTGGAGGCCGAAGTCGCCGACGCCAAGGACGAGTTCGCCGAGGAGTACTGCCTCCCGGCGATCAAGGCCAACGCCCTCTACATGGACCGCTATCCGCTGGTCTCCGCGCTCTCCCGGCCGACGATCGTCAAGCACCTCGTCGCCGCCGCGAAGAAGCACGGAGCCACGACCGTCGCCCACGGCTGCACCGGCAAGGGCAACGACCAGGTCCGCTTCGAGGCCGGCATCGCCGCCCTCGCCCCCGGCCTCAGGTGCATCGCCCCGGTCCGCGACTACGCGATGACCCGCGACAGGGCGATCGCGTTCTGCGAGCAGAAGCAGCTCCCGATCGCCACCACCAGGAAGTCCCCGTACTCCATCGACCAGAACGTCTTCGGACGCGCCGTCGAGACGGGCTTCCTGGAGGACATCTGGAACGCGCCGATCGAGGACGTCTACGAGTACACGCAGAACCCGGCCGTGGCCCGCGAGCCCGACGAGGTGATCGTCACCTTCGAGAAGGGCGCCCCGGTCGCCATCGACGGCAGGCCCGTCACCGTCCTCCAGGCGATCCAGCAGCTGAACGAGCGCGCCGGCGCCCAGGGCGTCGGCCGGATCGACATGGTCGAGGACCGCCTGGTGGGCATCAAGTCCCGCGAGGTGTACGAGGCCCCGGGCGCGATCGCCCTGATCACCGCCCACCAGGAGCTGGAGAACGTCACCGTCGAGCGCGAACTCGCCCGCTACAAGCGGCAGGTGGAGCAGCGCTGGGGCGAACTCGTCTACGACGGCCAGTGGTTCTCCCCGCTCAAGCGGGCGCTCGACGGCTTCGTCGACGAGGCCAACGAGCACGTGAACGGCGACATCCGCATGACCCTGCACGGCGGCCGGGCGGTCGTGACGGGCCGGCGTTCCGCGTCGTCCCTGTACGACTTCGACCTCGCGACGTACGACACTGGTGACACCTTCGACCAGTCCGCGGCCAAGGGCTTCATCGACATCTACAGTCTGTCGGCGAAGATCGCGTCCAAGCGCGACCTGGCCTGAAGTTCCGGCCCGACACCGACCCACCCTCCCTAGGAGCAACGCAAGTGAGCAGCAACAGCGGTGACGTACGGCTCTGGGGCGGCCGTTTCGCCGACGGTCCCGCCGAGGCCCTGGCGAAGCTGTCCGCGTCCGTCCACTTCGACTGGCGACTGGCGCCCTACGACATCGCCGGTTCGCGCGCCCACGCGCGCGTGCTGCACAAGGCGGGCCTGCTCACCGAGGACGAGCTCCAGCGGATGATCGCCGGGCTCGACCAGCTGGAGGCCGACGTCGCCGACGGCTCGTTCGTGGGCACGATCGCCGACGAGGACGTGCACACCGCCCTGGAGCGCGGCCTGCTGGAGCGCCTCGGCCCCGACCTCGGCGGCAAGCTCCGCGCCGGCCGCTCCCGCAACGACCAGGTGGCGACCCTCTTCCGCATGTACCTGCGGGACCACGCCCGCACGGTCGGCGGCCTGATCGCCGACCTCCAGGACGCCCTGATCGGCCTGGCGGAGGCCCACCCGGACGTGGCGATGCCCGGCCGCACCCACCTCCAGCACGCCCAGCCGGTCCTGTTCGCCCACCACGTCCTGGCCCACGTCCAGTCCCTGTCCCGGGACGCGGAGCGGCTGCGCCAGTGGGACGAGCGCACGGCGGTCTCCCCGTACGGCGCCGGCGCCCTCGCCGGTTCCTCCCTCGGCCTGGACCCGGAGGCGGTGGCGGCCGACCTCGGCTTCGAGCACGGCAGCTCCGCGAACTCCATCGACGGCACGGCCTCCCGCGACTTCGTCGCCGAGTTCGCCTTCATCACCGCGATGATCGGCGTGAACCTCTCCCGGATCGCCGAGGAGGTCATCATCTGGAACACGAAGGAGTTCTCCTTCGTGACCCTGCATGACGCCTTCTCCACGGGCTCGTCGATCATGCCGCAGAAGAAGAACCCCGACATCGCGGAACTGGCGCGCGGCAAGTCCGGTCGCCTGATCGGCAACCTGACCGGCCTGATGGCCACGCTCAAGGCCCTCCCGCTCGCGTACAACCGCGACCTCCAGGAGGACAAGGAGCCGGTCTTCGACTCCATCGACCAGCTGGAGGTCCTGCTCCCGGCCTTCACCGGCATGATGGCCACGCTCACGGTGCACCGCGAGCGCATGGAGGAACTGGCTCCGGCCGGCTTCTCCCTCGCCACCGACATCGCCGAGTGGCTGGTCAAGCAGGGCGTCCCGTTCCGCGTGGCCCACGAGGTCGCCGGCGAGTGCGTGAAGGCGGCCGAGGCCGAGGGCAAGGAGCTCGACGAGCTGACCGACGACCAGTTCGCGAAGATCTCCGCCCACCTCACCCCCGAGGTCCGCACGGTGCTGAACGTGCCGGGCGCCCTCGCCTCCCGCAACGGCCGCGGCGGTACGGCCCCCAGCGCGGTCGCGATCCAGCTCGCCGAGGTGAAGACGGACGTGGCGGCCCAGCACGAGTGGGCGAACGCCAAGAAGTAAACCGGCACGCATGCCGGAAGGGCATCGCGGTTACGTTGGTCATGAGCCGTACCGACCGAACGGAGCCCGCGATGCCCTTCGCCCGTCTCGCCTCAGCGACGACCCCCACCTGCCACATCGGCCTGGGCCTCGCCGCGGTCGGGCGACCCGGCTACATCAACCTCGGCCGCGACGAGGACCTCCCCGAGGGCCGCAGTGTCGACGCGCTGCGCGCCCGTACCCACGAACTCCTCGACGCCGCCTACTTCCAGGGCGTCCGCTACTTCGACGTGGCCCGCTCCTACGGCCGCTCCGAGGAGTTCCTCGCCGACTGGCTCAGCGCCCGCCCCGACATCGACGACATCGTGGTGGGCAGCAAGTGGGGCTACACCTACACCGCCGGCTGGACGACGGACGCGGAGAAGCACGAGGTCAAGGACCACAGCCTCGGCACGTACGAGCGTCAGCGCGCCGAGACCGCCGCCCTGCTCGGCGATCGCCTCGACCTCTACCAGATCCACTCGGTGACCCCGGACAGCCCCGCCCTCACCGACAAGGAACTCCACGCCAAGCTCGCGGAGGCCGCCGCGCAGGGCACCACCATCGGCTTCTCCACCAGCGGCCCCGCCCAGGCGGACGCCACCCGCGCCGCCCTCGCCGTGACGGTCGACGGCGAGCCCCTCTTCCGTACCGTCCAGTCGACGTACAACGTCCTGGAGACCTCGGCCGCCCCCGCCCTCGCCGAGGCACAGGACGCCGGCCTCACGGTGATCGTCAAGGAGGGCATGGCCAACGGCCGCCTCGCCGACCCGTACGCGCCGGAAGCCCTGAAGGCCGTGGCCGCGGAAACGTCCCTGGGCTGCGACGCCGTGGCCCTGGCCCTGATTCTGCGCCAGCCATGGGCCGGGGTGGTCCTCTCGGGCGCGGCGACGGTCACCCAGCTGGCCTCCAACCTGCACGCGGCGGTGGTCGACCTCGACGAGGACCAGCTGACCCGCCTCGCCGAACTGGTCGAGGAACCGCAGGAGTACTGGGCCAGGCGCAGCAGCCTGCCCTGGCACTGAGAGCCGACATGCCCCGCTGAACCATGAGACGAGGACGCCCATAATGAGACATGAATGTCTCACATGGGCTATGCTCGTCTCATGGCTGTCGACCGTGACCACGTACTGCGCGCCGCCGCGGCGCTGCTGACCCGCAAGTCCACCGCGACGATGGACGAGGTCGCCAAGGCGGCCGGCATCAGCCGCGCCACGCTGCACCGCCACTTCGCGGGCCGCGACGCGCTGGTGCGCGCGCTGGAGTCGCTCGGCATCGCCGAGTGCGAGTCGGCACTGGACACGGCCCGCGCGGACGAGGGCCCGGCGGCGGACGCCGTACGGCGCCTGGTCCGGGCGTTCGAGCCGTCGGCCGCCCTGCTGGCCTTCCTCTACACCGAGAACCAGCTCTTCGAGGGCGAGCAGCAGAACGCGGGCTGGACCCGGATCGACGAGCGTATCTCCGCGCTGTTCCGGCGCGGACAGGAGAGCGGCGAGTTCCGCATCGACCTGACCCCGGCCTGGCTCACCGAGGCGCTCTACGGCCTGCTGGCCTCGGGCGCCTGGGCGGTGCTGGAGGGCCGGGTGGCAGCCAAGGACTTCACCTTCATGATCACCGAGCTGTTGCTCGGTGGCGCACTACGGAGAGAGGAATCATGACCAGCGCCCTGCAGCCGGCGACCACGACCGAGGCGGTGAAGCGTCCCGGCCGTTGGCTGGCGCTGTCCGTCCTCGTGCTCGCCGTGCTGCTGGTGGCCGTCGACGCGACCGTCCTCGGCCTGGCGACCCCGTACATCAGCGAGGACCTCAAGCCCTCCGGCACCCAGCTCCTCTGGATAGGCGACGTCTACTCCTTCGTGATCGCCGGCCTCCTGGTCTCGATGGGCAGCCTCGGCGACCGCATAGGCCGCAAGCGGATCCTCCTGGTAGGCGCTACTGCCTTCGGCGCGATCTCGATCCTCAACGCCTACGCCACGACACCGGAGTTGATGATCCTGGCCCGGGCCCTGCTCGGCGTTGCGGGCGCGACGCTCATGCCGGCGACCCTGGCCCTGATCCGCAACCTCTTCCACGACCCGCGCGAACGCAGCCTCGCGGTGGGCATCTGGGGAGCGACGGCCTCGGCAGGCACGGCGATCGGCCCGATCGCGGGCGGCTTCCTCCTCGAACACTTCTGGTGGGGCTCGGTCTTCCTCATCAACCTGCCGGTGATGGCGGTCCTGGTGGCGGTAGGCATCAAGCTCCTCCCGGAGTCGAGGAACCCGAATCCCGGTCCGTGGGACCTACTGAGCGTGGCGCTGTCGCTCATCGGCATGATCGCGGTGGTGTATGCGGTCAAGCAGGCGGCGACGCACGGCTTCTCGTGGGACGCGATGGCCGCGGCGGTACTCGGCCTGACGGCCCTGTACTGGTTCGTCCGCCGCCAACTGACGCTCCCCACCCCGCTCCTGGACATGCGCCTGTTCCGCCACCGCGGCTTCAGCGGCGCGGTCCTGGCCGACCTGCTGACGATCCTCGGCCTGTCGGGCCTGGTCTTCTTCCTCTCCCAGTACCTGCAACTGGTCCAGGGCAGGCGCCCGTTCGAGGCGGGCCTGGCGGAGATCCCGGCGGCGGTGGGCGCGGTGGTCGCCGGACTGATCGCGGGCCGGGCGGCGCGCCGCTTCTCGGTCCGCGCGGTGGTCTCGGGCGGCCTGGCGGCGATCGGCCTCGCCCTGGCCGCGCTCACGGTGATCGACGAGTCGACGGGCTACCCGCTCCTGGGCACCGCCCTGCTCTTCGTGGGCATCGGCGCCGGCTTCTCCTTCACGGTGACGTCGGACGTGATCCTGTCGTCGGTCCCGAAGGAACAGGCGGGAGCGGCATCGGCGGTCTCGGAAACGGCCTACGAACTGGGCGCGGCCCTGGGCATCGCGATCCTGGGCTCGATCGTGACGGGCGTCTACCGGGGCTTCCCGGCTCCGGCGGGCACACCGGTCGGGGCGCACGAGTCACTGGGCGGCGCGGTGGAGGCGGCGGCGGGAATGCCGACGGACGCGGCGCAGGCTCTACTGACGTCTGCCCGAGAGGCCTTCGTCGACGGCCTGTCGATCGCAGCGGGCGTGGGCGCAATCGTCCTGCTGGCGACGGCTATCGCAGCATGGTTCATGCTCCGAAACGAACGGCTGTAGAGCGACTACGCGGCCTTCGCCTTCGTCGCATACATGTCCACGTACTCCTGCCCCGAAAGCCGCATGACCTCAGCCATCACAGAGTCAGTCACCGCCCGCAGCACATACCGATCCCGGTCCATCCCGTCGTACCGCGAGAACTCCATCGCCTCGCCGAACCGGACCGTGACCCGCCCGGGACGGGGCATCCCCGCACCCCCCGGCTGCAACTTGTCCGTGCCGATCATCGCGAACGGCACCACCGGCGCCCCGGTCATCATCGTGAGCCGCGCGATGCCGGTGCGGCCGCGGTACAACCGCCCGTCGGGTGACCGCGTGCCCTCGGGGTAGATCCCGAAGACCTTGCCCTCCTCCAGCACGCGGCGCCCGGTCATGAGCGCGGCCACCCCGCCGTTCGCCCCGTCCCGGTCCACCGGGATCATGCCGACGCCGGTGAAGAACCACGCCATCAGGCGGCCCTTGAGGCCCTTGCCGGTGACGTACTCGTCCTTGCCGATGAAGAGGACCTGACGGTCGCAGACCAGCGGCAGGATCATCGAGTCGATGAACGTGAGGTGGTTGCCGGCCAGGATGACCGGCCCTTCCGCCGGGATGTGCTCCACGCCCTCCACCTGTGGGCGGAACATCAGGCGCATGATCGGTCCGAGCACTGCCTTGATGAGCGCGAAGCGGGACAACGGGCCCTCCGGTGTCAAGGGTTTTGGTATGAGTCTGTGCAGGTGAGGACGATACTCCCGGTCTCCGGGGTCTCGCACATCGGGTTCACCCAGGTCTTACGCACTGTTGACGCGGGTTTACCTGGGGTGACGTGCCGTGGACCCCGGGTAACCGGGGCGCAACGATGTGACACAGCTCGCGTACGCCGAAAGGGTGAGCGGACACCTCGTCAGACACCCTTCCTCATACGACATCGGGCGTCACCCGCGTGTTCCGGCCGAGGTCTCCCTCGCGTCATGTACACGCACCTACGATCGGCCCGCATCCAGAAGCCGACGTCAGGGGAGGCGCTCATGGGAACGCAGGAGAACGGGCAGACAGGCACCACCGGGCGGCGGGCGCTCCTCGGGGCGGCGGTGCTCAGCGCGGGCGGAGCCGTCCTGGGCCTGTCCGGTACGGCGAGAGCCGCCGGCGCCACGCAGTACGGCTTCGGCGGGCTCAAGAGCCTGCCGAAGCCGACGATCATCGGTCACCGCGGTGCCAGCGGTTACCGGCCGGAGCACACCTTCGGCTCCTACAACCTCGCCCTCGACCTGGGCGCCGACATCGTCGAGGCCGGCGACCTGGTCCCCACCAAGGACGGCCATCTGGTGTGCCGGCACGAGCCGGAGATCGGCGGCACGACGAACGTCGCCGACCACCCCGAATTCGCCGGACGCAAGACCACCAAGGTCCTCGACGGCGTCTCCACCACCGGCTGGTTCACCGAGGACTTCACGCTCGCCGAGCTGAAGACGCTGCGCGCCATCGAGCGCATCCCGGCCAACCGCCCGCACAACACCATCTACAACGGCCGCTGGGAGATCCCCACCTTCGAGGAAGTCCTCAAGTGGCAGGACGAGCAGACCCGCAAGCGCGGCAGGCAGGTCTGGATCTACCCCGAGACCAAGCACCCCACCTACTTCCGCAAGCTGGGCCTCGGCCTGGAGGAGCGGGTCGCCAAGCTGCTGCACAAGTACGGCAAGGACAAGCGGAACTCGCCGGTCATCCTGCAGTCCTTCGAGCCCAGCAGCATCCAGCGCCTCAACACCCTCGTCGACAACCCGCTGGTCGTGCTGCTGTCCGCGGCCAACACCCGCCCGTGGGACTTCGTCGAGGCCGGAGACACGCGCACCGTCGCCGACCTGATCACCCCCAAGGGGCTCAGGGAGATCGCCGGCTACGCGCAGGGCCTCGGCCCGACGCTCGACCTGATCATCACGAAGAAGGCGGACGGCAGCCTCGACAAGGAGACCACCCTCGTCTCCGACGCCCACAAGGTCGGCCTGATCCTGCACCCGTACACCATGCGCAACGAGAACCCCTTCCTGCCGCTGGAGTACCGCAAGGGCACCGACGCCGACGCGTACGGCGACCCCTTCGGCGCCTTCAAGCGGTACTTCGCGACCGGCATCGACGGCGTCTTCACCGACAACGCCGACACCGGTGTCCTCGCCCGCGAGGACTTCGTCAACGGCTGAGCGAAAAGCCCCGGTTGGGGTGAGAGTCGGCCGCCCGGGCAACCCGCCGCCCGGGCGGCCGCGTCGTGCCGCATATGACGTACGACCTCGTGGCCACCCTGCGCCCCCTGCTCACCGCCGAGGCCTCCGCGGAGGCTCATGCCTCCGGTACCGAGCCCGGCGACCTGGAACAGGCGGTCTGGCTGCGCCTCCTGGAGCGCCTGGACACGGACGGCCCGCCCCTCGACCCGCCGGACTGGCTGCGCCGGGCCGTCCGCTCCGAGGCCCGCCGCACCCGCCGTACCCACCGCCTCGAACGGCCGTACGACACTGAGCCGGTGGACGACACCGAGCGCGGCCCCGAGCACCTGGCCCTCGCGGCCGCCCGCCGCCGGGCTCTGCGGGACGCGGTGCGCCGGCTGCCCGGCCGCTGCCCCCGGCTGATGGAGGCCCTGCTCTCACCGAAAGACCTGACATACCGGGAAATCGCGGGGGAGTTGGGTATCTCACAGGGAAGTCTCGGCCCGGAACGTTCCAGATGCCTGGGATGTCTCCGTCGTTTGCTCACACCGGAGGTTGCGGCCCGCGAAGTGCGGGGATAGGAGTGAGGGACGAAATGGCGATCAGGTGAGCGGGAGGCGTGCGCACATGGGCATGAGCGTGACCATCTCGGTGGCGACCGAGCAGGATGCAGAGCAGATCTTCAGGCTGCAGTACCTGTGCTTCCAGAGCGAGGCGGCGCTGTACGGCAACTACCGCATCGACCCGCTCGTCCAGAGTCTGGACTCGGTCCGTCAGGAGGTGGCCGCGGACTGCGTCTTCGTGGCACGGCTCGGCGAAGAAGTGGTCGGCTCGGTGCGCGGCCGGGTCACCGAGGACGGCTCGGCCTCCATCGGCAAGCTCTGCGTCCACCCCCGCCTGCAGGGCCACGGCATCGGCGCGCGCCTGCTGCGGGCGGCCGAGTCGGCGCTGGCCGAGGAGCGCGGCGCCAAGCGCTTCCGCCTGCACACCGGCCACCGCAGCGAGGGCAACCTGCGGCTGTACCGCCGCGTGGGCTACGAGACCGTAGGTACTTCCCAGGGCGACGACGGCGTCCCCATGATCGTGCTGGAGAAGCCGGCCGAGGCGTACGTCACTACTGCGTGACCGTGCGGTTCTTCCGCAGCCAGTACAGCGCGGACAGCGGCAGCAGTACGGGGATGAACACGTACCCCATGCCGTAGTCCGACCAGACCGTCGCGTCCGGGAAGGCCGACTTGTCGACCAGGGTCCAGGTGCCGACGATCAGCACACCCGCGAGTTCGGCGGCGCAGCACACCTGTGCCGCCTTGCGGGCGGTCTCGCCGCCGCGGACCAGCGAGTACGTGATGAAGCCGTAGACGACACCGGCGACCGCCGACAGCGAGTAGGCGAGCGGCGCGCGGTCGAACTCGGTCGCGATCTGGTACACGGAGCGCGACACCGCGCCGACGACCATCACGCCGTAGAACCAGACGAGCAGCATGCCCGGCCCGCTGATGAGCCGCTTCGGCTTCTCTTCCACGGTGGTCAACTCACCCTCCCCAGATGTCGTAGAGCCGCACTTCGAGGACGGCCAGGACCACACCGCCGGCGGCCACCGTGACCGAGCCCCACCGGGTCCGCTCGGCGAGCGACATGAAGCCCGCCGCCGGAATGCACGCGAAGGCGCCGATCAGATACGCCACGAAGATCGTCGTTCCCTGCTCCGGCTTCTCGCCCCGGGCCAGCTGCACGATCCCGATCACCAGCTGCACCACGGCCAGCAGCGACACCACGGCCATTCCGATGAAGTGCCAGTCCTTCGTCGGCTGGTCCCGGTAGGCGGCCCAGCCGCACCAGGCGGCGAGCAGCAGCGCGGCGACACCGGTCGCCAGCGTCAGGGCAGTGAGCATGCCGTGACCTTATTACGGCCGAAAAGGGCCGACGCCGCCGACCCCGTCGTACACCGTAGGGTCTAGACCATGACGATCCACGCGCAAGCCCTTCTCTTCGACAACGACGGCACCCTCGTGTCCTCCCTCGCCTCCGTGGACCGGTGCTGGACCCGGTGGGCGGGGGAGTACGGGATCACCGCCGAGCAGTTCGGGCGGGTCGAGCTGCACGGGCGGCCGGCCGCGGAGATAGCCGCCGACCTGCTGCCCGCCGAGGTCGTCGCCGAGGCCGTGGCGCGGATCGAGCTGCTGGAGGTGGAGGACGTGCCCAACGGGGGCGTTCACCTGCTGCCCGGCACCAAGGACTTCCTCGACTCGCTGCCCGCCGACCGCTGGGCCGTCGTCACCTCCGCCACCCGGCGCCTCGCCGAGGCTCGCCTCGACGCCGTCGGCATCCTGCCCAAGACGATGATCACTGCCGACGAGATCACCCGCGGCAAGCCCGACCCCGAGCCCTACCTCCTCGCCGCCCGCCAGCTCGGCGTCGACCCGGCCCACTGCGTCGTCTTCGAGGACGCCCCCGCGGGGCTCGCGGCCGGCCGCGCCGCCGGAATGACCACCGTGGCGTTGACCACAACCCACCAGGCCCACGAGCTCGACGCCGACCTCGTGGTGAAGGACCTCTCGGCCCTGTCCGCACTGGTCACCGACGGGGGAGTGGAGATCTCCGTCCGCGGCTGAAACCCGTCCGCCGCTGTCCGCATGCGGACAGCGGCGCTTTGTCAGGACCGTACTTCTGTTTTACTGATCGCATGACTACGACGAGCAGCCGCAGCTTTGCGACCGAGGCGACCCTGACGCCCGGTGCTCGTTGTATGTGTCGAATGTGCGCCTTCTAGAGGGCCCCCGCACCACCTCCTGAGCCATGGGGGTGCCCCCGCTCGAGCGAAGCCGAGAGTGGGGGAGCCCCGAAGCGAGCCCTTGTGGCATGTCCGTACGCCGAACGCCGTACGTGAAGAGTTGCCCGCGCACGCATTCCCTCCCGTACCGGGGCACACCCACGCCCTCGTACTCGACAGTGATGGAAACCCCAGTGATCACCACCACGGGCCTGACCAAGGTCTACCGCTCGCGCGGCCGTGCGGTCACCGCCCTCGACGGCGTCGACCTGCACGTCCGCGAAGGCGAGGTGTACGGCGTCATCGGCCAGTCCGGCGCCGGCAAGTCCTCGCTCATCCGCTGCGTCAATCTGCTGGAGCGCCCGACGTCCGGGACGGTCACCGTCGCCGGGCAGGACCTCACCGCCCTCGCCGGGCGCGGACCCCGGGCCGGCAAGGAGCTGCGGCAGGCGCGCAGCCGTATCGGCATGGTCTTCCAGCACTTCAACCTGCTCTCCTCGCGGACCGTCCAGGACAACGTCGAGCTGCCGCTGGAGATCCTCGGGAAGTCGGGCAAGGAGCGGTCCCGGAAGGCTCTGGAGCTGCTCGACCTCGTCGGGCTCGCCGAGAAGGCCAAGGCCTACCCGGCCCAGCTCTCGGGCGGGCAGAAGCAGCGGGTCGGCATCGCCCGAGCGCTGGCCGGCGACCCCAAGGTGCTGTTGTCCGACGAGGCGACCAGCGCCCTCGACCCGGAGACCACCCGCTCGATCCTCCAACTGCTGCGCGACCTGAACCGGCAGCTGGGCCTCACCGTCCTGCTCATCACCCACGAGATGGACGTCGTGAAGTCGATCTGCGACTCCGCCGCCCTGATGGAGAACGGACGGATCGTGGAGTCCGGGACGGTGAGCGAACTGCTCGCCACCCCCGGCTCGGAGCTGGCCTCCGCCCTCTTCCCGGTCGCCGGCGAGGCCACCGGCGACGACCGCACCGTCGTCGACGTCACCTTCCACGGCGAGGCCGCCACCCAGCCGGTCATCTCCCAGCTCTCGCGCACCTACAACATCGACATCTCGATCCTCGGCGCCGCCATCGACACCGTCGGCGGCCTCCAGGTCGGCCGGATGCGCATCGAACTGCCCGGCCGCTACGAGGACAACGTGGTGCCGATCGGCTTCCTGCGCGAACAGGGCCTGCAGATCGACGTCGTGGGCCAGGAGCCCGTACTGCTCGTGGAGGGCGCCAAGTGAGCTGGTCGGAGATGTCGCCGCTGCTGTCCCAGGCGTGTTGGGACACCCTCTACATGGTCGGCTGGTCCACACTTATCGCCGTCGTCGGCGGACTCCCGCTCGGCATCCTGCTCGTCCTGACCGACCGGGGCGGACTGCTGCAGAACGTCGTCGCCAACAAGGTCATCGGGCAGGTCGTGAACGTCGCCCGGTCGATGCCCTTCATCATCCTGATGGTCGCGCTGATGACCTTCACGCGCTGGATCACCGGGACGACCATCGGCCGCGAGGCCGCGATCGTGCCGCTCGCGATCGGCGCGATCCCCTTCTTCGCGCGCCTGGTCGAGACGGCTGTCCGCGAAGTGGACGGCGGGCTCGTCGAGGCTGTGCAGTCGATGGGCGGCAACACCTGGACGATCGTGCGCAAGGTCCTCGTGCCGGAATCGCTGCCGTCCCTGATCGCCGGCACCACCACCACGATCGTCGCCCTCATCGGCTACTCCGCCATGGCCGGCACGGTCGGCGCGGGCGGCCTCGGCGACATCGCCATCCGCTACGGCTACCAGCGCTTCGAGACCGAACTGATGTGGATCACCGTGGCGATCCTCGCCGTGGTCATCTCGCTCATCCAGTTCGCCGGCGACTTCGCGGCCCGCTCGCTGCACGGCCGCGGCGGACGCTCCGGACCGGCGCCGAAGCTACGGCTGCTGAAAGCCAAGTAGCCCCTCTCAGACTCCCCGCACCACCGATCGCGGGGTCGCTGCACCCAAAAGGAAAGGCACTTTTCGTGCGTAACACCGCAAAGCTCACCATTGCTGTCCTCGCGGCCGGAGCCCTCACCTTCGGGCTGACCGCCTGCGGTTCGGGTTCCGAATCCTCCTCCAGCTCCTCGGACTACAGCGGTCCGCTCGTCGTCGCCGCGAGCCCGACCCCGCACGCCGAGATCCTGGACTTCGTCAAGAAGAACCTGGCGAAGAAGGCCGGACTCGACCTGGAGGTCAAGGAGTTCCAGGACTACATCGTCCCGAACACCGCGACCGAGGACGGCTCGGTGGACGCCAACTACTTCCAGAACCAGCCGTACCTCGACGACTTCAACAAGAAGCGCGGCACCCACATCGTGCCCGTCGTCACGGTGCACCTGGAGCCGCTCGGCCTCTACTCCCACAAGGTCAAGAAGGCCGACGCCCTGAAGAGCGGTGCGACCATCGCCGTCCCGAACGACGCCGTGAACGAGGCGCGTGCCCTGAAGCTGCTCGCCGCGAACGGGCTCATCACCCTCAAGGACGGCGCGGGCAGCGAGGCGACCCCGCAGGACATCACCAAGAACCCGAAGAACCTCAAGTTCAAGGAGGTCGAGGCGGCCCAGACCGCACGGTCCCTGGACGACGTGGACGCCGCCGTCGTCAACGGCAACTACGCCATCTCCGCCGGCATCAAGCCCGCCAAGGACGCCCTCGTCCTGGAGTCCGCGAAGAACAGCCCGTACGGCAACTTCCTCGCGGTCAAGGAGGGCAACGAGAAGGACCCGCGGGTCAAGAAGCTCGCGAAGCTCCTGACCTCGCCCGAGGTCAAGAAGTTCATCGAGGACAAGTACCAGGGCTCGGTCATCCCTTCGTTCTAACCTCACGTATACGGCGTATCGCCACGCACGGGGTCCACTCGCTCACCCGGAGTGGACCCCGTGGTGCGGTTCCGGACCGTCATGCTGCATGCTGGGCAGTTCAGCAGGCCCTGAACATTTTCCAAAGGTTACGGAGCAGCGCATGGCTGGCACCTTCCCCAACATCTCCATCAGCACGGAGCGGTTGGTGCTGCGTCCCCTCGATGAGGACGACGTGCCCGCGCTGGCCGAGATGATGAACGACGAACAGGTCGGGGCCTGGACTGCCGTGCCGCAGCCCTACTCCGAGGAACAGGCCCGCGGCTGGATCACCGAGTACGCGCCCGCCGAGCGGGAGGCCGGCCGCGGACTCGACTTCGCCGTCACCGAGTTCCTCACCCAGCGCCTGGTCGGCGTCGTCCAGCTCGCCAAGACCAACTGGCGGGTGCGCTCCACCGAGATGTCGTACATCATCGCGCCCTGGGCACGCGGCGAGGGCTACGCCTCCGAGGCCGCGCTCGCCACCGCCCAATGGCTCTTCACCGACCAGAAGTTCGAGCGCATCGAGCTGCGCACGGCCGCCGACAACACCGCCTCCCAGCAGGTCGCGCAGAAGATCGG
Source organism: Streptomyces sp. NPDC047081 (assembly GCF_040643775.1). Classification (NCBI taxonomy): domain Bacteria; kingdom Bacillati; phylum Actinomycetota; class Actinomycetes; order Kitasatosporales; family Streptomycetaceae; genus Streptomyces; species Streptomyces sp. NPDC047081. Next base: position 84,157 of record NZ_JBEYUY010000019.1, on the reverse strand, counting down.
CTGTATCAGCGAGGGCGTGCTGCGCGGCGCCTGCATAGCGCGCGTCCGGGCCGACGACGGCACCTGGAGCGACGTGCGCACCGACTACATCGTGTGGAGCCTGCTGCCCGAGGACCTCGACGGCGCGGGCGAGCAGCTCGCCGACACCGGTGGTTTCACCTCCTACACCGACTGGAACTGAACCCTGGGGGCACGAGAGGGAGGGCACCGCCCGATCCACGGCACCCGACACCAGGTACCCTCACAGCCCTACCTGCGCAAACCCCCTGGAGACCGACGACGATGGCCGACCGTGTCACGGTGATCGGCTGGGACGGCTCGCCGCTGACCGCCGCGGCACGCTCCGCCCTGGGCGCCGCCACGCTGGTGGCCGGTGCCGCCCACCACCTGGCGCTCCCCGAGGTGCCCCCGGCCGCCGAGCGCATCCGCCTCGGCAGCGTCGCCCTCGCCGCCCGCCGGATCGCCGGCCACCGCGGCACCGCGGTGGTGCTCGCGGACGGCGATCCCGGGTTCTTCGGAGTCGTACGGACCCTGCGCGCACCCGAGTTCGGCCTGGAGGTCGAGGTCGTCCCCGCCGTCTCCTCCGTCGCCGCCGCCTTCGCCCGGGCAGGCATGCCCTGGGACGACGCACAGGTGGTCGTCGCACACCGGCGCACCCTGCGACGCGCGGTGAATGTGTGCCGCGCCCACACCAAGGTCGCCGTCCTCACCTCACCCGGCGCCGGCCCCGCCGAACTCGGCCTGCTGATGGAGGGCGTCCACCGCACCTTCGTCATCTGCGAGGAACTCGGCACCGAACGCGAGCAGGTCACCGTCGTCACCTCCGACAAGGCCGCCGACCACACCTGGCGCGACCCGAACGTCGTCATCGTCATCGGCGGCCCCGTCGCACCCGGCGTCGCCGGCGAGAGCGGCGGCTGGCTCGCCGGCCGCGACCCGAGCGCCGGCCCCCGCGGCTGGACACAGCCCGACGAGGTGTACGACGGTCCGCTCGGCGAGGGCGAGACGGATCTGCTCCGCGCCGCCCAACTCGCCCGGCTGGGACCGCGCGTCGGAGACCTCGTGTGGGACATCGGCTGCGGCAGCGGTGCCTTCGCCGTGGAGGCCGCGCGCGCCGGCGCCGCCGTCATCGCCGTCGACCGCACGCTGGACTCCTGCGCCCGCACGGACGCCGCCGCCCGGCGCTTCGGGGTCCAGTTGCAGATCGTCCAGGGCACCGCCCCGCACGTCCTGGAGAACCTCCCCGAACCCGACGTCGTGCGCGTCGGCGGCGGGGGAGCGGCCGTGGTCTCCGCGGTCGCCGACCGCCGCCCGCAGCGCATCGTCGCCCACGCCTCGACCCGCGACGCGGCCGAACTCGTCGGCCGCGACCTCACCGAGCACGGCTACCGCGTCGAGTGCGCCCTCATCCAGTCCGTCGAACTCGACACCAGGGCCTGGACGGAGACGGAGCGGAGCGTCGCGTTCCTGCTCAGCGCCGTGCTCCCGGAGCGCGCGCAGTGACCCCGCCGCCGTCCCAGTGATCCTGTTTTCTGCCGTCCCGGTGATCCGGTAGTCGTACCGCTCGCGGTAGGCTGGCCGATCGTTGCACCGCACCGGGTGGCCCGGCACTTCGTTCGCCAATGTCCGGAAAACGCGCCCCTTTTGGGGTGGGTGTGGTACGGCAGAACCGGAGGACGCGCAACGTGGCGCAGTCCACAGCGGGCCGTCGCGGATCAAGCTGTCGTGACGGTCGAACGGCCGCGAGAATGCCACTGAATGGCTTTGTCGCCTTTTAGGGGCGGGTCGTTCGTGCCGCTGGGCACGCACGCTCGTTCTTCACTACGGGGGCGGTCAGTGCGCCGTTTCCGGTGAGCTGGTCGCAGAAGCACTAACCGATGGGCGAGGGGTACGCATGACGGACACCGGCCAGGTCCCGGGCGAGGGACTGCCGGAGAGCGCAGGCATGGTGGAACAGCCGGGCGTGACCGCGCACGGTGCGTACACCTACCTCTCCGAGACCACCGCCGAGGACGAAGACCTGTTGCTGCTGCCGGGCGCGCAGAGCCCCTGGGGCAACGAGGTCGCGCCGCCCGCGCCCGAGCCGGTCGTCGAGGCCGTGCACGAGCCCGGCCCGCACGAGACGGCGGGCCGCGACAGCGGCTCGGTCGACCTCGGCGGCGTCCGCCTCCCGAACCCGACGCCGATCCCGGCACCGGCCCAGGCCGCGGCGGCGGCCCCGGTCACCCCGCGGCGCCCGCTCCACCTCGGCCCGCCCATCCCCGACGCCTCGGCGAGCCCGGTCCGCTCGCTGGCCGACCGCGGCCCGGCGGGCGCGCCGGTCCGCCACGCCGGCCCGCCGACGATCGGCCCGGAGTACCTCGACACACCGGCGCTGCACGACCAGCACCCCCAGTCCGCGACCCCTTGGCCCACCCAGCCCCCGGTCGCCCCGGAGGCCCCGGCTGCGGAAACGGTTGTCCCGCCGCAGGACCAGAACGCCGAGCCGGTGGGCGCGGCCCAGGCGGTCATGACGCGCATCGCGGCGGAGGCGGAGGCTGCGGAGTCGGGGGGTGAAGGGCAGAACGGTGACTTCGCGTATGCCGGGCATGCCGGAGACCTCGCGGTCGGTGGGCACGCTGGGCAGGGCGCCGACTTCTCTCACGGTGGTCATGGCGGGCAGAGCGGTGAGGGTGCGTACGGTGTGCCGACGCCAGCCGTCGAGGCCGCCGCGCCGGAGAGCGCGCAGGTGGCCGAGGCTGTCGTACCTGCGGACGGTACGGTCCTTGAGGCGGTCGAGCCTGGGCACGGGCCGGCCGGGAGTGGTCCGGGTCCCGATGCCGTCGTAGCCGACCATTCCCAACTCTCCGACGCTGCCGTGGCAGCTCAGCCGGGCCAGCTCTCTGAGGTGCCGTCCCCGGACGCCCTCCAGGCTCCGGAGCCGGTCGCGTCGCCCGCCGTCGAGACCCCCGAGGCGCCACAGGCCGACGCCGCCGCGCACCTCGCCGCCGCCACTGCAACTCCGGCTGCCGACACCGTCGTACCTGCCGAAGCAACCCCCTTCCCGCCGGCTGCGGAAGCCTCTCAGCCCCCCGCTGCAGAGCCTGATGCTGACGCACAACCTGCCGCCGCGCACCTGAACACACCGGTGAACGCCGCCGTCGACGTGCCCAGTGCCCCCGCCGAGACGCCGGTCCTGGACGCACCCCACCCCTCGGCCGACCCCACTTCGGCCGCCCCCCTGCCCGAGGCCTCCCAGCCCCTGGCCGCCGGACACGCCCCCGACACCGCCGTGACTCCCACCGCTGACCAGCCGGGTCCCGCACCGGAGTCCGCGCTCACCCCCACCGCCGACGAGTCGCTGCTTGCGCCGGAAGCTGCCGTAATCCCCACCGGTGATCAGCCGGAGCTCGCGCCGCAGGGTGCGGTCACCCCCACCGGCGACCAGCCGGGACTCTTGCCGGAAGCTGCCGTAACCCCCGCCCCGGACCAGCCAGAACTCGCGCCGCAAGCCGCCGACGCCCCCGAGCACCCCGATGCGACCCCGGCCGAAGCCCTCACCGAGGTCGCTTCCGGAACGCCCGCGGCAGCCCCCACCGACGCCCCCTCCGGGCCCTCGGTCGAACCGCTTGCCGAGCTCCCTGCCCAACCTCTCTCCGGCCTCCCCGCCGAACCGCTGCCCGGGCTCTCCGTCGAACCCCTCGACGAGACGCCCGCGGGAGCCCCCGGCGACACTCCCGTGGAAACCCCCACCGAAGCTCCTGCCGAGATCCTCGCCGAAGCCGAAGCCGGCACTGACCCCGCAGCCCTCGCCCCAGTGCCAGTCCCCACGCACCCCGAACCCCCCGCCCCCCTCGGCCAGTTCGTCCCCGTGGACGGCACCGTCCCCACCACCCCCCACCTCGCGCCGACCCCGCCGCACCCCCTCACCCTCCCCCCGGAGGAGGAGCCCCCGGCGGAGGCCGTCGCAACCGTCCCCGCTCCCCGGGACGCCGACACCGAACTCGTACAGCACGCGGAGGACCTGGACACCAGGGCCGCCGATCAGGAAGAGAGCACGGCCGCAGTGGAAGAAGTACGTCAGTCCACCGGCCCGGCCGCGCCCCCCTACGACGACGCCGAGCGCGAGGCCGTCATGAAGGTCATGCGGGAGCGCCGTGACATCCGCAACGGCTTCCGCAGTGATCCGATCCCGCACGAGGTGCTGCTGCGCGTGCTGGAGGCGGCCCACACCGCCCCCTCCGTCGGCCACTCCCAGCCCTGGGACTTCGTCGTGATCCGCTCCGCCGACACCCGGCGCGGCATGCACGAACTGGCCATGCGGCAGCGGGAGGCGTACGCGAAGTCGCTGCCCAAGGGCCGGGCGAAGCAGTTCAAGGAACTGAAGATCGAGGCCATCCTCGACACCCCGGTCAACATCGTCGTCACCGCCGACCCCACCCGCGGCGGCCGGCACACGCTCGGCCGGCACACCCAGCCGCAGATGGCCCCCTACTCCGCCGCCCTCGCCGTCGAGAACCTCTGGCTCGCCGCCCGCGCCGAAGGCCTCGGCGTCGGCTGGGTCAGCTTCTTCGACGAGCGCGAGATGGTGCGGGCGCTGGGGCTGCCGGAGCACCTCGAGGTCATCGCGTACCTGTGCGTGGGGTACGTCGACGAGTTCCCGGACGAGCCCGAGCTGATGCAGGCCGGCTGGTCCAAGCGGCGCCCGCTGTCGTGGGTCGTGCACGAGGAGACGTACGGCCGTCGCGCCCTGCCCGGCGAGGACCCGCACGACCTGCTCGCCGAGACCGTCGCCCAGATCCGCCCGCTCGACGCCAAGGCGCTCGGCGAGGCCTGGGAGCGGCAGAAGCGGATGACCAAGCCGGCCGGCGCGCTCGGCATGCTGGAGATCATCTCCGCGCAGCTGTCCGGGCTCTCGCGCCAGTGCCCGCCGCCGATCCCGGAGCCCGCGGCCGTCGCGATCTTCGCCGGTGACCACGGCGTGCACGCCCAGGGCGTCACCCCCTGGCCGCAGGAGGTCACCGCCCAGATGGTCGCCAACTTCCTCGGCGGCGGCGCGGTCTGCAACGCCTTCGCCGGGCAGGTCGGCGCCGAGGTGTGTGTCGTGGACGTCGGGGTGGCCGCCGAGCTGCCGGCCACCCCCGGGCTGCTGCCCCGCAAGGTCCGTGCCGGTACCTCCGACATGACCACCGGGCCCGCCATGACCCGCGAGGAGGCCAAGCAGGCCATCGAGGTCGGCATCGAGACCGCCCGTGACCTGGTCGCGGCCGGCAACAAGGCGCTGCTGACCGGTGAGATGGGCATCGCCAACACCACCGCTTCGGCCGCCCTGATCTCCGTCTTCACGGACACCGACCCGGCCGAGGTCACCGGCCGCGGCACCGGCATCAACGACGAGACCCTCGCCCGCAAGACCGAGGTCGTCCGCCGCGCCATCGAGCTGCACCAGCCCGACCCGGCCGACCCCATCGGCGTACTCGCCGCGATCGGCGGCTTCGAGCACGCGGCGATCGTGGGTCTGCTGCTGGGCGGTGCCTCGCTGCGTACGCCGGTGATCCTGGACGGCGTCAGCGCCGGTGCCGCCGCGCTGGTGGCCCGCGCGATCGCCCCCGAGGTCCTCGCGGCCTGCATCGCGGGCCACCGCAGCGCCGAGCCCGGCCATGTGGCCGCGCTCAACAAGCTCGGCCTGCGCCCGCTGGTCGACCTCGACCTCCGGCTCGGCGAGGGCACGGGCGCGCTGCTCGCCCTGCCGCTGGTGCAGAGCACGGCCCGCGCCATGCACGAGGTCGCGACCTTCGACTCGGCGGGCGTCACCGAGAAGTGACCCCGGGCCGGGGTGGGGTACGCGCTCCTGCGTGCACCCCACCCCGGCCGTACGCTGAAGCCATCTTCAAATCCGAAGCCACCCTAAATATCCGCACGTCAGGGCTGCTCCAGCGCCGTAGCACCCATCGCATTGCCAGGACGAGGAGCCGCACCTCATGGCCGAACACCCCGCCTACCCCGTAGGCCTCCGCCTCACCGGCCGCCGGGTCGTCATCCTCGGCGGCGGCCAGGTCGCCCAGCGCCGCCTCCCGGCGCTGATCGCGGCCGGCGCGGACATCCTCCTGGTGTCTCCCGAGGTGACCCCCTCCGTCGAGGCGATGGCGGACGCGGGGGAGATCGGCTGGGAGCGGCGCCGGTACGCCGACGGTGACCTGGCGGACGCCTGGTACGCCCTGATCGCGACCAGTGACGCCGAGGCGAACGCCGCCGCCTCCGCCGAGGCCGAGCGCAACCGCGTGTGGTGCGTGCGCTCCGACGACGCCGACGCCGCCACCGCGTGGACCCCGGCCACCGGGCACAGCGAGGGCGTCACGGTCGCCGTCCTCACCACCGACGCCCGCGGCCGCGACCCGCGCCACACCGCCGCCATCCGGGACGCGGTCGTCGAGGGCCTGCGCGACGGCACCCTCGTCGCCCCGCACCACCGCACCCGCACGCCCGGCGTCGCGCTGGTCGGCGGCGGCCCCGGCGACCCGGACCTCATCACCGTCCGCGGCCGGCGCCTGCTCGCCGAGGCCGACGTGGTCATCACCGACCACCTGGGCCCCCGTGACCTGCTCGCCGAACTCCCCTCCAGCGTCGAGGTGATCGACGCGGCCAAGCTGCCGTACGGACGCTTCATGGCCCAGGAGGCCATCAACAACGCCCTGATCGAGCATGCAAAGCAGGGCAAGTCGGTCGTACGGCTGAAGGGCGGCGACCCCTTCGTCTACGGCCGCGGGATGGAGGAGGTCAACGCGCTCGCCGAGGCCGGCATCCCGTGCACCGTGGTCCCCGGCATCTCCAGCTCGATCTCGGTGCCGGGCGCGGCCGGCATCCCGGTCACGCACCGGGGCGTCGCGCACGAGTTCACCGTGGTCAGCGGGCACATCGCGCCCGACGACGCGCGCTCCCTGGTCGACTGGCCCTCGCTCGCCAAGCTGACCGGCACGCTGGTGATCCTCATGGGCGTCGGCACGATCGGGAAGGTCGCCGAGACCCTCGTCGCGCACGGCAAGTCCCCCGACACCCCGGTCGCCGTGATCCAGGAGGGCACCACGGCCGCCCAGCGCCGGGTCGACGCGACGCTCGCCACGATCGCCGAGACGGTCGTCGCGGAGGAGGTCAAGGCCCCGTCGGTCATCGTCATCGGCGAGGTGGTGACGGTCGGACCGCGGCCGTCCTGATCGGCGGACCGGGCCTCTCCCGGCCGTCGGACCGAGCGCGTCCGCGTAACCGCGGGTAACCCAACCCGTTCCGAGCCGTTGGCACCACACCCAGGACAAGGCAGTATCACCCTGTGGCCGATCTCATCACCGTCGAGGATCCCGACGACCCCCGCCTGCGCGACTACACGGGCCTGACCGATGTCGAACTGCGCCGCAAGCGAGAGCCGGCCGAGGGCCTGTTCATCGCCGAGGGCGAGAAGGTCATCAGACGGGCCAAGGACGCGGGCTACGAGATGCGCTCCATGCTGCTGTCCGCAAAGTGGGTCGACGTCATGCGCGACGTGATCGACGAGCTCCCGGCCCCGGTGTACGCGGTCAGCCCGGAGCTCGCCGAGCGGGTCACCGGCTACCACGTGCACCGCGGCGCGCTCGCCTCCATGCAGCGCAAGCCCCTGCCCACGGCCGCCGACCTGCTCCAGACCACCCGCCGGGTCGTCGTCATGGAGTCGGTCAACGACCACACCAACATCGGCGCGATCTTCCGCTCGGCGGCGGCCCTCGGCATGGACGCGGTACTGCTGTCGCCCGACTGCGCGGACCCGCTGTACCGCCGTAGCGTCAAGGTGTCGATGGGCGCGGTCTTCTCGGTCCCGTACGCCCGTCTCGACACCTGGCCGAAAAGCCTGGAGTCGGTCCGCGAGGCCGGCTTCACCCTTCTCGCCCTCACCCCCGACGAGAAGGCCCGGTCCCTCGACGAGGCCGCCCCGCACAGGATGGACCGCGTGGCGCTGATGCTCGGCGCGGAGGGCGACGGCCTGTCCACGCAGGCGCTGGTCGCCGCCGACGAGTGGGTACGCATCCCGATGTCCCACGGCGTCGACTCCCTCAACGTCGGCGCGGCGGCCGCGGTCGCCTTCTACGCGGTGGCCACGGGCCGCCCGCAGGGGTAGCGCCTTGGTCCGGCGCGAGGCGATCGTCGCGGTACTGCGCCGGGACGGCCGGGTCCTGGCCATCCGGCGCGGCCCGTCCGTTTCCCGCCCCGGCTACTGGCAACCGCTCAGCGGCAAGCTGGAACCGGGGGAGACCCAGCAGGAGGCGCTGGTCAGAGAGGTTCAGGAGGAGGTCGGCCTCTCCGTCTCCCCGGGCGCCAAGGTCTGGGAATCGGAAACGGACGACGGCCGCTTCCGCCTCCACTGGTGGACGGCGGACGCGGCCCACGGCGACATCGTCCCCGACCCGGTCGAGGTGGCGGAGACCCGCTGGGTGACCCCGGAGGAATTCCTCGCCTTGACCCCACTCTTCGAGGGCGACCGAGAGTTCTTCGAGGACATCCTGCCGGGCCTGTGACGCCCTACTGACCCGCGGTCGGTTTCCCTTCCGGCACCTGCGACGCCGGACTCGGTCGTACATGCTGCTGCTCATTCCGTACGACAACCCGGTCGCCGCCGAGACCCCGTGACGGTCCCTGGCAGCCCTGGGCCGCGGCGATGCCGAGGGCCACCAGCAGCGTCACGACCACGAACACGAACAGGCGTTGACGGAGGAGCCGGGGATTGGCGGGGCGTCGGCCCGTGCCCGTGGCCCGGGGAGCCGGACGACCCGTACCGCTGCGAGGTCCGGGCCGGTTGCCGCCGGCCGGGCGGGCGCCGTTCCGTGACGTGGGCGTGGGCCGCGCCCCGGAACGCGACGCCGATGCGCCGCTGCTCCGCGGAACCGATGACCCCGTACCCCCACGGGACGCGGGACCTCCGGCCGCCGTACCACCGCGCGACGCACTCCCCGTGCTGCCGCCCCGCGACGGAACCCCGCCACCGCGCACCGGAGCGGGCCCGCGGGACGACGACGGGGACGCTCCGCGCGGTGGCGGGGTGCCCTGTGGCCGGCGCTGCTGCTCGCGCTGCGGTTCCGGGTAGGTGTCGGCGAGCCGGCCGGTGGGCCGGTCGGCCTCGTTCACGCGCGGCCCGGGCGGGCGCACATCGGCCGGCCCGTTCGCCTCGCGCGCGGCGATCTCCTTGAGCCGCAGCGACAGTTGGAGCGTGCTGGGCCGCTCCGTCGGATCCTTCGCCAGACAGGCGCGCACCAGCGGAGCGAGCGCGTCCGGTACGCCGTGCAGCTGAGGCTCCTCGTGCACGACCCGGTACAGCATCACCTCGGAACTGCCGTGCCCGAAGGGCGAGTCGGCCATGGACGCGTACGCCAGGGTCGCACCGAGCGAGAACACGTCCGTCGCCGGCGTGACCGCGGCGCCGCGCACCTGCTCCGGCGCGAGGAAGCCGGGGGAGCCGACGGCCGTACCGACGTGCGTGAGTGTGGAGGCCCCGGTGGCCCAGGCGATGCCGAAGTCGATGATCCGCGGCCCCTTGGGGGACAGCAGGATGTTGGACGGCTTGAGATCCCGGTGCACGACCCCGGCCTCGTGCACGGCGACGAGCCCCTCGGACAGCGCGGCCCCCACGGCCGCGACGTCGGCCGCGCTGAGCGGCCCCTCGTCGGCGACCTTGTCGTGCAGGGAGGGCCCGGGCACGTACTGCGTGGCGAACCACGGACGGTCCGCGTCGAGATCCGCCGCGACCAGCCGGGCCGTGCACCCGCCCCTGATCCGCCGCGCGGCCGAGACCTCGCGCGCGAACCGCGACCGGAACTCCTGATCCTCCGCCAGATCGGGCCGGATGACCTTCAGCGCTACCCGCTGCCCCTTCTTGTCGGAGCCCAGGTAGACAACGCCCATCCCGCCCGCGCCGAGCCGTCTGTGAAGCCTGAACGAGCCGACGACGCGCGGGTCCTCGCGCCTCAGGCGCATCATCGCCATGTTCATCCCCGCTGCCCGGTCCGTGTGACGTGGCACAGCTTACGTTTACCCGGCCGCCCGCGCGCAGAGGCCGCGCCCTCTCGTCCAGATGGATTGTCAGTGCCGGGTGGGAGACTTGAAGGACGGTCAGGGAGCGCGCGGACAGGCGCACTTAGCCCTCGCCCGGCTCCCAACCACCCGTCACAGAAGGGGGATTGAACACGTGAAGGGTGATCGCGTGGAGATAGTCGTGGACGCGGGCGACACGACCCGCACCTATGAGGTGGTGGCGAGCAGGGCGGGACGCAGGGTGGAGACGGCGGTACGACGAGGTGTCGTGGAAGTGAGCGAAGTCACCCGGAGCGGCTCCGTGGTCCGTACCGCCCGTTTCATGGCCACCCGGGTGCTGGCGCTGGTCGAGCAGCCGGTGCCGCGGGAGGACAGCTCAGAAAAGGCGGGACACTCCGGGCGTCCCCTCGGGGAAGACCCTGAGACCTAGGTCCACGTCTCCACCCAGGGGAGTACTCCCCACCTGATGGCTCATCCTCCGGGAGGCCCGGCAATCGGTACGAGGGCATGACGTGCGACGAGCGCCGGACGCCTAGATTTGAGGTCAAGCGGCGGGTGCAGCACTCGTCCCCCGAGGTCAGACACCCGCCGCTGCCAACGACAACTGAACGGTCAGGAGAGGGACCATGGCCCTAACGGCACCGCGGACGATGATCCGCACAAGCGAGCGCACAGAGCTCCGCCGCCGCACGGGCCGCCGCCACCCCCTGGTGGCGACGCTCATGGTCCTCCCCCTGGCGGCCCTGCTCTTCTTCGTCTTCGACGGCTGGGAGACAGTGGCCACACAGGCGTCGTCCGTGGGCGTGATGCTGGGGCGCTGAGCGGCGACCCCAGGCCCGGAAGAGCGGTCCGGGCGGGGACATCCACCCATGAAACCCCGTGGGGACGGGGGTGCGGCGGACGGCAAAAATGCCGGCGCAGCTGGGGAGCTGCGCCGGCATTGCTTTGCCCGAAACCGGCATTGCTCTGCCCGAAAACGGTACGGCGCCGCACCGGAGCCGCCTCTGCCGGAGAACCCGTGGACCGCGCCGGCAGTCCCCGCCGTACCCTGCGGAGCAGCCACCGCACTCCAGGGAGCCCCGTGACCGCCACCCCCTTGCTCTCCGAGCTCACCGCCCGAGCCAAGGCCAAGGCCCACGCACGCCCCGCCCCCGCCTCCTGCCCCTGTGGCGCGGCCGTCCTCGCCGACCGTCCCGACGCCACGGTCGTCCGCCACGCGGACACGGTCGCCAAGGCCCACGCCCCCGGCACCCCCCTGGCCGACCTCACCCTCCGCCTTAGCACGGCCACCCGCCTCCCCGGCATCCTCCTGGCCCCGCTCACCCCGGCCCCGGTGGAACTGCACGGCCGCCTGGTGACCTTCTGGCCCTACGGCACCCCGGTGGACCCGGACGACCCGGACGCCGCTCCATGGGAGGCCGCCGGCACCCTCCTGGCCCACCTCCACCGAAGCCCCGTGTCCACGCCCACGCCCATGCCCACCCCGCCTGCGCCGTGCGTGCCCTCACTCCTCAGCTCGGCCCCCACCAGTGCCTCCGCCCTGACGCCTGTCGAGTCCGTAGGCCGCGCCCTCTCCTTCCCCGGCCCCGCACCTGATCCCGCCTCCACGACCGTTGCATCCGTAAGCCCCGCGCTCTCCTCCCCCAATCCCGCACCTGACACCGCCTCCGCGGCCCTCCCGCCGACGCCCCGCAAGCCCACCCTCCTCAGCCCCGCCCCGACCCCACCCGCCACCGCGCACTCCCTACCCCCCATGCGCGGCCCCGCCAAGGCGGCCCAAGCCATCGCCCGGCTCACGACGACCGCCGCCACCCACCCCGCCGCACAACCCGTCCTCCACGCCTGGCGCACCCTCCCCGCGTGGGCCCGGGCCGAGGCGCCCATGCCGGACAGCGGCACCCTCTGCCACGGCGACCTCCACCTCGGCCAGCTTGTCCGGCATCCCGCACCGGACGGCCCCTGGCTTCTCATCGACGTCGACGACCTCGGTACCGGCGTCCCCGCCTGGGACCTCGCCCGCCCCGCCGCCTGGTACGCCTGCGGACTCCTCCCGCCCGACGAGTGGACCCGCTTCCTCACCGCCTACCGGGCCGCCGGCGGCCCGGCCGTCCCCGCCGACGGCGACCCCTGGCCCGCCCTGGACGTCCCGGCCCGCGCCCTCACGGTGCAGACCGCCGCCCGCGCGATCACCAAGGCCACGGCGGAGAACCGGGACCTGGACGAGATCGAGATGTCCATGATCGACGCATGTGCCCGAATGAGTTCCCTCCCACCGGAGTTGGCGCCGGATTTCCCGAAGTAGGGTGCAACCGACCGCAGCCGGACAGAGTCTGTCCTGGCGAAACGCGAAGCAGGACCGACGGGCTAGGAGTTGAGCCGACGATGCAGTGTCCGAAGTGTCACGCGCCGATGCACACGTACAACCGCAACGGTGTCCAGATCGAGCAGTGCAGCGGCTGCCGCGGGATCTTTCTCGACTACGGCGAGCTGGAGGCGCTGACCCGCCTGGAGTCCCAGTGGCAGCAGCCCGCGCCGCCGCCCCCGGGCGCCCCGCAGGCCTACCCGGCCCCGCCCGCGCCCGCCTGGGGCGCCCCGCACGGCGGCGGACACGGTGGTGGTCACTACGGCGGCCACCACGGCGGTCACCACCGCCACAAGAGCTTCGGCCACATGCTGTTCTCCAGCTGACCGGAACCACGAGGAAGCCCCCGGCCGCAGGGCCGGGGGCTTCGGTATGTGCGCGATACTGGGATTGAACCAGTGACCTCTTCCGTGTCAGGGAAGCGCTCTCCCGCTGAGCTAATCGCGCGGGAACCACGATCAAGATCGTGTGTGCTGCGTGCGCGATACTGGGATTGAACCAGTGACCTCTTCCGTGTCAGGGAAGCGCTCTCCCGCTGAGCTAATCGCGCGGAGGATCCAGGGATCCAGTGGACGATACTGGGATTGAACCAGTGACCTCTTCCGTGTCAGGGAAGCGCTCTCCCGCTGAGCTAATCGTCCTTGGAGGTGGAGACGGGATTTGAACCCGTGTAGACGGCTTTGCAGGCCGTTGCCTCGCCTCTCGGCCACTCCACCAGGAGTGAGGGGGTTCGGGATGATCCCCCTTGCTCTTCCGAGCGAACGACGAGGTTCGAACTCGCGACCTCAACCTTGGCAAGGTTGCGCTCTACCAACTGAGCTACGTTCGCCTGTCCTTCCGATCCGCTTGCGCGTCCCGGCGACGTGTTGAACTCTAGCGGATTCCGGGGCCAGTACAAAAACGCGTTTGCGCAGCGTGCTGCGCTGCACCTGCTCACGGGCGTGGCCAGGGCGTCCTCGGGGACACGTCGAGGTCACCATTCGGACACCCGCCATAGACTCGACCGCGTGCACGACCTCCCTCCCCTCGCCCGCTTCGGCACCCGCGTCGCCACCGGCCTCCTCGACGTCACCGGCGATCCCGCGGCCCTGGACTCCACCGGTTTCTGGGCCGTCGCCGCGGACTTCGAGGGCCGTCTGACCTGCGCCCGCTTCAGGGACGTACGGAACGAACCGGTGCCCGCGCCGGTGCCCGGGGCGTGGCACGGGCCCGCCGCCGGTGACTGGACGTCGTCCCTCGACCGCGCCGCGTACACGGCCGGTGTGCGCCGGATCCGGGAGCACATCGCGGCCGGCGAGGTCTACCAGGCGAACCTCTGCCGGGTGCTCACCGCCCCCGTGCCGCCGGACGCCGACGTGGACGCCCTCACCGCGCTGCTCGCCCGCGGCAACCCGGCGCCGTACGCAGGAACGATCCGGCTGCCCGGACACGGGGTCGAGCTCGCCACCGCCTCGCCCGAGCTCTTCCTGCGCCGTGACGGGCGGGTCGTCGAGTCCGGACCGATCAAGGGCACCGGGCGCACCGAGGCCGATCTGCTGGAGAAGGACTACGCCGAGAACGTGATGATCGTGGACCTGGTCCGCAACGACATCGGGCGCGTCTGCGCCACCGGCAGCGTCACCGTCCCCGACCTGTGCGCCGTGGAGAAGCACCCCGGGCTCGTCCACCTCGTCTCCACGGTCCGCGGCGAGCTGCGCGAGGACGCCGGCTGGCCCGAGCTGCTCGACGCGGCCTTCCCGCCGGGCTCGGTCACCGGCGCGCCCAAGTCCAGCGCGCTGCGGATCATCGACGCCCTGGAAACGGCACCGCGCGGCCCCTACTGCGGCGGCATCGGCTGGGTCGACGCCGACCGCGGAACCGGCGAGCTGGCCGTCGGCATCCGTACGTTCTGGATCGACCGCGCGGCCGGGGAGCTCCGCTTCGGCACCGGCGCGGGCATCACCTGGGGCTCCGACCCCGAGGCGGAGTGGCGGGAGACCGAACTGAAGGCGGCCCGGCTGCTCGCGGTAGCGTCGGGCACGTACGAGGTGAGTGGAGAGGGACTGGCAACGTGAAGATCTGGCTCGACGGCGGGCTGCAGGACATCGAGTCCGCCCGCGTCTCCGTCTTCGACCACGGACTGACCGTGGGCGACGGCATCTTCGAGACGGTGAAGGCGACCGACGGGAAGCCGTTCGCGCTGACCCGGCACCTGGACCGGCTGACCCGCTCGGCGCGCGGCCTCGGCCTGCCCGACCCCGACCACGACGAGGTCCGTCGCGCCTGCGCCGCCGTACTGGCGGCCAACCCGATGGCGCTCGGCCGGCTGCGCATCACCTACACCGGCGGCCACGGCCCCCTCGGCTCCGACCGCGGCGAGCATGGCCCGACCCTCGTGGTCGCCCTCGGCGAGACCACCCGCCGCCCCGACTCGACGGCCGTCGTCACGGTCCCCTGGACCCGCAACGAACGCGGCGCCCTCACCGGCCTGAAGACCACCTCGTACGCCGAGAACGTCGTCGCTCTCGCCCGCGCCCACCAACACGGCGCCTCCGAGGCCCTGTTCGCCAACACGGTCGGACAGCTCTGCGAGGGGACGGGCTCGAACGTCTTCGTCGTCCTCGACGGCGAGATCCACACCCCGCCGGTCGCCTCCGGCTGCCTCGCGGGCATCACGCGCGCGCTGACGGTCGAGTGGACCGGCGCCAAGGAGACCGATCTCCCGCTGGACGTCCTGGAGCGGGCGGACGAGGTCTTCCTCACCTCCACCCTGCGCGATGTCCAGGCGGTCCACCGCGTCGACGACCGCGAACTGCCGGGCGCGCCCGGGCCGGTGACCGCGAAGGCGATGCGGGTCTTCGACGAGCGCTCCGGGGACGACCAGGATCCGTGAGAGCCAGCCGATATTTGGCTGACACGGGCGGGTACGGCGGGTAGAACACCCCTGATGACGACGACCCTGCGGCCGACCGAGCCGCTCCAGCACAACGCCGACGGGACGCGGTCGCGCCGCTACCGGGTGTGCGTGAACAGCCGTCCCGTGGGCGGGATACACCTCTCGACCCACCCCGAGTACGGCCTGGGCGTGGCCCGTCTCGCCGAGCTGTACATCGAGGAGCCGGACCGCGGGCGGGGCCGCGGCACGGTGGCCGCGCTCGCCGCCGAGGAGGTCGTCCGGGGCTGGGGCTGCACGCGCATCGAGGTGTCCGTGCCCGGCGGCGCCGAGGCCGCCCTCCGGCTCGCCACGGCACTCGGGTACGTCCGGCGCAGCCGCAACATGGCCAAACGGCTGGACGGGCCCGCGCCGGCACTTCCGGCCGGGAGCGTCGCCCGGCCCATGACCGAGGCCGAGTTCGGGCCCTGGCTCAAGGACGACGAGGCCCGCTTCGCGCAGAGTCTGATCGACCGCGGCGTGCCCGAGGCGGAGGCGCACGCCAAGGCGAAGCAGGGGCAGACCCGCTGGCTGCCGCACGGTCTGGCGACCGAGAACACGCTGATCAGCGTCCTGGAGCACGAGGGCGTACGGGCCGGCACCCTGTGGCTGGGGCTGTGGCCCGAGATGGCGTACGTCCTCAACGTCGAGGTGGACGAGGGCCATCGGGGGCGCGGCCACGGCCGTACGCTGATGCTGCTCGCGGAGGCCCAGGGTGCCGAGGGCGGCAAGGACCGCATCGCCCTCCACGTCTTCGCGGACAACACCCCGGCCGAACGGCTCTACGAGTCCCTCGGCTACGAGACCACCGACCACAACCTGTTCAAGGAACTGCTCTGAGGCTCAGGCCCCTTCGGCCAGCAGCCGGTCGGCGATCTCCTCGATCCGCTCCCGCAGCCCCTTCTGGCTCTTGCCGCCGTCGAGGCGCTCCCCGCCGATGACGTACGTCGGCGTCCCGGTCACGCCGATGGCCTTGCCCTCGGCCTGGTCGGCGTCGACGATCAGCATGTGCCGGCCGTCGATCAGCGCGGTGTCGAACTCGTCGGCGTCCAGCCCGAGTTCGCCGGCGATCTCGACCAGGAGGGGTTCTCCCTTACGGTCCAGCTCCTCGACCCGGCCGAGCACGGCCTCGACGTACTCCCAGCCCTTGCCCTGCTCCAACGCTTCCTCGGCGGCCTGCGCGGCGGCGAAGGCGTGCTTGTGCTTCTCCAGCGGGAAGTGCCGCAGCCGCAGTTCGAGCCGGTCGCCGTAGCGGGCGCGCAGGGCGCTCAGGTCGGCCAGGGCGCTGCGGCAGTCGGGGCACTGGAGTTCGCACCAGACGTCGAGGACGGGCGCGGCGGTGGGCACGGGGGAGGAGTCGCTCATGCGGTCAGTGTCCCAGGTCGGGAGGGGGGTGGACGAATCGGAGGTCGCGGGGCCCGACCGCTGCACGGCCGCGACGGCCCGCGCCCGCGACCCCGATCCACACCCAGGGGTGGGCGCGGGACCGGCACCTGCGGAGGAGCCGACCCGGAGATGTCCCTGATGTCCGCCCGAGGCATGGCCCGGCGGGGTCCGGGCGGTGCAGGATGGAAGGGACGAAAAGTGCCCGCTCGCCGAGGACTGCCTAGGACTGCCTGGAGGACCGGATGATTGCCGAGACCGTCTGTTCCGCCGCCGCCGCGGCCGGCCTGGGCATCGCGGCGGTCACGGCGTACCGAAAGCGGTTCCTCGCGGCCGCCCGCCTGGCCGCCTACTCGCTGGTGCCGCTCGGTCTGGTGATGACCGGGACCGTGCAGTGGCTGGCGGACACCGCCTTCAGCCCGACGGCCTGGGCGGGCTTCGGTGTGCTCGGCGCTGCCTGGCTGCTGTTCTCCAGCACGCGCGCGGTGGAGCGCCGCCGCGGCGGCACCCGCAAGGAGCGCAAGGAGGCCAAGGCCGCGGCACAACGAGGCGCGGTGGCTCCGACGGCGTCGGCGCCCTCGCTCGGCCCGGGCACCCGCCCGGCGACCCGGCCCGCGACCGCGCCCCGCTCCGAGTCCGCCGAGGACTTCAGTGACATCGAGGCGATCCTGAAGAAGCACGGCATATGACCGGCGCATGACGACTGAAACGACACAGTGGATCATCGCGCCGCACCGAAGTGATCAAGACCCGAACCGGACATCACGGAATTCGGCGAACTCCCGCTCATTCCGGGCGTGTTGATCGCGCCAGGTGGCCAGTCTGCGCCATCATCGGCGCGAGATGCTGGACACGACACAAGGCGAAACCGCGCCGCCGAAGGACGAGCCGCGCGGGTGCCTCTTCGCCCTTTCCCAGCCACCGCTGATGATCTTCCTGGCGGTGATCGGGTGTCTGCTGCTCATGGCCTCGTTGCACGATCTGCTGATGCTGTGAGCCGTACCCGTGATCCCCGGCGCCACCCGTCGGGGATCACGTCGACGCCGCCTGGGCCGTGTCAGCCCGCGGCCTCCTTGCGCCGCGCCCGGTAGGCGGCCACATGCAGCCGGTTCCCGCAGGTACGGCTGTCGCAGTACCGCCGCGAGCGATTGCGGGACAGGTCCACGAAGGCGCGCCGGCAGTCCGGCGCCTCGCAGCGGCGCAGCCGCTCCTGCTCACCGGCGACCACGAAGAAGGCCAGCGCCATTCCGCAGTCGGCCGCGAGGTGGTCGGCGACGGACGCGCCGGGCGCGAAGTAGTGCACATGCCAGTCGTAGCCGTCGTGGTCGGTCAGACGGGGCGTGGTGCCCGCCGCGGCGACGAGCTCGTTGATCTGACCGGCCGCGGTGCGGGCGTCGGGCGCCGCGAAGACCGTGGCGAACCGCCCGCGGATCTTCCGCACGGCCGACAGGTCGAACTCCGACAGCAGCCCGACATCGCTGACTTCGTGGTTTCGTACGAAATCCGTCAGAGCAGCGACGTCCGGCAGTCCGTCCGGTGTGGTGTCGTCCTCCGGCGCGGTGTTCACCAGATCCACCACGGTGTCGAGGGCGCACCGGGTGTCGTGGGTGATCAGCACGTTTCGCTCCCTGGCCTGTGGGTCGGGCGCAAGCCCGCCGATGCTGGCCGATGGTAATTGGTTTCGCCGGAGCAGGGGCCGATCACGGTCCCGGTGGGATCCCGCCCGGCGCGCGGTGGACGCGGACATGCCGACGCCGTCCCGGTGCGGGACGGCGTCGGCATGTTCCCTATGCGGTTGTTCTGGCCCGAGCCGTCACCCCGAGTCGACGGCGCCGGGCGGCTTGTGGGGCCTCGCCCTCAGCTCTCCGCCAGGATGTGGGAGAGCTCCTGATCGAGGTCGAAATGCCGGTGTTCCGTGCCGGGGGGCACGGCGGCGTCCGTCCGCTTCAGGAAGGACTCGAGGGCTCGCGCCGGGGCTTCCAGCAGGGCCTCGCCCTCCGGGGAGCTCAGGGCGATGCACACGACGCCCTGACCGTGGCTGCGCGACGGCCAGACACGGACGTCGCCGGTGCCGGTGGGCCGGTGCAGGCCTTCCGCGAGGAGGTCGCGGGCGAACACCCACTCGACGGTCTCCTCGGCTCCGGTGTGGAAGGTGGCGTGCACGGCGTAGGGGTCGGCCGTGTCGTACCGCAGGCCTGCGGGGACAGGCAGGGAGGACTCGCTCGACACAACGAGGCGCAGGTGCAGCTCGCAGCTGACCGTGGTGTTCATAAGCGCCAGGGCCTTTCGCTCAGTGTGCGCTCGGGGATTCGCACGTCGGCGAAATCGACATGCCACCTACGGTGCCGTTGTAAACCCCTCTGAGTGTTTTGCGTGCCTTTACGTAACTCTTCCGGCCGAGAGGCCCTTCGCACCCTACGGCCATTCCGGTGACTGGTTTCCGCTCAGTAAAGTAAGGTAAAGTTTGGCCGTATGAATACGGGGAGTAGCGGAACCGAGGGCTCGTCGGGCGAGGTCGCCGTGGCATCGGAAGAGGCGGAGCCGGACGAGGCGGGGAGCGAGCGGGGGCTCGGTTCCAGGGCGCCGGAGTTCATCAAGCGGCGTCGCGCACTGCATCTGAGCTGGCAGGTCGGCGTCTTCGTGATCGGCCTCGCCGTTGTGGCCGCCGGCATCGTCATGCTGCCCCTGCCCGGACCGGGCTGGGTCGTGATCTTCGCCGGCATGGCGATCTGGGCCACCGAGTTCGTCTGGGCCCAGCTGGTGCTCCGCTGGACCAAGCGCAAGGTCACCGAGGCGGCGCAGAAGGCCCTCGACCCCAAGGTGCGGCGCCGCAACATCACGCTGACGGCGATCGGCCTGACGATCGTGGCCGTCCTGGTCGGCGTCTACCTCTGGAAGTTCGGCTTCGTGATGCCCTGGAAGATCGAGGACCAGTGATCCGCGCGGAGGGTGCGGAGGCACCCCCTGACATGGGGTAATGTTCTTCCTGCGTCCGGGCGATTAGCTCAGTGGGAGAGCGCTTCGTTCACACCGAAGAGGTCACTGGTTCGAACCCAGTATCGCCCACCCGGAGACGGCGGCCCACCTGCATCAGTGCAGGTGGGCCGCCGTCGTGTTGCGTGCGTGGGTACGGCGCCCCGCCGTCACCCCCGGTAGCCGGTGACGCCGTTCGACCACGCACCCACCGTCCCTCACCGGACACCCCGTCAACTCCCCGGCGCCGGGACCGGTTTCGGCCGTACGCCCATCACGCCCGGCAGGCCGGTTTCCGTTCGGCCCGCCGACCGTGCGCCCCTCACCTGCGACTTCGCGCACATTGCCACGCCGACCCACCTCCCGCCGCCGCCCGGCCTCTTTGTGAACCCACAAGAAATTCCTGTCCGAATCATTGACGCACCCCGAGGCCCTCCGTAACTTGTGCCAGCAAGCGCTTACTTGAAACGATTCATGCAGGCGGCGACGATGCCGGGAGGGCCCGACTGTGGGAACCAGCAGGAATGTTGAGAGGCGTACGATCCTCAAGGCCGCCGGGGCCGGAGCGGCCACGCTGGGGCTGGCCGCGACGACCGGGTGCGGGGGGAACAGCGGCACGTCCGCCGACGGGACGGTGACGATCCGTTACTCGTGGTGGGGGGCCGACGAGCGGGCCAAGAAGATCAACCAGACCATCAAGCTCTTCGAGAAGAAGTATCCGAAGATCAAGGTGAAGACGGACTTCCAGGACTACGTCTCTTTCTGGGAGAAGTTCCAGACGCAGGCCTCGGGCGGAAATCCGCCGGACGTTTTCCAAAACGCCGTCACATTCCTTAGGAAGTACGACAAGAGAAGCGTTCTGCTCGACCTCAAGTCGCAGATCGACGCCGGCAATCTCAGCCTCGACAACTTCCGGGCCGGCGTCACCAAGGTCGGCGAGGTCGACGGCAAGCAGCTCGGCGTCCCGGTCGGCTCCAACACCATGGCGCTGGTCATCGACAAGAAGGTCTTCCAGAAGGCCGGCGTCGATCCGCAGGCCGGCTGGACCTGGGACGACTACTTCAAGGCCCTCAAGACCATCCACGACAAGACCAAGGTCCCAGGTGACACGGGCTACTTCAGCATCATGTACCTGTACGACCTGTACCTGCGGCAGAACGGAAAGGCCTTCTACACCAAGGACGGCCTCGGCTTCGACAAGGCCGATCTGACGGAGTGGTGGCAGGACGGCTACAACCGGACCAAGGCCGGGATCATCACCGACCCCAAGATCGTCGCGCAGGACCGCCCCAAGTCCTCGCTGTCCGCCGGGCACGGGGCCTCCGAATTCACCTGGGACAACTTCACCGTCCGCTACTCGGCCGAGGGTGACAGCGAATACGGCCTCGCGCCGATCCCCACCATGGACGGCAAGCACACCGGCCAGTACCTCGCCTCGCTGATGCTGAGCGGCTCCGCGCGCACCCAGCACCCCAAGGAAGTCGCCCAGTTCATCGACTTCATGGTCCACGACCCCGAGGTCGGCAAGATCATGGGCTACGACCGCGGCATCCTCGCGAGCACCGAGCAGTACGACGCCTTCAAGCCGACGGACACCGTCAACAAGGAGATCGCGCAGTACGAGACCGACACCGCCAAGGCCGGTGTCCTCGGCACGATCACGCCGCACCCCTCCGGCGCCGACACCATCGAGGCCGCCTTCCTGCGCATCGGCGGCGACCTGGGCCTCGGCAAGGTCAAGACCTCCGACGCGGTGAAGCAGTTCTTCGACGAGGCACAGGCCGCCTTCCAGGCCTGACCCGGACCGCACCGGAAACGATGGGGAAGCACCGTGACGCTCGTCAAGGACTCACCGACCGCCACCCGGAAGGTCCGCTCCGCCGCCCCCGCCGCCGTCAAGCGGCGGGGCCGCCGGGAGAACCTCGCCGGCTACCTCTTCATGTCTCCGTGGATCGCGGGCTTCCTGCTGCTGACCGCGGGCCCCATGGTCGCCTCGCTCTACTTCGCGTTCACCGACTACAACCTCTTCAACACCCCGAAGTGGGTCGGGCTCGACAACTTCACCAAGATGTTCGACGACCCGCGCTGGCAGAAGTCGGTCGAGGTGACGGCGAAATACGTCATCATCGGCACGCCCCTCAAACTGCTGCTCGCCCTCGGAGTCGCGCTGCTGCTCGCTCAGAGCCGCCGAGGCCAGGCCTTCTACCGGGCCGCGTTCTACGCCCCCTCGCTCATCGGCGCGAGCGTCTCCGTCGCCTTCGTCTGGCGGTCGATCTTCTCCGACGACGCCGTCGTGGACCGTACGCTGTCCGCTTTCGGCATCCACGCGGGCGGCTGGGTCGGCAACCCCGACTGGATCCTCTACTGCCTGGTCGCGCTCACCGTCTGGCAGTTCGGCGCGCCCATGGTCATCTTCCTGGCCGGGCTCAAGCAGGTGCCGAGGGAGCTGTACGAGGCGGCCGAGATGGACGGGGCCGGGCCCTTCCGGCGCTTCTGGAACATCACCCTGCCGATGATCTCCCCGGTGCTCTTCTTCAACATCCTGCTGGAGACCATCCACTCCTTCCAGATCTTCGGCTCCGCCTACGTCGTCTCCAACACGTACTGCGGTCCGGCCGACGCCACGCTCGTCTACACCTGCTACCTCTACCAACAGGGCTTCAAGAACGCCCAGATGGGCTTCGCCTCCGCGATGGCCTGGATGCTGCTGCTCGCTGTGGCCCTGGTGACCGCCGTCCTGTTCTGGTCGCAGAAGAAGTGGGTGCACTACGAGAACGACACAGAGGACGCCCGATGAGCGCGACCACCACCAAACCCCTGTCCCTGAACCGCAGGCGGACCGGCTCGCTCGCCTGGCACATCGGCTCGCTACTGGTGCTCGCCGTCGTCCTCTACCCGGTCCTGTGGGTGATCGGCGCGTCCTTCAAGCCCAGCAAGGACATCATCAACAGCCTCCAGCTGTTCCCGTCCCACCCGATCCTGGCGAACTTCAAGGGCCTCGCCGACGGCATCGCCGACATCTCCATCTGGACCTTCTTCCAGAACTCCCTCTTCTACGCCGGCGGCGCCGTCGTCGGCATCCTGATCTCCTGCTCCCTGACGGCGTACGCCTTCGCCAAGATCAGGTTCGCCGGCCGCAACCTCCTCTTCTCCCTGATGATCGGCACGCTCCTGCTGCCGTACCACGTGCTGCTCATCCCGCAGTACGTGATGTTCCAGAAGCTGGAGCTGATCAACACCTATGTGCCGCTGCTGCTCGGCAAGTACCTGGCCACGGAGGCGTTCTTCGTGTTCCTCATGGTGCAGTTCATGCGCAACCTGCCGAGGGAATTGGACGAGGCGGCGCGCATCGACGGCTGCGGGCACTTCCGGATCTACTGGTCGATCGTGCTGCCGCTGTGCCGGCCCGCGCTCATCACCAGCGCCATCTTCACCTTCATCAACGCCTGGAACGACTTCATGGGCCCGCTGATCTACCTCAACGAACCCGGCAAGTACACCGTCTCCCTCGGCATGATGATGTTCCGCGACTCCGACGGCGTCGCCGCCAACTACGGCGGTCTCATCGCGATGTCCCTGGTCGCGCTGCTGCCCGTACTGCTCTTCTTCCTCGCCTTCCAGCGCTATCTGATCGACGGAATGGCGACCTCCGGACTGAAGGGCTGAGGCGGTCGTCATGGCCCAGGTGCGAGTGAAGCCACGTAAGGAGTCGTTCCTGGCGGAACGGTTCGCCGTGTTCGCCGAGTGTCTGCTGACCGGGGTGTGGATCGCGGTCGCGTCGCTGGGCGTGGTCACCTACCCGGCGGCCTTCGCCGCCGGCGCCCGGCATCTGCGGCGGCGGACGGCTCACCAGGGCGGTGGCTGGCGGGAGTTCGTGAGTGACTTCCGTACGGCTGCGCGCGGCGGGTGGGTCGTCGGGCTCGGCGGGTGGGCCGCGGTGGCGGTGGCCTGGGTGGACGTCCAGGCGGTGCGTGCCGGGATTCCGGGCGGGCCGCTGGTCGGGGCCGTCGGGCTGTTCGCGCTGATCGGGGCCGCCGTGGCCGGGCTGCGCGCGGCGGCGGTCTGGGCGCCGGGGGAGCGGTGGCGGGCGCTGCTCGCTGCCGCCGGGCGGCGGACCGTGCTCGATCCTGCCGGGTCCTTCTTGATCATCGGCGGGCTGGCTCTGGTCGGGCTGTCCGCCTGGATTGTCGCGCCGTTGGCGGTTCCTGTGGTGGGGGCCGTTGTGGCGGCTGCTGTTGCTGTGGAGGAGCGGCGGCGGCTTCGGTGAGGGCCGCACCAGTGGTATGTGACATACCACTGATGGCCCCTCCTGGTGCAATGTGACATACCACTGTGACCTACATCTGTCATGCCCCTGACCACCCGCACCTTGGATAGGAAAGGCCGACCCAAATGTCTCCCATCCCCCGCAGGTCCCTCCTCAAGGCCGCCGCCGTCGCCGGAGCCGCCGCGCAGTTCAGCTGGGCGCTCGGTGCCAAGGACGCTCAGGCCGCGCCCAGAGCCGAGGCCGCCGACGCCGAGCCGGTGACCCTGGACTGGCTGGAGGACGGCGGTCTGGGCGCCGCCCCCGGTTCGACCGTCGGTGTGCCCTGGCCCAAGGGCGTGTACCAGCCCGACCAGGCCTTCGCCGTCACGGACGCCGACGGCAAGGCCGTACCCGTGCAGTCCTGGCCGATCGCCTACTGGCCGGACGGATCCCTCAAGTGGTCGGCGCACGCGGTGAGTTCGGGCACCGGCAAGCTCACCCTCGCCGCCGGCGATTCGGCCGCCCCCGACCGGAAGGTCACCGTCGACAAGAGCGGCGGCACGATCGACGTGTCGACCGGCGTCATCACGGCGAAGATCGGCAAGAACGGCTCGACCATCGTCAAGTCCGTGACCCGCGGCTCGACCGAGATCGCCAAGAACGGCCGGCTCGTCCTCATCCGCCAGCCGGAGATCGAGGACGAGGACCAGGGCACGGTGAAGACCGAGCGCTTCGACGGGGCGATCGGCGCGGTGACCGTCGAACAGGACGGGCCCGTACGGGCGGTGGTGCGCATCGACGGCAAGCACCGCAAGGGCGACCGGAGCTGGCTGCCGTTCTCGATCCGGCTGTACTTCTACGCGGGCGCCGACTCCTTCCGGATGGTGCACACCATCACGTACGACGGCACACAGGAACCGGGCAAGGCGAGCGGGGACTTCATCCGCGGGCTCGGCGTGCGCTTCGACGTGCCGATGCGGGACGAGTCGTACGACCGCCACATCCGCATCGGCGGCGAGGGCACCGGCCTGCTGCGGGAGGCCGTCAAGGGCATCACCGGTCTGCGCCGCGACCCGGGCGCGGCCGTACAGGCGGCGCAGTACGCCGGGCAGAAGCTGCCCGACCCGTCCACCTGGGACCAGCGGGTGACCACCCGCCTGCAGTACATCCCCGAGTGGGGCGACTACACGCTCTCCCAGCTCTCCGCCGACGGCTTCACGCTGCGCAAACGCACCAAGAAGGGGTACGGCTGGATCGGCGCCGGCGGTGGCAAGCGGGCGTCCGGGTTCGGTTACGTCGGCGGCGCGAGCGGCGGATTCTCCTTCGGGCTGCGGGACTTCTGGGAGAAGTACCCGGCGCAGCTCGACATCCGGGACGTGCACACGGACTCCGCCGAGGTCACCCTCTGGCTCTGGTCGCCCGAGGCGCAGCCCATGGACCTGCGCTTCTACCACGACGGCATGGGCCAGGACACGTACGCCGAGCAGCTCGAAGGCCTCAACATCACCTACGAGGACTACGAGCCGGAGTTCGGCACCCCGTACGGCATCGCCCGTACCTCCGAACTCCTCTTCTGGGCCAA
Organism: Streptomyces sp. NPDC047081; assembly: GCF_040643775.1. Lineage (NCBI taxonomy): Bacteria > Bacillati > Actinomycetota > Actinomycetes > Kitasatosporales > Streptomycetaceae > Streptomyces > Streptomyces sp. NPDC047081. Next base: position 58,671 of record NZ_JBEYUY010000019.1, on the reverse strand, counting down.
CGAGTCGACGCCGACGCCCGGGACGCTGGCCCAACAGGTCGAGGCCGTACGGGTGTTGCCGCAGCTCGCCGCGCCGCCCAAGCAGCTCATCAAGGCGAAGGTGTTCGGGCCGGGGCTGTACTCCGAGCCGGACCGCTCCACGCCGGCCAAGGCGAAGATCGAGGACCACCTCGACTTCCTCTTCACCTACTACAAGGACCAGGTGGAGCAACGGCGTTGGTACGGCTTCTGGGACTACGGCGACATCATGCACACCTATGACACGGTGCGGCACGTGTGGCGGTACGACATCGGCGGCTACGCCTGGGACAACTCCGAGCTGTCGCCGGACCTCTGGCTGTGGTTCGCGTACCTCAGAAGCGGCCGCTCCGACATCTTCCGGTTCGCCGAGGCGATGACCCGGCACACCGGCGAGGTCGACGTCTACCACATCGGGCAGTGGGCCGGGCTCGGCACCCGGCACGGGGTGCAGCACTACGCCGACAGCGCCAAGCAGCAGCGCATCGCCAACACGACGTACCGGCGCTACTACTACTTCCTCACCGCGGACGAGCGGGTCGGCGACCTCATGCACGCCAATGTCGACTCCGACGAGACGTTCCTCGTCCTGGACCCGCAGCGCAAGGTGCGGACCGACCCGTACACACCGGACCGGCACGCCCTGTCGATCGGGTTCGGTACGGACTGGAGCGGGCTCGTGTCGGCCTGGCTGACCGAGTGGGAGCGCAAGGGGCCCAAGTGGGAGAAGGCCAAGGCACGGGTGCTGTCGACGATGGAGGGCATCGCCGCGCAGCCCAACGGCTTTGTGCAGGGCAGCGGGCTGTACGACCTCGACACCGGGAAGTTCGCCGTCGCGACGACCCCGGTGGTCGGCGTCTCGCACCTGTCCGCTGTCTTCGGGCTCAATGAACTCTGCGCCGAGTTGATCGACTTGGTCGACATGCCGAAGTTCAACGAGGCGTACTTCGACTACTGCCGCTACTTCAACGCCACGAAGGCCGAGCAGAAGGCGCGCTACGGCTCGGACTTCGGGACGCTGCTGCTCTTCCAGGGGCACTCGCGGCTCGACGCGTACGCCGCCGTGCAGACGGGGGACGCGACGCTCGCCAAGCGGGCCTGGACGAAGTTCTACAGCTCGGACGGCTACATGGAGTCGTCGCCGTGGAAGACGGAGAAGGTGACCGGGCCGATGGCCCTGGTCGCGGGCAGCGAGGCGAGCTGGGTGTCCACCAACGACACGGCGCTGTACGGGCTCGCCGCGATTGAGAATCTGGCGCTGCTCGGCGACAAGATGCCCTCGTAGCGGGCTAGTTCATCCTTCCCAGCACCTCCCGCACCCGTCGGACGTCCCTGATGCGCCGCTCGTACGTGGCACCCAGGGCCAGCAGCAGGAAGCCGGCGAGCGCGGGAGGTGCCCAGCGGGGGAGTGCGTCGGTCATCTGGACCAGATACGGGGCCAGTTCGTGCAGGGCGTCCAGGACCAGGACCGAGCCGCCGAGCACGAGCGGGGCCTGGAGGCGGTGGCGGGCGCCCAGCAGGGTGATCAGCAGGGCGGCCGTGCCCAGCAGCAGGGGGCGGGTCCAGTGGGGGTCGTCCCAGGCCGCGGCGAGGCTCGGCAGCAGGGTGGCGGTGAGTCCGGGGGCGTACGCCGTCCAGGACGAGGTCCGCGGGGCGCGGTGCCCGCGGAGGGCGCCGACCAGCAGCGCCGGGACGGTGACCGGCAGGGTGTAGGCCTCCGGGGCGCCGACGTCCCAGGCCGCCAGCCGTACCCAGGCGGCCAGGACGAAGAGGGCGGCGGCCGCGTAACCGACGGCGCGGCGGTCGGGGCGTACGGCCATGGCGGCGGCGATCACTCCGCAGAGGGCCAGGACCAGCGCGAGCATCGGCGGGTCGGTGATCGCGAGGCCGACGGCGAGGAGCGCGGCGGTCGCGCCCGTCACCTCGACCGGCACGCGCGCGTGCGCGAGGCGGGGAGCCAGGAGGGCCGCCGTCGCCGGGATCGTCAGGACCAGCAGCGCCGTGTACTGCGGTGACCAGCCCGCCGCCGCGCCCGTAGCGCAGGTGAGTGCGGTGCCGTACACGAAGGCCATCGGTGCCGAGACCGGGGTCAGGTGTGGTCGCAGGGACGCCGTGGCGAACAGGGCGGTGAGGACGGGCAGCAGCGTGAGGGTGGCCGCCTCGGAGGGCAGCGCGAGGAAGGCCAGGACGATGGGGGTGGTGAGGGCGAGGGTTGTCGCGAGGAGGGGGCGGGGGAGGAAGGCGGCGGCCGCGAGGGCCGCGGCGGTGGTGAGGGTCGGCAGCAACAGGGCGATTGGGTAGGGGAGTTGGAGGGTCGGGGCGACTGCCATGACGGTCGCCCAGATGAGGATCGTGGCCCCGGCCGTGGCCTGTCGGCGCCAGGTGTCGGAGCGGGCCAGGAGGAGGAGTACGGCTGCCACGACCGCCGGCGCGAGCAGCAGCTGCGCGGGGTGCGGCGGCCACGGCGTGTCCACGGTCACGGCGGCCCGGGCGTCCGTCGGCACGCCGGACCAGGCCCGCCCCGTCCACCCCAGCGGGCCCAGCAGGGCGACGCCGACCAGCGGCAGCGCACAGGTGACGGCGAGCGCCTGGACGCCGGTGGAGGCGTGGACGAGTCCGCGCCGGACGGTCGCGGGCAACGGGGTCCACAGCGCCGCCAACAGCGCGACACCGCAGGCCAGATACCCCGGCACGGTCCAGCCGCCGGGCAGTGCCGCCCGGAGCAGACCCCCGCCCGCCGCCACCAGGAGCAGGCCACCGACGACGGCGTTGACGCCTGCCGCGATGCCGCCGGGCGTGCTGTTCGGGGCCGTCTCCGTGTCCCTCGCCGCCAGGCGTTCCCAACGCCAGGCGGCCCCCACCGCGATCGCCGCCCCAAGAGTGAGGAGCGCCGCCGCACGGGCGGCGGCGCTCGGGCCGGCTGCGTCCCAGGTGAGCCAGCCGGCCGTCAGTGCGCCCCACGCGCCCGTGCCGTACGCGCCGAGGGCGGCGACGAACCGTACGGACCTGGCGGTGCTGTGGAGCGCCACAGCTGTGTCGATCCCGGCCGTCAGGAGGAGCGCGGCCGTGATGCCGTGGGCGCCCGCGTCGGCGGCGATCGCCCAGAGGAGCAGGGGGAGTTGGGCCACGGCCACCGCCGCGGGCAGCGGCAGGCGCAGACGCCCGCCCGTTGCCCCGAGAACGCGGTCGTACGCCGTCCAGGCGGTGGCCAGCGCTGCGGTGGCCGCTGCCGCGTACGAAGTGCCGCCCGCCGCCGCGAACGCGGTCTCGTGCAGCGCGTACGAGTCCAGGGCCGTCAGCGCCAGGCCCAGCCCGGCCACCGACTCGGCGGTCGAGCGCAGCCCGCGGCGCAGCAGCGGCACGGGGGCCGCCAGGACGGCGAGGGTGAGGGCGCCGAGCACGAGGGCCCGCCCGGTGATGCCCAGGTGCCCCCAGCTGACCAGCGTGAACACCATCGCGGCGATGGTGAGCAGGACACCGCCGAGCAGGAGCAGCATGTTCTGCACGCGCGGTGCCGAGGCCTCCGGCCGGGGCGGCTGCGCGGGCCGTGGCGGTCCTGCGGGCATCTGCGCGGAGGACTGCAGGGTCGAGACCAGCCAGGCTCGGCGGTTGAGCAGCTGGAGCCTGCGGGCGTCCAGCTGCCACAGCTCGGCGTCGAGGAGCCTCAACTCCTCCGCCGGGGGCGGCACATGCGTCATGACTCGGAGTGTGGTCCGGGTCACGTCGTACGACATGAGTGCGGGTACTCAGTACGTACTCACTTCCCGGGCAGACTGCCCCCATGGACTGGACGCACTACCGCTTCCGCAGCCTCTGGGCGCTGTCCGCGTCGCCCGCCACCGTGTACGAGGTGCTGGAGCGGGCCGAGGACTACCCCCACTGGTGGCCCCAGGTGCGGGAGGTCGCCCGGCTCGACGACTCCAGCGGGAACATCAGGATCCGGTCGGTACTGCCGTACGACCTGCGGTTCACCGCGCGCGAGACGCGGCGCGACCCGGAGGCGGGCGTGCTGGAGATCGCCATGACCGGCGATGTCGAAGGGTGGGCCCGCTGGACGATCACGGTGCACGGGGACGGGGCCCTCGCGCGTTACGAACAGGTCGTCGACGTGCACAAGCCGCTGCTCAGGCGCCTCGCCGTACCCGGGCGGCCGCTGTTCCGGGCGAACCACCGGCTGATGATGCGGGCCGGACGGCGTGGACTGGCCGGGTACTTGGAAGCGGTTTGAAGGAAACCCGCGGAGACCTGTATGGTTCAGTGCGTTCCCGGGCGATTAGCTCAGTGGGAGAGCGCTTCGTTCACACCGAAGAGGTCACTGGTTCGAACCCAGTATCGCCCACCGGGAAAGAGCCGGTCCGCATGATGCGGACCGGCTCTTCTTGTGTGCTCGCGACCGGGTTACGCTTCCGATCTTCGTGGGGGCTGGGGAGGCCCCCGTGACGATTGGGGGGTTGTTTCCTTGAGTGCCGCGAAAGGCAGGAGACCCGGGCCGGTCAGGACGATGGGCCGGAGGCGCAGGGCCTTCACCTGGGTGAAGTTCTTCTTCCTCGTACTTGCGCTCGGTTTCGTCGTCGGGCTGTTCCGGACGAGCGGGAACGTGGAGCGCGTCAACACGATGTGGGTGGGCGCCGAGGTGGCCGCCGACGGCAGCATGCGGGTCACCGAGGTCATCGACTACGACTTCGGCGACCCGGACACCACCCGGCACGGCATCTACCGCGACCTGCCGGATCTCGTGTACGACGAGGACTACGCCAAGGTCGTCGTCAGCATGGACGGCCACCGGGTGCCCTGGGAACTCGACATCGGCAACCACTACGAGAAGCCCGACGGCCAGCGCGAGATCGCCACCCGGATCAAGGTGGGCGACCCGGACGGCTCCGTCAGCGGAGTGCACCGGTACCGGGTCCAGTACACGCTCACGGACGCGGTGAAGAAGGGCAGGGTCGCCTGGGACGCCGTCGGCATCGGATGGCAGGTCGACCGCTCCGACGTCGAGGTCCATGTCGTGGCCCCGTACCAACTCACCGGTACCCGCTGCGTGCACGGCACCGACGGCTCCGAGGACCCCTGTGCCGTGCGCACGTCCCGGCCCGGCAGCCTCGACGTCACCCTCGGCAGGCTCCGCGGACACGAGGGCGTCACGCTGTACGCCACCCGCGGTCAGAAGCTGACCGGAGGGCGGCCCGCGCTACCCGCGGCGCCTTCCGGGAAGGCCGTCGGCGCGAGCGTCCGGAGCTGGCAGCAAGTCGCCCTGTTCGCAGTGGGTTTCACGCTGCTGTGCGGCGCCGCGACCGTCGGGCTGCTGCGCTTCCTCGGCCGTGACCGGATCGCCGGGGACACACCCGGCCGGACGCGGCGCGTCTCCCTGGAACGGCGCGCCGCCTCGCTCACCCCGTCCCGCGTGCCCCCGGAGGGCCTGACCCCGGCCCAGGGCGGGATCCTGCTCGCCGAGCGTGTCGAGGAGCACCACAAGGTGGCCTGGCTGCTCGGCGCGGCGATCGACGGGCACATCACGATCGAGGGCAGCGAGCTACACCCCACCCTCAGACGTCGTGACCCGGCCGACGCACCGGTCGACCCGGTCGCCAGGGTCGTGTTCGGCAGCATCTTCTCGGGGCGCGACTCGGTCACGTTGGGTCTGCGTGACCCCCAGTTCCGGTCGGCCTGGGGGAGCCTGCAGCACGAACTGACCACCTGGCAGGAGGGCAGCGGCCTGTGGGACGAGGCCGCCGCCCGCCGCGCCCGCCTCGGCCGCCCGGTCGGCACCGCCGCGACCCTGTTCGGCTTCGTCGTGAGCGGCCTCGGCGCCTGGCTGGACGGCGGCCGGAACGGGGCCGGCCTGCCCGTCCTCCTGGCGGGCCTGATCGCCGTGGGCGCCGGGTTCGCGCTGCGGCTGCGCTCCTGGGAGCTGGAGATCCGCAGCCCTCGAGGCACCGAACTCTGGCTGAAGACCGAGGCGTTCCGCCGCTACCTCATGGACCCGGCCGCGCACGCGGGCGACGAGCCGCTCGACGCGGAACAGCTGGAGCTGAACACCGCGTGGGCGGTCGCACTGGACGTGGCCTATGTGTGGAACAGCGCCGTCGCCGGCTCCACGGTCGCTCCCGGACGCCGCTCGACCCTCACCTCGGGCTTCACCACCGGCTTCGCCCTCGGCCTGATCACCGCCTCCTCGTCCTCCAGCGCCGCACCGCCCTCAAGCGGCGGCGGTGGCGGAGGAGGTGGGGGCGGAGGCGGCGGTGGCGGCTCCTGGTGAGCTCGCCGGTGCAGCGGAGGCGCCCGCTCCGACGGGCGCCTCCCACACCGTTCTTACGCCCGCCCTGCTTACGCCGCCGCCGGCAGGTCCGGCCGCAGCGGCCACTCTGTGTTCACGATCTCCGGTGTGCCGCTCTTGGTGAACCACGCCTGCAGACCGCGCGCCTGGGCGGCGTGCCACGTCGTCTGCAGGGTGTGCAGCTCGGCGGGGGAGAGGCGTTCGAGGCGGGCCGCGAAACGGCGCCCCAGCGCTCGTACGACGTCCAGCGCGGCCAGCGCGTCGGCCCCCGCGTCGTGCGCGCCCTCCAGCGTCACGCCGTAGTGCGCGCACAGGTCGGTCAGGGTGCGGCGGCCCTTGCGGTAGCGGTCGAGGTGCTTGTCCAGGACCCGGGGATCGAGCACTCGCAGTGCCGAGCCCTCGAACCAGCGGTCCAGCGAGGACGCGCGATGGCGGCGCAGCTCGCGGTCGAGGAGGGTCAGGTCGAAGGGCGCGTTCATCACGACCAACGGGCGGGCCATCGCCGCCTGTTCGGCCAGTGCCTCCGCTATCTCGTACATCACCGGCGCCGGCCAGCGGCCGTTGCGCTGCAGGTGTTCGTCCGTCAGCCCGTGCACCGCCGTCGCCCCTTCGGGGACGGGCACACCCGGGTTGACCAGCCAACGGGTCACCCGGGGCCGGGTGCCCGGGGCGTCCTGGACGACGACGGCGGCCGACACGATCCGGTCGGTCTCGACGTCAACGCCCGTGGTCTCCGTGTCGAAAGCGGCCAGGGGCCCCTCGTACCAGCACGTCATGCCTACACAACTCCTCGTTCACCCACGGCAGCTGACGTCCCGTCTTCTGCCTGTTTGGTGATACCCGGGCTGTTTGCGCACTACGCCGGAAGGACACAACAGGAGTACGGGTCTTTGCAGTTCAGCGGCCCGACGCGGGGATTCACTTGGCTTGGAAGGCTGTTTGGTCATGGCGATAGCGCAGCCCGAGCGGGGCGGGCTGCTGCCCGAACGCACGGGCCCCCTTCGCGGCACACTCGCCACCACCGCCTGCATGGAGACACTGCAGGTGGGATATCTGCACGCCGTCGCCGCGGCGGCCGGCTGCTCGCTGTCGCAACCCTTTCCGGACAACGGCATCGACTGGCACGTCAGTCACGGCTCACCCGGGCACACCGTCGACGACGAGGTGACCATCAAGGTGCAGCTGAAGTGCACGTATCAGATCGCGCCCAATCCTTCCGGACGCTTCTTCTCCTTCACGCTGGACAACGACCATCTGCGCAAGCTCGCGCGCACGCCGGTCTCGGTGCACAAGATCCTCGTTGTGATGATCGTCCCCCGGTCCCAGGACCAGTGGCTCAGAGCCGGACACGACCGGCTCGACCTGCGGCACTGCTGCTACTGGGTCAACCTGGCCGGGCATCCGATCACCGGCCGGACCCGGACCACCGTGCGGATACCGACCTCACGCATCTTCGACGACCGAGCGCTGTGCGAGATCATGACGCGGGTCGGGACGGGAGGCAGACCATGACGCACCGCCCCCTGGAGGAGCCAGTACGGCCGGTGAGGCCGCACCCCGACGACATCGCCGGCGCGGCCTGGCACCGGCCCCCCGAGCCCGACGAGGTCGACCCGGCCGTGCTGAGCGCCCTGCTGCACCGGCACGGCTGGCAGCGCCGCGGCGGCGCCGCCGGACGGTACGGCCGCTGGACCCCACCGGGGCCCGGCGGCAGCGCTACGAGCCTGCTCGTGCCCGAGAGCCGGGCCTTCCCCGACAGCGACGACCTGCTCGGCGAGGCGCTCGTCGCCCTGGCCCGCAGCGGCACGCCCTCCGCCCGCGAGGTGCTGGTCGGACTCGCCGTGCCCAGCGACGAGATCCGCTGGTGGCGGGATGTACCGACCGGCCCGGCCGACTCCGCGCCCTGGGTCGTCGAGGAACAACTGCGCGCCGCCGCCCGCCAGATGCTGCTCGCGGGCGCACTCGCCACGCGCGCGCGTGCGGGCTACTACGGCGCCCGGCACCGCCGCGCCGCCGCCGCGCAGCTGGAGAACGTCCTGGTCGGCTCCGCGACCGGCGGCGACCGCCTGACCGCCTTCGTGCCCGTCGGGACCGGGCGCCCGCTCGCCGTACGCCTCCATCAGGCGCTGTACGCGGCCCGCGAGGCCATCGACTACCAGCGGGCCACTGGCGGCATGGACGCCTTCGACGGCGCCGTCGAGGCCGGCGTCAGCCGGGAGCTCACCGAGGCGCTGATCGCCCTCGTGCGCGGCACCGAGGGCGCCCGGATCGGCGTGCAGTGGGCGCCCGCCGCCGGGGTGCCCGAGGACTGCGCGGCCACCGCCGAGCCCGTCGAGTTCTCGCCGGGCGACCTGCCCGTGCTGCGCGAGGCCGGCGCCCGCTATCTGCGCGACGAACCGTCGGTGCCCGTCCGGATCACCGGCACGGTGGTACGGCTGCGCAGGTCGGGCACGCGCGGGGACGGCAGCGTACGGCTGCGGGTGATCGCCGGGGCCGAGATACCGCACGTCCGCATCACCCTGGACGAGGAGGACTACCGCATCGCAGGGCACGCCCACCTGGTGGGGCTGCCGGTGCGGGTGCACGGGCGGCTGGAGAGCCGGGGCGGCTTCCGGCGGCTGACCGGCGCCTCCGGGGTCGTACCGGTGCAGGTGGACGAGGCGGAGCGGGACCGGCTGATGAAGTCGCTGCACGAGAACCTGGACTTCTTCGAGGAGGCGTGCAGCGGGGACGACTGCGACTGAGCCCCGACTGTGGGTGACCGTTTCGCGGTCGGCGGGTCGGGGTCGGTACGATCCCCTATTGCGCGCGCTCCTGGTATGGCGCCGCACCCACCTTCAGTCAGGAGAGACCGGTGTCAGACGTCCGTGTGATCATCCAACGCGATTCCGAGCGGGAAGAGCGCGTGGTGACGACGGGCACTACGGCCGCCGAGCTCTTCGCCGGCGAGCGCTCGGTCATCGCCGCGCGCGTGGCGGGTGAGCTCAAGGACCTGGCGTACTCGCCGGCCGAGGGCGAGGTCGTGGAGCCGGTGGAGATCACCTCCGAGGACGGCCTCAACATCCTGCGCCACTCCACCGCGCACGTGATGGCGCAGGCCGTGCAGGAGTTGTTCCCCGAGGCCAAGCTGGGCATCGGCCCGCCGGTCAAGGACGGCTTCTACTACGACTTCGACGTCGAGAAGCCGTTCACGCCCGAGGATCTCAAGGCCATCGAGAAGAAGATGCAGGAGATCCAGAAGCGGGGGCAGCGCTTCTCGCGCCGCGTGGTGACCGACGAGGCCGCCCGCGAGGAGCTGGCGAACGAGCCGTACAAGCTCGAACTGATCGGCCTCAAGGGCTCGGCGTCGCACGACGACGGCGCGGACGTCGAGGTCGGCGCCGGTGAGCTGACGATCTACGACAACCTGGACGCCAAGACCGGCGAGCTGTGCTGGAAGGACCTCTGCCGCGGTCCCCACCTGCCCTCGACCCGCCTGATCCCGGCGTTCAAGCTGATGCGCAACGCGGCCGCCTACTGGCGCGGCAGCGAGAAGAACCCGATGCTCCAGCGCATCTACGGCACCGCCTGGCCCTCCAAGGACGAGCTGAAGGCGTACCTCGACTTCCTCGCCGAGGCCGAGAAGCGCGACCACCGCAAGCTGGGCAACGAGCTGGACCTCTTCTCGATCCCCGAGCAGATCGGCTCCGGCCTCGCCGTCTTCCACCCCAAGGGCGGCATCATCCGCCGGGTCATGGAGGACTACTCGCGCCGTCGGCACGAGGAGGAGGGCTACGAGTTCGTCTACACCCCGCACGCGACGAAGGGGAAGCTCTTCGAGACGTCCGGGCACCTGGACTGGTACGCCGACGGCATGTACCCGCCCATGCAGCTCGACGAGGGCGTGGACTACTACCTCAAGCCCATGAACTGCCCGATGCACAACCTGATCTTCGACGCGCGCGGCCGCTCCTACCGCGAACTGCCGCTGCGCCTCTTCGAGTTCGGGACCGTGTACCGGTACGAGAAGTCGGGCGTGGTGCACGGTCTGACCCGTGCCCGTGGCTTCACGCAGGACGACGCGCACATCTACTGCACCCGTGAGCAGATGTCTGAGGAGCTCGACAAGACGCTCACCTTCGTCCTCGGCCTGCTGCGCGACTACGGTCTGACCGACTTCTACCTGGAGCTGTCCACCAAGGACCCGGAGAAGTTCGTCGGCACCGACGAGGTCTGGGAGGAGGCCACGGAGACCCTCCGCCAGGTCGCCGAGAAGCAGGGCCTGCCCCTGGTCCCGGACCCGGGCGGCGCCGCCTTCTACGGCCCGAAGATCTCCGTCCAGACCAAGGACGCGATCGGCCGCACCTGGCAGATGTCGACGATCCAGCTTGACTTCAACCTGCCGGAGCGCTTCGACCTGGAGTACACGGGTCCGGACGGCTCCAAGCAGCGCCCGGTCATGATCCACCGCGCGCTCTTCGGCTCGATCGAGCGCTTCTTCGCCGTCCTCCTGGAGCACTACGCGGGCGCCTTCCCGGCGTGGTTGGCCCCGGTGCAGGCGGTCGGCATCCCGATCGGCGACGGGCACGTCGAGTACCTGGAGAAGTTCGCCGCCGAGGCCAAGAAGAAGGGCCTGCGGGTCGAGGTGGACTCCTCCTCCGACCGGATGCAGAAGAAGATCCGCAACGCCCAGAAGCAGAAGGTGCCCTTCATGGTCATCGCGGGCGACGAGGACATGTCCAACAACTCGGTGTCCTTCCGCTACCGCGACGGCTCGCAGGAGAACGGCATCCCGTTCGACGAGGCCATCGCGAAGATCGTGAAGGTCGTGGAGGAGCGCGCGCAGGTCTGATCCGGTACGGATCCGAGGGCCCCCGGGAAGTCAGCTTCCCGGGGGCCTCCTGTCGTCCTCCCGGGCGAAGACCTGCAGCAGCCAGGAGGCGAAGGTGCCGGTCACCGCGCCCAGCAGGGCCAGGCCGATGGCCATCATCCCGACCGCGATCAGGCGGCCCAGCCCCGTCACCGGGGTGATGTCCCCGTACCCCACGGTCGTGAGCGTTGCGCAGGTCCACCAGACGGCGTCCCCGAACGACCGCATCGACGCGCCTGGCGCCCCGCGTTCCTGCTGGTAGACGGCGAGGGCGCCGGCGAAACCGAGCAGTACCGTGGCCAGTCCGGAGTACGCGATCACGCGCGCGTGCAGGGCGAGCCGCGGCCTGCCGTGCCGGCGCTGCACGGCCTCGTAGACCCTGACGATCCGCAGCGGCCGCAGCAGCGGCAGCAGGAGCACCACCGTGTCCAGCCAGTGCGTCCGTACGAAGCGCAGCCGCTGTCCGCTCAGCCGCCAGGACACCGCGTAGTCGACGGCGAAGAGCGCCCAGGAGGTCAGCAGTACCGCGAGACACAGGTCCTGCCACGCGTCGTGCAGGCCGGGGGACAGGACCCGGACCGCGTACGAGGCGAGGAAGGCCAGCGACGCCAGCGCCAGCGGCAGCTCGGTGCGCTGCTGCCAGCGGGCCACTCGACTGTCATCGTCCACTGCCCCAGCTTCGCCCGGCCGGCTTTTCCCGCAACCCCGGCGACACGCCGCGAACGGGCGACGCCATATGCTGCACTTCATGACGAGTGAGCCGGAGCAGCAGCTGGGAGTGGGGATCCAGGACGCCTTCCAGCGTCTGTGGACGCCCCATCGGATGGCGTACATCCAGGGTGAGAACAAGCCGACCGGCCCGGGTGCCGACGACGGCTGCCCCTTCTGCTCGATTCCGGCCAAGTCCGACGAGGACGGGCTGGTCGTCCGCCGCGGTGAGCACGTCTACGCCGTCCTGAACCTCTACCCCTACAACGGCGGCCACCTCATGGTCGTCCCCTACCGCCACGTCGCCGACTACACGGACCTCACGGACGCGGAGACGATCGAGCTGGCGGCTCTCACCAAGCAGGCGATGACGGCCCTGCGCACCGCCTCCGGCGCCCACGGCTTCAACATCGGCATGAACCAGGGCACGGTCGCCGGCGCCGGGATCGCGGCCCACCTCCACCAGCACATCGTCCCGCGCTGGGGAGGCGACACGAACTTCATGCCGGTGGTGGGGCATACGCGTGTGCTGCCGCAGCTGCTGGCGGACACCCGGAAGATGCTGGCGGAGGCCTGGCCCAGCGAGTGACTTCCGCTCACGCGTCGTAGACGTCGGCCTTCTTGGGCGACGCGTCCTGAACGTTCGTCGACAGGAACGCCGACCGCGTGCCGAACTTGTCCGTGTCCACGCCGTTCTCCCCGAGCACCCGTATCGCCGCCGCGTGCACGACGCGCAGCACCGGCGTGGCCGCGCGCAGCGCGTCGTCCGCCATGAAGCGGTGCCGCCAGGGCTGATCCGCCCACGCGTGCCGCAGGCCGAACGGCTCGGGCAGGCCTATCGTGCCGCCGAGCCAGTTGAGCAGCGGCGGGTACCAGCTGATCGGCGCCCGCACGGCCAGCCGTACGACCTCGTCGGTGTTGACCAGGGGGAGGGCCACCTTCCGGGTCTCCCACGGCTTGAAGGACTTCTGGACCTCCTTCGTGGGCGCCTCCGGCTTGCTGGTGAACAGCGGGTTCACCGGACCGAGCGCGTGCCCGGTGATCTCGATGCGCAGCGTCTGGTGCAGCACGGTCACCGTGATCATCATGGTGATGACCAGCTGCCCGTCCCACAGCGTCCACTGCACGCCCAGGTAGTGCCGGTCGCCCGCGCCGAACTGCTGCTTGTTGCAGATGTCCTGTATCGCGTGCGACTTGACCTGGTAGGCCTCCACGTCGGTGCCCTCGGGCCGGGACACCGCCTTCGCGCCCTCCCCGATCGGCGTGACGATCCAGTGCCGGACCGAAGGCGTCGGGAAACCACCGGTGTTGATGGTGTTGCGCTCCAGCATGCGCAGGTCGTCGTGGATCGCCCGGATCACGTCCCAGCTGCGGAACGGGTGGATCTCCCGCGTCGGGTCGGCCGAGACCAGGTCCTCCGCGAGCTGCCAGCTGCCCCAGCGCGTGCCCATGCCGAGGATGCCCTTGGGGCCGGCGTAGAACACGGAGTTCGACTGCTGCTCGGCGGCGAGCTTGGCCAGGGACTGGCGCAGCGCGTCCGCCTTGGTCTCACCGGGGCTGGTCGGCACCGCCTCGGGCACCTTCGCGCCGACGCTGCTGCCGGCCAGCAGGCTGTCCCAGCGCTCGCGCAGGTCCTTCGCCGTGCGCTCGCAGATCTGCTTGGCCCAGAACCAGCCGATGACCGGCATGACGACGCACGCACGCGCGTACCACGCCCAGAAGCCGGTGAACGGCATCCTGATCAGGAAGAGCACCGCGAGCGCGCCCACCGCCACCAGCAGGGTCGTCGCCAGGGCACCGGCCCGCTTGTCCTCGCGCTTGGCGACGGTCGTACGGATCTGGAAGATCAGCAGCCAGACCAGGAGCCCGGGCAGGAACAGCAGGCCGCACAGCACCATGACGATCGAGAGCAGGTTGTCCCGGTCCTTGCGGATGTTGTTCGCCGCGAGGGCGTGCTCCACGACGACCTGCGGCTCGGCGCCGAAGGACTGGATCAGCGGCTTGCGGCCGGGCCCGATCATGCGGTCCGCGACCGCCCGGGAGTAGGCCTCGCCGAGGTTCGGCCGGAAGATCTTCGCCCAGGGGCGGCCCGGCTTGACCTCGGTCTGGTGCCACTCGTTGTCGGCCTTCTTTATGTCCGCGACCGGGTTGTCCCGGTAGGCGGCGGAGGCCAGGGCGTACGTCGCCGTCTGCCCCTCGTCGCCGGTGCGGGGCACCTGTGGGCCGAAGATGTCCCCGTAGCCGCTCTCAACGGTCATTCCCGCCCCCGATCGCCGTCGGACGTCGCCTCTGCGGCTCTTCCCGACTTCCTTGCTCCGCACACCTGTTGATCAGGTCATCGTGGTGATCCCGTGACAACTTGATCACGTCATCAGAGTATCCGCAGCCACTGACATTCGTAGGCGGACGGCCGAAGCCGCCCGCCTACGGGAGGGGTCCCAACTACGAAGCGTCGCGCGCCTCTTCGCGGATCCTTTCGGCGATCTGGGTCGGCATCGGCTCGTGCCGCGCGTAACTGCGGTTGAAGCGTGCGGTGCCGTGCGACAGGGAGCGCAGGTCCACGGCGTACCGCCCGATCTCGATCTCGGGCACCTCGGCCCGGATCAGGGTGCGGCCGCCGCTGGTCTGTTCCGTGCCCAGCACCCGGCCGCGCCGCCCGGACAGGTCGCTCATCACGGCGCCCACGTAGTCGTCGCCGACCAGCACGGTCACCTCGGCCACCGGCTCCAGCAGATGGATCTTCGCGTCGGCCGCCGCCTCCCGCAGCGCCAGCGCGCCCGCCGTCTGGAAGGCCGCGTCCGAGGAGTCCACGGAGTGCGCCTTGCCGTCGAGCAGGGTCACCCGCACGTCGATGAGCGCGTAACCGGCGGCAACTCCCTTGGCGGCCTGGGCCCTTACGCCCTTCTCGACCGAGGGGATGAACTGCCGCGGCACCGCGCCGCCGACCACCTTGTCCACGAACTCGATGCCCGAGCCGCCGGGCAGCGGCTCCACCTCGATCTCGCAGATGGCGTACTGCCCGTGCCCGCCGGACTGCTTCACATGCCGCCCGCGCCCGGCCGACTTCCCGGCGAAGGTCTCCCGCAGGGACACCTTGTGCGGTACGACGTCGACCTGGACGCCGTAGCGGTTGCGCAGCCGTTCCAGCGCCACGTCCGCGTGCGCCTCGCCCAGGCACCACAGCACCACCTGGTGGGTGTCCTGGTTCTGTTCGAGCCGCATCGTCGGGTCCTCGGCGACCAGCCGGGACAGCCCCATGGAGAGCTTGTCCTCGTCCGCCTTGCTGTGCGCCTGGATGGCGAGCGGCAGCAGCGGGTCGGGCATCTCCCACGGCTCCATCAGCAGCGGGTCGTCCTTGGCGGAGAGGGTGTCACCGGTCTCGGCGCGGGCGAGCTTCGCCACGCACACCAGGTCGCCCGCGATGGCGTGCGTCACCGTGCGCTGCTGCTTGCCGAAGGGCGTGGACAGCGCGCCGACGCGTTCGTCGACGTCGTGGTCCTCGTGCCCGCGGTCGGACAGTCCGTGGCCCGAGACGTGCACCGTCTCGTCGGGGCGCAGGGTGCCCGAGAAGACGCGCACCAGCGAGACCCGGCCGACGTAGGGGTCGGACGCGGTCTTCACGACCTCCGCGACCAGCGGACCGGACGTGTCGCAGGCCTTGATCTCGCGCGGCTTGCCGTCGATGGTCGTGACCCCCGGCGTGGGGTGCTCGAACGGCGTCGGGAAGCCGCCCGTGATCAGCTCCAGCAGCTCGACCGTGCCGAGCCCCTGCCGGGCGCCCTCGGCCGCGGGTGCGGCGGCCAGGACCGGGAAGAAGACCCCGCGCGCCACGGCCCGCTCCAGGTCCTCGACGAGCGTCTTGAAGTCGATCTGCTCGCCGCCGAGGTAGCGGTCCATGAGGGTCTCGTCCTCGCTCTCCGCGATGATCCCCTCGATCAGCCGGTTGCGCGCCTCCTCGATCCCCGGCAGCAGGTCCTCGCCCGGCTCGGACTCCTTGCGCTCACCGGACGAGTAGTCGAACAGCTTCTGCGACAGCAGTCCGGTCAGCCCCGTCACGGGCGCGTGCCCGTCGGGCCCCTGCGGGCCGTGCAGCGGCAGGTAGAGCGGGAGCACGGCGTCGGGATCGTCCCCGCCGAAGGCCTCCGCGCAGGTCCGGGTCATCTCCTCGAAGTCGGCGCGGGCCGCCTCCAGGTGCGTGATCACGATCGCCCGCGGCATGCCCACCGCGGCGCACTCCTCCCACACCATGCGGGTCGAGCCGTCCACGCCGTCGGCGGCCGAGACGACGAAAAGGGCCGCGTCCGCCGCTCGCAGACCGGCCCTCAGCTCCCCGACGAAGTCGGCGTATCCGGGGGTGTCGAGAAGATTGACCTTGATGCCGTCCCATTCCACCGGCACCAGGGAGAGCTGCACCGACCGGTTCTGCCGGTGCTCGATCTCGTCGTAGTCCGAGACGGTGCCGCCGTCCTCCACACGGCCCGCCCGGTTCACCGCCCCCGCGGTCAGCGCGAGAGCTTCCACCAAAGTCGTCTTGCCCGATCCGGAGTGGCCGACCAGCACCACATTCCGTACGGACGCGGGGTGGTCGGCCGCTGTAGCCCTGCCGGCGGCTCCGGGGTGTGCGTTTGCCTTGTCGCCCATGGCCTTGCCTCCCGTGCACGGTGAGGTCTCTGTGGGCGCGGGCATGCCGGGCCGCGTGCGGTGGCGGCTCCGATGACGCCCGCGGTCCTTCGAGCTTTCCACTCCCGTCACGGTGCGTCCATACGGACGACGCGATCCCGCCGTTACCCGTATGCCGTGCGGTCGTGACATGGGCCTCCGGGTGCCCGGACGTCGTACACACGCGCGCGTGGCTACGATGGGCCAGCCGGTGGCCAGCAGGGGCCGCGCGGCCACACCGACCGTCGGGAAGGCCATGCTGAACAAGTACGCGCGTGCATTCTTCACGCGTGTCCTCACACCGTTCGCCGCGTTTCTCATCCGCCGGGGGGTCAGCCCCGACACGGTCACGCTCCTGGGCACCGCCGGAGTGGTCGCGGGCGCGCTGGTCTTCTACCCCATGGGCGAGTTCTTCTGGGGCACGGTCGTGATCACGCTGTTCGTGTTCTCCGACCTCGTCGACGGCAACATGGCCCGCCAGCTGGGCCGCTCCAGCCGCTGGGGCGCCTTCCTGGACTCCACCCTCGACCGGGTCGCCGACGGCGCGATCTTCGGCGGCTTCGCCCTCTGGTATGCCGGTGGTGGCGACGACATCGCGCTGTGCGCGGTCTCCATCTTCTGCCTGGCCAGCGGCCAGGTGGTCTCGTACACCAAGGCCCGCGGCGAGTCGATCGGCCTTCCGGTCGCCGTCAACGGCCTCGTCGAGCGCGCCGAGCGCCTGGTGATCTCGCTGGTCGCGGCCGGTTTGGCGGGCCTGCACAAGTTCGGCGTGCCCGGCATCCAGTACCTGCTGCCGGTCGCCCTGTGGGTCGTCGCCGTCGGCAGCCTGGTCACGCTGGTCCAGCGCGTGGTCACGGTCCGCCGGGAATCGGCCGATGCCGAGGCGGCCGCGGCCGCCCAGGAGAGCGAGAATGCCTCCCAGGGGAGGGAGGCGGCGAAGTGAGTCTCCGCGATCAGCTCACGGACGGGCTGTACGGACTCGGCTGGAGCACCGTGAAGAAGCTCCCCGAGCCCGCCGCCGTGCGCCTCGGGCGGACCATCGCCGACCTCGCCTGGAAGCGTCGTGGCAAGGGCGTGCAGCGCCTGGAGAGCAACTACGCGCGCGTGCTGCCCGACGCGAGCCCCGAGCACCTGGCCGAGCTCTCGCGCGCGGGCATGCGCTCCTACCTGCGCTACTGGATGGAGTCCTTCCGGCTGCCCGCCTGGAGCGCCGAGCGCATAAAGAACGGCTTCGACCCCAAGGACGTGCACCACCTCACCGACGGGATCGCCTCCGACAAGGGCGTCATCCTCGCGCTGCCGCACATGGCCAACTGGGACCTCGCCGGCGCCTGGGTCACCACCAAGCTCGAAACCCCCTTCACCACGGTCGCCGAGCGTCTCAAGCCCGAGACCCTGTACGACCGGTTCGTCGCCTACCGCGAGGGCCTCGGCATGGAGGTCCTCCCGCACAGCGGCGGCACCGCCTTCGGCACCCTGGCCCGGCGGCTGCGCGACGGCGGCCTGGTCTGCCTGGTGGCCGAGCGCGACCTGTCGTCCTCGGGCGTCGAGGTGCGGTTCTTCGGCGAGGCCACCCGGATGCCGGCCGGCCCGGCCCTCCTCGCCCAGCAGACCGGCGCGCTCCTGCTCCCGGTCACGCTCTGGTACGACGACTCGCCCGTCATGCAGGGCCGAGTGCATCCCCCGATCGAGGTACCCGAGACAGGCAACCGGGCCGAAAAGACGTCTGTCATGACACAGGCGCTGGCCGATGCCTTCGCCACGGGGATCGCCGACCATCCGGAGGACTGGCACATGCTCCAGCGCTTGTGGCTCAAGGACCTCGACCCCAGTAAGGGGCCCTCGTGAGGATCGGCATCGTCTGCCCGTACTCCTGGGACGTCCCGGGCGGCGTCCAGTTCCACATCCGTGACCTCGCCGAGTACTTCATCCGCCTGGGACACGAGGTCTCCGTCCTCGCCCCGGCGGACGACGACACCCCGCTGCCGCCGTACGTCGTCTCGGCGGGGCGCGCGGTGCCGGTGCCGTACAACGGCTCGGTGGCCCGCCTCAACTTCGGCTTCCTGTCGGCCGCCAGGGTCCGCCGCTGGCTGCACGACGGCGGCTTCGACGTCATCCACATCCACGAGCCGACCTCGCCGTCCCTCGGCCTGCTGACCTGCTGGGCGGCCTCGGGCCCGATCGTCGCCACCTTCCACACCTCCAACCCCCGCTCGCGCGCGATGATCGCCGCCTACTCGATCCTCCAGGCTGCCCTGGAGAAGATCAGCGCCCGGATCGCGGTGAGCGAGTACGCGCGCCGCACGCTCGTCGAACACCTCGGCGGCGACGCGGTGGTGATCCCGAACGGCGTGGACGTCGCCTTCTTCGCCAAGGCCAAGCCCAAGCCCGAATGGCAGGGCGACACCCTGGGCTTCATCGGCCGCATCGACGAGCCCCGCAAGGGCCTGCCGGTCCTGATGAAGGCCCTCCCGAAGATCCTCGCCGAGCGCCCGCAGACGCGGCTCCTGGTGGCCGGCCGCGGCGACGAGGAGGAGGCGGTCGAGTCC
Organism: Streptomyces sp. NPDC047081; assembly: GCF_040643775.1. Lineage (NCBI taxonomy): Bacteria > Bacillati > Actinomycetota > Actinomycetes > Kitasatosporales > Streptomycetaceae > Streptomyces > Streptomyces sp. NPDC047081. The sequence continues at coordinate 39,611 of NZ_JBEYUY010000019.1, read as the reverse complement.
CTGCCCGCCGAACTCCGCTCCCGCGTCGAGTTCCTGGGCATGGTCAGCGACGAGGACAAGGCCCGCTTCCTGCGCAGCGTCGACCTGTACGTCGCACCCAACACCGGCGGCGAGAGCTTCGGCATCATCCTCGTCGAGGCCATGTCGGCGGGCGCCCCGGTGCTCGCCTCCGACCTGGACGCCTTCGCCCAGGTCCTCGACCAGGGCGCGGCGGGCGAACTGTTCGCCAACGAGGACTCGCAGGCGCTGGCTGAGGCGGCCGTACGACTGCTCGGTGATCCGGAGCGGCGGGCCGAGCTGCGCGAGCGCGGGAGCGCGCACGTGCGGCGCTTCGACTGGTCGACGGTCGGCGCGGACATCCTGTCGGTGTACGAGACGGTGACGGACGGCGCGGCGGCGGTGGCCGCGGCCGAGGACGACGAGCGGGGGCCGGGGCTCCGGGCGCGGTTCGGGCTCGCGCGGGACTGACCGGGCGCCCGGTGGCCGGGCATGATCCCGGCCGGTCCGGCGGCGCGTAGTGTGTGCGCCCGTGACCCCAACCCTCATCTGGATCCTCGCCGTTCTGGTCGCGATCGGCCTCTATCTGAGCTGGACCGCGGGCCGCCTGGACCGCCTGCACGCCCGGATCGACGCCGCCCGCGCCGCCCTCGACGCCCAGCTGCTGCGACGCGCCTCCGTGGCCCAGGAACTGGCCACCTCGGGCGTCCTGGACCCGGCCGCGTCGATCGTCCTGTACGAGGCCGCACACGCCGCCCGGCAGGCCGAGGAGGAGCAACGGGAGGTCACCGAGAGCGAGTTGAGCCAGGCGCTGCGCGCGGTCTTCGCGGAGGCCCCGCAGGTGGAGGCGGTGCGCGAGGCACCCGGGGGAGACGCGGCGGCCCACGAGCTCACCGAGGCCGTACGACGGGTCCCGATGGCCCGCCGCTTCCACAACGACGCGGTCGGCGCGGCCCGCCGGCTCCGCGAGCACCGCAAGGTCCGCTGGTTCCGGCTGGCCGGCCACGCCCCCTTCCCGATGGCCTTCGAGATGGACGACGAACCGCCGGCGGCCCTGGTCGACAGGGCGGCCTAGGGGCGGTCGCGCGAAAAGGATCCACCGGCTGTTCATTGGCCCTTGCCGTGGACTGGTCCACTCGCGTTTCCTCGGTGTTCGCAGAAACCCTCTTTCACTTCAGTGAGGTCACCCGTGTCCACCACCGACAACCAGGCCCCCGAGACCGGCACCGCCCGAGTGAAGCGCGGCATGGCCGAGCAGCTCAAGGGCGGCGTGATCATGGACGTCGTCACCCCGGAGCAGGCGAAGATCGCCGAGGACGCGGGCGCCGTCGCCGTCATGGCCCTGGAGCGGGTCCCGGCCGACATCCGCAAGGACGGCGGCGTGGCCCGGATGTCCGACCCGGACATGATCGAGGGCATCATCGACGCCGTCTCCATCCCGGTCATGGCCAAGTCCCGCATCGGCCACTTCGTCGAGGCCCAGGTGCTCCAGTCCCTCGGCGTCGACTACATCGACGAGTCCGAGGTCCTCACCCCGGCCGACGAGGTCAACCACTCCGACAAGTGGGCCTTCACCACCCCCTTCGTCTGCGGCGCCACCAACCTCGGCGAGGCCCTGCGCCGTATCGCCGAGGGCGCGGCCATGATCCGCTCCAAGGGCGAGGCCGGCACCGGCAACGTCGTCGAGGCCGTCCGTCACCTGCGCCAGATCAAGGGCGAGATCGCCAAGCTGCGCGGCTGCGACAACAACGAGATCTACGCCGCCGCCAAGGAGCTGCGCGCCCCGTTCGAGCTGGTCAAGGAGGTCGCCGAGCTCGGCAAGCTGCCGGTCGTGCTGTTCTCCGCCGGTGGCGTGGCCACCCCGGCCGACGCCGCGCTGATGCGCCAGCTCGGCGCCGAGGGCGTCTTCGTCGGCTCCGGCATCTTCAAGTCCGGCGACCCGGCCAAGCGCGCCGCCGCCATCGTGAAGGCGACCACCTTCTACGACGACCCCAAGATCATCGCGGACGCGTCCCGCAACCTCGGCGAGGCCATGGTCGGCATCAACTGCGACACCCTCCCCGAGGCCGAGCGTTACGCGAACCGAGGCTGGTAATGACCGATCCCGTGGTCGGAGTGCTCGCACTCCAGGGCGACGTACGGGAGCACCTCATCGCCCTGGCCGCGGCCGACGCCGTGGCCAGGCCGGTCAGGCGCCCCGAGGAACTCGCCGAGGTGGACGCCCTCGTCATCCCCGGCGGCGAGTCCACCACCATCTCCAAACTGGCCGTCCTGTTCGGCCTGATGGAGCCGCTACGTGCGCGCGTGCGTGCCGGAATGCCCGTCTACGGCACCTGCGCCGGCCTGATCATGCTCGCCGACAAGATCCTCGACCCGCGCTCGGGCCAGGAGACGATCGGCGGCATCGACATGATCGTGCGCCGCAACGCCTTCGGCCGGCAGAACGAGTCCTTCGAAGCGGCTGTCGACGTCAAGGGAATCGCGGGCGATGCTGTAGAGGGCGTCTTCATCCGCGCCCCCTGGGTCGAGTCCGTCGGCGCCGAGACCGAGGTGCTCGCCGAGCACGACGGCCACATCGTTGCGGTCCGCCAGGGCAACGCGCTCGCCACGTCGTTCCACCCGGAACTGACCGGCGACCACCGCGTGCACGCCCTGTTCGTCGACATGGTGCACGCGAACCGGGCGGCGGAGTCCTAGTAGGATCTCTGGCGTTCGTTGTTTGGATGGGTTACGCGAAGGAGACAGGCAGATGTCCGGCCACTCTAAATGGGCTACGACGAAGCACAAGAAGGCCGTGATCGACGCCAAGCGCGGCAAGCTCTTCGCGAAGCTGATCAAGAACATCGAGGTCGCGGCCCGCATGGGCGGCGCCGACATCGACGGCAACCCGACCCTCTACGACGCCATCCAGAAGGCCAAGAAGCAGTCGGTCCCGAACAAGAACATCGACTCGGCGGTCAAGCGCGGCGCCGGCCTGGAGGCCGGTGGCGCCAACTACGAGACGATCATGTACGAGGGTTACGGCCCGAACGGCGTCGCGGTGCTCATCGAGTGCCTCACCGACAACCGCAACCGCGCCGCCTCCGACGTGCGCGTCGCGATGACCCGCAACGGCGGCTCCATGGCCGACCCGGGCTCCGTGTCGTACCTGTTCAACCGCAAGGGCGTGGTGATCGTCCCCAAGGGCGAGCTGTCCGAGGACGACGTCCTGGGCGCCGTGCTCGACGCCGGCGCCGAGGAGGTCAACGACCTGGGCGAGTCCTTCGAGGTGCTCTCCGAGGCCACCGACCTGGTCGCGGTCCGCACCGCGCTCCAGGAGTCCGGCATCGACTACGACTCGGCCGACGCCAACTTCGTCCCGACCATGCAGGTCGAGCTGGACGAGGAGGGCGCCCGCAAGATCTTCAAGCTGATCGACGCCCTCGAGGACAGCGACGACGTGCAGAACGTCTTCGCCAACTTCGACGTCAGCGACGAGGTCATGGAGAAGGTCGACGCGTAGCGCTGCCGCGCGCTGAACGGTTTCGGCGGGCCGGTGGGACAACACGTCCCACCGGCCCGCCGCCGTTGTCGGTGGCAGCGGCTAGCCTGGCGTGAAGTCAAAGATCACCGAGGGGAGGGGCCGTGCGCGTACTGGGCGTGGATCCCGGTCTGACGCGGTGCGGCGTGGGCGTCGTCGAGGGAGTCGCGGGCCGGCCGCTCACGATGCTGGGCGTCGGCGTCGTACGCACGCCCGCGGACGCCGAGTTGGGCCACCGGCTCGTCGCGATCGAGCAGGGCATCGAGGCGTGGCTGGACGAGCACCGGCCCGAATTCGTCGCCGTGGAGCGGGTGTTCAGCCAGCACAACGTACGGACCGTGATGGGCACCGCCCAGGCCAGCGCCGTCGCGATGCTCTGCGCCGCCCGCCGCGGCATCCCCGTCGCCCTGCACACCCCCAGCGAGGTCAAGGCCGCCGTCACCGGCAGCGGCCGCGCCGACAAGGCCCAGGTCGGCGCCATGGTCACCCGCCTGCTCCGGCTCGACGCACCCCCGAAGCCGGCCGACGCGGCCGACGCCCTCGCGCTCGCCATCTGCCACATCTGGCGCGCCCCCGCGCAGAACCGACTCCAGCAGGCCGTGGCCCTGCACGCATCGAAAGGCCGTACGGCATGATCGCCTTCGTGAGCGGCACAGTGGCCGCCCTCGCTCCCGACGCGGCAGTGCTCGAGGTCGGCGGTGTCGGCATGGCCGTGCAGTGCACCCCGAACACGCTGTCCACGCTGCGCATGGGACAGCCCGCCAAGCTGCACACCTCACTGGTCGTCCGCGAGGACTCCCTCACCCTGTACGGCTTCGTGGACGACGACGAGCGCCAGGTCTTCGAGCTGCTGCAGACCGCGAGCGGGGTCGGCCCGCGCCTGGCCCAGGCGATGCTCGCCGTGCACAGCCCGGACGCCCTGCGCCGGGCCATCGCCACCAGCGACGAGAAGGCCCTCACCGCCGTCCCCGGCATCGGCAAGAAGGGCGCCCAGAAGCTGCTCCTGGAGCTCAGGGACCGCCTCGGCGAGCCCGTCGGCGCCCCCGCGATCGGCGCCCCCGTCACCCAGGGCTGGCGCGACCAGCTGCACGCCGCCCTCATCGGCCTCGGCTATGCCACCCGCGAGGCCGACGAGGCCGTCGCCGCCGTGACACCGCAGGCGGAGGCCGCCGAGGGCACGCCTCAGGTCGGGCAGTTGCTGAAGGCGGCCCTGCAGACGTTGAACCGAGCCCGCTGACCGAGTAAGGCACAGACATGAACTGGGACGACCCGACCGACGCCCCCGCCCCCGAGCGGCTGGTCGGTTCTGTCGCCGACCGCGAGGACCAGGCCGTCGAGGCCGCCCTGCGCCCCAAGGACCTGGACGAGTTCATCGGCCAGGAGAAGGTCCGCGAGCAGCTCGACCTGGTGCTGCGAGCCGCACGCGCGCGTGGCGCCACCGCCGACCACGTGCTGCTATCCGGCGCCCCCGGCCTCGGCAAGACCACCCTCTCGATGATCATCGCGGCCGAGATGGGCGCCCCGATCCGCATCACCTCCGGCCCCGCCATCCAGCACGCCGGCGACCTGGCCGCGATCCTCTCCTCCCTCCAGGAGGGCGAGGTCCTCTTCCTCGACGAGATCCACCGCATGTCGAGGCCCGCCGAGGAGATGCTGTACATGGCGATGGAGGACTTCCGCGTCGACGTCATCGTCGGCAAGGGCCCCGGCGCCACCGCCATCCCCCTGGAACTGCCCCCGTTCACCCTGGTCGGCGCCACCACGCGCGCGGGCCTGCTGCCGCCCCCGCTGCGCGACCGCTTCGGCTTCACCGCGCACATGGAGTTCTACGAGCCCGCCGAGCTGGAGCGCGTCATCCACCGCTCGGCGAACCTCCTCGACGTCGAGATCGAGGCCGACGGCGCCGCCGAGATCGCCGGCCGCTCCCGCGGCACGCCCCGTATCGCCAACCGCCTGCTGCGCCGCGTGCGCGACTACGCGCAGGTCAAGGCCGACGGGCTCATCACCCGGGACATCGCGGCGGCGGCGCTCAAGGTGTACGAGGTCGACGCCCGCGGCCTGGACCGGCTCGACCGTGCCGTCCTGGAGGCCCTGCTCAAGCTGTTCGGCGGCGGCCCGGTCGGGCTGTCCACCCTCGCCGTCGCGGTGGGGGAGGAGCGCGAGACCGTCGAAGAGGTGGCCGAGCCCTTCCTCGTACGGGAAGGACTGCTCGCGCGGACCCCGCGCGGACGGGTCGGCACCCCCGCCGCATGGGCGCATCTCGGTCTCACCCCGCCCCGCTCCGCGGGCACAGGAAACGGACAACAGGACCTGTTCGGGACGTGATGCCATTGTGACGGCGCGGGCATTGGCCGGGTCAGGAACCCAGGTGCCATGCTGAGCGTTGTTCCATGCGCGCGGACTCGCTTAGACTCCGCCGATGCCGCCTTTGTCGGCGGTATACATACCCCCATCCATGAGGCCGCTCTCCATCGCGGTCGTGCGAAGGAAACTCCGTCCCGTGAATATCACCATGCTCCTCCCGTTCATCGTGCTCATCGGGGCCATGTTCCTCATGACCCGCTCGGCCAAGCGCAAGCAGGCGCAGGCCGCCCAGATGCGCAACGAGATGCAGCCCGGCAGCGGCGTCCGCACGATCGGGGGCATGTACGCGACGGTCAAGGAGGTCAACGAGGACACGGTCCTCCTGGACGCCGGCCCGGGCGTCGAGCTCCTCTTCGCGAAGAACGCCATCGGTTCCGTGCTCAGCGACGACGAGTACAACCGCATCGTGCACGGCATCGAGCACGACCTGAAGTCCGACTCCGACGTCGTCCCGGACGACGCCTCCTCCCTCACCGAGACCGACGACTCCGCCGACGAAGCTGCCGCCGCCTCCGACGACAAGTCCGTCGACCTCGGCAAGAAGGACGCGCCCGAGGACTCGGCCGACGAGACCGTCGCCGCCGAGGCGAAGTCGGACGAGGAGCCGAAGAAGACCGACGGCGACTCCGAGGCGAAGTAGTCACTCCAGGGACGCGCGGCAGACCCCGCGCGCCCCTGGACGTGCGCATCTCGCACACGGGGATCCCGACACCATGTCATGGCCGCCACCGCGCTGACCCGGCGCGGAGCGGCCCGAGAGGGAGTACGAGAAGGTGGCAGCACCTAAGAAGGGCCGGAGCGCGAGCGCCCAGAGCAAGCCGGGGCGCTCGCTGGCCCTCATCCTGATCGCCATCGTGGCGCTCACCGGCGGCATGTTCGCCTCCGGACACACCACACCGCGGCTGGGCATCGACCTGGCCGGTGGTACGAGCATCACGCTGCGGGCGGTCCCGGAGAAGGGCCAGGAATCCGCGATCAACAAGACCAACATGGACACCGCGGTCGACATCATGAACCGCCGTGTCAATGGTCTTGGTGTCTCGGAGGCCGAGGTTCAGACCCAGGGCGACAAGAACATCATCGTCAACATCCCCAAGGGCACGAACTCCAAGGAAGCACGCGAGCAGGTCGGCACCACCGCCAAGCTGTACTTCCGCCCGGTGATCGCCACCGAGCTCTCCGGCGCGGCGGCCACGACCACGCCGTCGCCGAGCAGCTCCAGCAGCGCTTCGAGCAGCCCCTCCAGCAGCGCGTCCGAGAAGGCCACCGACAAGGCGACCTCCTCGACCCCGTCGGCCACCGCCACCTCGCAGGGCCGCGCTGTCACGGACGCCCTGAAGGCCGACTCGACGCCCAGCGCCACCGCCTCGTCCAGCGCGAAGGCCTCCTCCAGCGCCTCCGCGAGCGCCTCCCCGTCCGCGAGCAGCAGCTCCGCCACAGACGCCGCGGCCGCCAAGCTGGAGGCCGAGTACACCGCCCTGGACTGCACCAAGAAGTCGGTCCGCGCCACCGCCGGCAAGGGCGTCAAGCCCACCGACTCCACGGTCGCCTGCGGCCAGAACTCGCAGGGCCAGTGGCAGAAGTACATCCTCGGCCCGGCCGCGGTCGACGGCACCGACGTGAAGAAGGCCCAGGCCGTCTTCAACACGACGACCGCCGCCGGCTGGACCGTGACCATGGACTTCACGGGCAAGGGCACCAAGAAGTTCGGCACCATCACCGGACAGCTCGCGCAGAACCAGTCGCCGCAGAACCAGTTCGCCATCGTCCTCGACGGTGACGTCGTCTCCGACCCCTCGGTCAGCGAGGCGCTCACCGGCGGCAGCGCGGAGATCTCCGGCAGCTTCACCCAGGAAGAGGCGCAGAGCCTCGCCAACATGCTGTCGTACGGCGCCCTGCCGCTGACCTTCAAGGAGGACAGCGTCACCACGGTGACCGCCGCGCTCGGCGGCGAGCAGCTGCACGCCGGTCTGATCGCGGGCGCGATCGGCCTCGCGCTGGTCGTCATCTACCTGCTGATCTTCTACCGGGGCCTGTCGGTCATCGCCATCCCGTCGCTGCTGGTCTCCGCGATCCTCACCTACGTGATCATGTCCCTGCTCGGCCCGGCCATCGGCTTCGCGCTGAACCTGCCGGCCGTCTGCGGTGCGATCGTCGCGATCGGCATCACCGCGGACTCGTTCATCGTGTTCTTCGAACGCATCAGGGACGAGATCCGCGAGGGCCGCTCGCTGCGCCCGGCCGTCGAGCGGGCCTGGCCGCGCGCCCGGCGCACCATCCTGGTCTCCGACTTCGTGTCGTTCCTCGCCGCCGCGGTGCTGTTCATCGTGACCGTCGGCAAGGTCCAGGGCTTCGCGTTCACGCTCGGTCTGACCACCGTGCTCGACGTGGTCGTCGTCTTCCTGTTCACCAAGCCGCTGATGACGATCCTCGCCCGCCGGAAGTTCTTCGCCCAGGGCCACAAGTGGTCCGGCCTCGACCCGAAGGCCCTCGGCGCCAAGCCACCGCTGCGCCGCACCCGTCGTTCCGCCCCCGTCGACCCGAAGGAAGCGTGAGATGTCGAAACTCGGCAGCCTCGGCGCCCGTCTGCACCGCGGCGAGGTCGGCTACGACTTCGTCGGAAAGCGCAAGATCTGGTACGGCGTCTCCATCCTGATCACCATCACGGCCATCCTCGGCCTGGCGGTGCGCGGCCTGAACATGGGCATCGAGTTCCAGGGCGGCGCGGTCTTCACCACCCCGAAGCACATGACCACCTCGGTCGCCTCGGCCGAGAGCTTCGCGGAGGACGCGTCCGGCCACGACGCGATCGTCCAGAAGCTCGGCGACGGCAGCCTGCGCATCCAGATCGCGGGCATCGACACCGACAAGTCCGACGCGATCAAGGACAAGCTCGCCACCGACCTGAAGGTCGACTCGGAGAACATCAACGCCGACCTGGTCGGCCCGAGCTGGGGCGACCAGATCGCCAACAAGGCCTGGCAGGGCCTGGCGATCTTCATGGTCCTCGTCGTGATCTACCTGGCGATCGCCTTCGAGTGGCGCATGGCCGTGGCGGCGCTCGTCGCCCTGATCCACGACATCACCATCACCACCGGTATCTACGCCCTCGTCGGCTTCGAGGTCACACCGGGCACCGTGATCGGTCTGCTCACCATCCTCGGTTACTCGCTCTACGACACGGTCGTCGTCTTCGACAGCCTCAAGGAGCAGACGAAGGACATCACCAAGCAGACCCGCTGGACCTTCAGCGACGTCGCCAACCGCTCGATCAACAGCACCCTGATGCGGTCCATCAACACGACCGTCGTCGCGCTGCTGCCGGTCGGCGGCCTGCTCTTCATCGGTGGCGGCATCCTCGGCGCCGGCATGCTCAACGACATCTCGCTGTCGCTGTTCGTCGGCCTCGCGGCCGGTGCGTACTCCTCGATCTTCATCGCCACGCCGCTCGTCGCCGACCTCAAGGAGCGCGAGCCGCAGATGAAGGCGCTCAAGAAGCGCGTCCTCGCCAAGCGCGCCCAGGCGGCCAGCGAGGAGGAGCAGGCGGAGGCCCGCGGCGCGGACCTGCTGCACGACGAGGAGCCGGAGGACGCCGCCCCGGCGGTCGTCGGCCCGCGCAACCAGCCGGCGTCCCGCAACCGCGGCCGTGGCCGTCCCTCCGGGAAGCGCGCGCGGTGACCGGCATCGAGGAGCTGCTGCTCAGCCGCATCCGTGACGTGGCCGACTACCCGGAGCCGGGTGTGATGTTCAAGGACATCACCCCGCTCCTGGCCGACCCGGCCGCCTTCACGGCGCTCACCGGCGCGCTGGCGGAGATCGCCACCAGCACCGGCGCCACCAAGGTCGTCGGCCTGGAGGCCCGGGGCTTCATCCTGGGCGCCCCGGTCGCCGTCCGGGCCGGCCTCGGCTTCATCCCCGTACGCAAGGCGGGCAAGCTCCCCGGAGCCACGCTCAGCCAGGCGTACGACCTGGAGTACGGCTCGGCGGAGATCGAGGTCCACGCCGAGGACCTGTCGGCCGACGACCGCATCCTGATCGTCGACGACGTCCTGGCGACGGGCGGCACGGCGGAAGCGTCCATCGAGCTGATCCGCCGGGCGGGCGCCGAGGTGGCGGGCCTGGCGGTCCTCATGGAGCTGGGCTTCCTCTCGGGCCGGGCCCGCCTGGAGCCGGCTCTCGGCGGCGCCCCACTGGAGGCCCTGCTGGTGGTCTGACGCCCGCAGCACGCCTCGTAAGCGATACGAGAACGGCCGCCCCGGCATCTGTCCGGGGCGGCCGTTCCGTGTTGCACACCCTTCGGGCACCCCCGCTTCACCTCCCGGAATGCCGGCGGTAGCCCCCCGTGTTACTCGGGTAGACGTCCCTCACATTGGCCTGAAGGCGATCCCGGAGCCCAGGATCGCTACCATGGGGTCTCCGGAGCCTGACCGGGGGACCCGGATCGCGCACGAGGAGTCCTCTTGCCAGACGAGGCCCAGAACCTGACCGCCGCCAAGCCCGAGCCCGCCTCGGCAGCCGCGGCCAAGCCCGCGCCGAGCACACCGCAGCCGAAGAACGACAGTGCCGGGCCGGTCGAGCACGCCCAGTCCGCGCCCGTCGACAAGTCCGCCGAGCAGTCGCGCCCCAAGCCGGCCCCGCCCGAGCGCCCGGTCCCCACCCCCGCCGCGGTCCGCCCGAACACCGGCCAGCCCCGTACCGGCTCCTCCAACCGCGTCCGTGCCCGCCTCGCCCGCCTCGGCGTCCAGCGCTCCAACCCGTACAACCCGGTCCTGGAACCGCTGCTGCGGATAGTGCGCAGCAACGACCCGAAGATCGAGACGGCCACCCTCCGCCAGATCGAGAAGGCCTACCAGGTCGCCGAACGCTGGCACCGCGGCCAGAAGCGCAAGAGCGGCGACCCGTACATCACGCACCCGCTCGCGGTGACGACGATCCTCGCCGAGCTGGGTATGGATCCGGCCACTCTCATGGCCGGTCTGCTGCACGACACCGTCGAGGACACCGAGTACGGCCTCGACCAGCTCCGCCGCGACTTCGGCGACTCGGTCGCCCTGCTCGTCGACGGCGTCACCAAGCTGGACAAGGTCAAGTTCGGCGAGGCCGCGCAGGCCGAGACCGTGCGCAAGATGGTCGTCGCCATGGCCAAGGACCCGCGCGTCCTGGTCATCAAGCTCGCCGACCGCCTGCACAACATGCGCACCATGCGCTACCTCAAGCGCGAGAAGCAGGAGAAGAAGGCGCGCGAGACCCTCGAGATCTACGCGCCGCTCGCCCACCGCCTGGGCATGAACACCATCAAGTGGGAGCTGGAGGACCTCGCCTTCGCGATCCTCTACCCCAAGATGTACGACGAGATCGTGCGGCTCGTCGCCGAGCGGGCGCCCAAGCGTGACGAGTACCTGGCCATAGTGACCGACGAGGTCCAGCAGGACCTGCGCGCGGCCCGCATCAAGGCGACGGTCACCGGCCGCCCGAAGCACTACTACAGCGTCTACCAGAAGATGATCGTACGAGGTCGCGACTTCGCGGAGATCTACGACCTCGTCGGCATCCGAGTCCTCGTCGACACCGTCCGCGACTGCTACGCGGCCCTGGGCACCGTCCACGCCCGCTGGAACCCGGTTCCGGGGCGGTTCAAGGACTACATCGCGATGCCCAAGTTCAACATGTACCAGTCGCTGCACACGACGGTCATCGGCCCCAACGGCAAGCCGGTCGAACTCCAGATCCGCACGTTCGACATGCACCGCCGCGCCGAGTACGGCATCGCCGCGCACTGGAAGTACAAGCAGGAGGCCGTCGCCGGAGCCTCCAAGGTGCGCACCGACGTGCCCAAGGCCGGCAAGAAGGACGACCACCTCAACGACATGGCGTGGCTGCGCCAGCTCCTGGACTGGCAGAAGGAGACCGAGGACCCGGGCGAGTTCCTGGAGTCCCTGCGCTTCGACCTGTCCCGTAACGAGGTCTTCGTCTTCACGCCGAAGGGCGACGTCATAGCGCTCCCGGCCGGGGCCACACCGGTGGACTTCGCGTACGCGGTCCACACGGAGGTCGGCCACCGGACCATAGGAGCACGGGTCAACGGCCGCCTCGTACCCCTCGAATCCACCCTGGACAACGGCGACTTGGTGGAGGTCTTCACCTCCAAGGCGGCCGGCGCCGGCCCGTCCCGCGACTGGCTCGGCTTCGTCAAGTCGCCCCGCGCCCGGAACAAGATCCGCGCCTGGTTCTCCAAGGAGCGCCGCGACGAGGCGATCGAGCAGGGCAAGGACGCCATCGTCCGCGCGATGCGCAAGCAGAACCTGCCGATCCAGCGCATCCTCACCGGCGACTCCCTGGTCACGCTCGCGCACGAGATGCGCTATCCGGACATCTCCGCGCTGTACGCGGCGATCGGCGAGGGCCATGTCTCCGCGCAGAACGTCGTGCAGAAGCTGGTCTCCGCGCTCGGCGGCGAGGAGGCGGCCACCGAGGAGATCGACGAGTCGGTCCCGCCGACCCGCAGCCGCAGCCGTAAGCGCCGCTCCAGCGCCGACCCGGGCGTCATCGTCAAGGGCGTCGAGGACGTGTGGGTCAAGCTGGCCCGCTGTTGTACTCCCGTCCCCGGCGACCCCATCATCGGCTTCGTCACACGCGGTAGCGGAGTATCGGTTCACCGCAGCGACTGCGTGAACGTGGAGTCACTGTCCCGCGAACCCGAGCGCATCCTCGAGGTCGAGTGGGCGCCCACCCAGTCCTCGGTCTTCCTGGTCGCCATCCAGGTCGAGGCCCTGGACCGCTCCCGGCTCCTCTCGGACGTCACCCGCGTCCTGTCCGACCAGCACGTCAACATCCTGTCGGCGGCCGTCCAGACGTCCCGCGACCGGGTCGCCACCTCCCGCTTCACCTTCGAGATGGGCGACCCCAAGCACCTCGGGCACGTACTGAAGGCCGTGCGGGGCGTGGAGGGCGTGTACGACGTGTACCGCGTGACGTCGGCGCGCAGGTCATAGGGCATACGACGAGAGGGGCCCCGTACGCGATGTACGGGGCCCCTCTCGTCGTACAGGCATCAATGCGAGCCGATCTAGCCGCCGAACTCCTGCAGACCCTTCAGTGCCTGGTCCAGGAGCGCCTGGCGGCCCTCCAGCTCACGCTCCAGCTTGTCGGCCTTCGCGTTGTTGCCCTGGGCGCGGGCCTGCTCGATCTGGCCCCGCAGCTTGTCCACGGCCGCCTGGAGCTGGCCGGTGAGGCCCTCGGCACGCGCGCGTGCCTCCGGGTTGGTGCGGCGCCACTCGGCCTCCTCGGCCTCCTGGATCGCCCGCTCCACCGCGTGCATCCGGCCCTCGACCTTCGGCCGGGCGTCCCGCGGGACGTGGCCGATGGCCTCCCAGCGTTCGTTGATCGAGCGGAACGCGGCACGCGCCGTCCTGAGGTCCGTCACCGGGAGGATCTTCTCGGCCTCCTCGGCCAGCTCCTCCTTCAGCTTCAGGTTCTCCGACTGCTCGGCGTCCCGCTCCGCGAAGACCGAGCTGCGGGCGGCGAAGAAGATGTCCTGGGCACCGCGGAAACGGTTCCACAGGTCGTCCTCGTGCTCGCGCTGGGCGCGGCCCGCGGCCTTCCACTCCGTCATCAGCTCGCGGTAGCGCGCGGCCGTCGGGCCCCAGTCCGTCGATCCGGACAGCGACTCGGCCTCGGCGACCAGCCGCTCCTTGGTCTTGCGGGCTTCCTCGCGCTGCGCGTCGAGCGCCGCGAAGTGGGCCTTGCGGCGCTTGGAGAACGCCGAGCGGGCGTGCGAGAAGCGGTGCCACAGCTCGTCGTCCGACTTGCGGTCGAGCCGCGGCAGACCCTTCCAGGTGTCCACCAGGGCCCGCAGCCGCTCACCGGCGGCCCGCCACTGGTCGGACTGGGCCAGCTGCTCCGCCTCGACGACCAGCTCCTCCTTGGCGTGCCGCGCCTCGTCGGACTGCTTCGCGCGCTGCTGCTTGCGCTCCTCGCGCCGCGCGTCGACCGTCGCGACCAGCTTGTCCAGACGGACCTTCAGGGCGTCCAGATCGCCGACCGCGTGGTGCGCGTCGACCTGCTCACGGATGTGGTCGATCGCGGTCTGCGCGTCCTTCGCCGACAGGTCGGTGGTCTTCACGCGCTTCTCGAGGAGGCCGATCTCGACAACCAGGCCCTCGTACTTGCGTTCAAAATAGGCCAGCGCCTCCTCAGGAGAGCCGGCCTGCCAGGAACCGACGACCTGCTCGCCGTCGGCCGTACGCACGTACACGGTCCCCGTCTCGTCGACGCGGCCCCACGGGTCGCTGCTCACAGCGCCTCCTCCACATGATGCCTGCGAGGGGCCTCACCGCCCCCGGGCATCGTCCACAGTTTCGTCACGGCCAACATAGGCGACCGGCGGGTTGCCTGTCCGCATCCCGCGCGACCGAAATTTCGCACCTCGGGGTCGTGATGCGACCCCGAAGCGGTGCTGACGGGGTCAGGATTTCGTGACCGTCGCCTTGTTGATCACGACCGTCGCGTTCGGGGCTCCGTCGCCCTGGCCCGTGCTCTCGCCCGCCGCGGCGATTTTCTTCAGCACCTTCATGCCCGATTCGGAAACGGTGCCGAACGGTGTGTAGCTGGCCGGCAGCTGACTGTCCTGATAGACGAGGAAGAACTGGCTGCCGCCGGTGTGCTTCTGCCCGGTGTTCGCCATGGCGACCGTGCCCGCCGGGTAGACGCCGCCCTTCAGGCTTTTGTCCTTCAGGTTCTCGTCCGGAATCGTGTAGCCGGGGCCGCCGCTGCCGCTGCCCGTGGGGTCGCCGCACTGCAGCACGTAGATGCCGTTGGTGGTGAGGCGGTGGCACTTCGTGTGGTCGAAGTAGCCCTTTCCGGCCAGGAAGTCGAAGGAGTTCACGGTGTGCGGGGCCGCCGACGCGTTGAGCGCGATGTCTATGTCACCGCACGTCGTGGCGAGCTTCATCGTGTACTTCGCCGACTTGTCGATGGTGACCGCCGGTTCCTTCTTCCAGCTGAGCTTCTTCACGGAGCCCGCGGCGGCCTTCTCGCACGGGTCCGGCGCCTTGCTGGTGGCCGCCGCGCTCGGCGTCGTCTGCGAGCTCGCGTCGGCCTTGTCGTCGTTCTTCAGCACGCCGGTCGTGTAGATCGCCACGCTGCCGATCACGACCACGCCCAGCACCGAGGCGATCACCGAGTTGCGCATGCGCGCCTTGCGCCGCGCCTCCGTGCGCCGCTGCTGCTGCCGCAAGAACTTCTCCCGCGCGAGCTGCCGCTTCCGCTGTTCCTGGGTGACCACGGGGTTTTCTCCTCATGCCTCTCGTACGCCGACCGGTACGCGTGCGACTGGTGGGCCGACCGCCTGCGTGTGCCCCGTACCGTATATGGGTTCGCTGAGGATTCGGCAGCGCCGGTAGGCTCTGACGGCAGCTGTATCCGTTCGTTGACCACAGCTGCAGCCGCCCGTATCGACACAACGAAGGACGATCGTGCTCATTGCCGGGTTCCCCGCCGGGGCCTGGGGGACGAACTGTTATCTCGTCGCCCCCGCCGCCGGTGAGGAGTGCGTGATCATCGACCCGGGCCACCAGGCCACCGAAGGCGTCGAGGAAGCGCTGAAGAAGCATCGGCTCAAGCCCGTCGCCGTCGTCCTCACCCATGGCCACATCGACCACGTGGCCTCGGTCGTCCCGGTGTGCGGCGCGCACGACGTGCCCGCGTGGATCCACCCCGAGGACCGCTACATGATGGCGGACCCGGAGAAGGCCCTCGGCCGCTCCATCGGCATGCCGCTGATGGGCGAGCTGACCGTGGGGGAGCCGGACGACGTGCGGGAGCTGACCGACGGCACGCGGCTGGCGCTCGCGGGCCTGGAGTTCTCCGTCGCGCACGCGCCGGGCCATACCAAGGGGTCGGTGACCTTCCAGATGCCCGAGACGACGGACATCCCCGCGGTGTTCTTCTCGGGCGATCTGCTCTTCGCCGGCTCCATCGGACGCACCGACCTGCCCGGCGGTGACATGGCCGAGATGCTCGACTCGCTGGCCCGCGTGTGCCTGCCGCTCGACGACTCGACCGTGGTGCTGTCCGGCCACGGCCCCCAGACGACCATCGGCCAGGAGCGCGCCACCAACCCGTACTTGCGGCAGGTGGCCGCCGGCCAGGGAGCCCAGCCCGCTCCCCGACGAGGAATGTGACGAGAGACTTCCCGTGAGCACCTTCAAGGCCCCCAAGGGCACGTACGACCTGATCCCGCCGGACAGCGCCAAGTACCTGGCGGTCCGCGAGGCGATCGCCGCGCCGCTGCGCAACTCCGGTTACGGCTACATCGAGACCCCCGGCTTCGAGAGCGTGGAGCTCTTCGCGCGCGGTGTCGGCGAGTCCACCGACATCGTGACCAAGGAGATGTACGCCTTCGAGACCAAGGGCGGCGACAGGCTCGCCCTGCGCCCCGAGGGCACGGCGTCCGTGCTGCGCGCGGCGCTCGAGGCCAACCTGCACAAGCTCGGCAACCTGCCGGTCAAGCTCTGGTACTCCGGCTCCTACTACCGCTACGAGCGCCCGCAGAAGGGCCGTTACAGGCACTTCTCGCAGGTCGGCGCCGAGGCGATCGGCGCGGAGGACCCGGCGCTGGACGCCGAGCTGATCATCCTGGCCGACCAGGCGTACCGCTCGCTGGGGCTGAGCAACTTCCGCATCCTGCTGAACAGCCTGGGCGACAAGGAGTGCCGTCCGGTGTACCGGGCCGCCCTCCAGGACTTCCTGCGCGGCCTCGACCTGGACGAGGACACCCAGCGCCGGGCGGAGATCAACCCCCTCCGCGTCCTCGACGACAAGCGCGAGTCGGTCCAGAAGCAGCTCGGTGACGCCCCGCTGCTGCGCGACTACCTCTGCGACGCGTGCAAGGCGTACCACGAGGAGGTCCGCGAGCTGATCACGGCGGCGGGCGTTTCGTTCGAGGACGACCCGAAGCTGGTCCGGGGCCTGGACTACTACACCCGTACCACCTTCGAGTTCGTGCACGACGGTCTGGGATCCCAGTCCGCGGTGGGCGGCGGCGGTCGTTACGACGGTCTGTCGGAGATGATCGGCGGTCCCGCGCTGCCGTCCGTCGGCTGGGCCCTCGGCGTCGACCGCACGGTCCTGGCGCTGGAGGCGGAGGGCGTGGAGCTGGACATCCCGTCCGCCACGAGTGTCTACGCGGTGCCGCTCGGCGAGGAGGCCCGGCGGATCCTGTTCGCCAAGGTCACCGAGTTGCGCAAGCTCGGCATCGCCGCGGACTTCTCCTACGGCGCCAAGGGCCTCAAGGGCGCGATGAAGAACGCCAACCGCAGCGGCGCCCGCTACACGGTGGTCGCCGGCGAACGCGACCTCGCCGAGGGCGTCGTACAGCTCAAGGACATGGAGTCCGGCGAGCAGACGGCGGTCGGCGTGAACGAGATCGTGGCGGAACTGGAGTCCCGCCTGGGCTGAGTCAGTCCAGAAGGCCGTACCGCATGGCACTGGTGACAGCTGCCGTGCGGTCGGCCACACCCAACTTGCCGAAGACACGCAGGAGATGGGTCTTCACGGTCGACTCACCGATGGCCCTGTCGATTTGCGGCTACCGCCGCGCGGCCAGCGCCCGATCTCCGCGTTCGTGCGGCAGCCGGTGAAGCCCGTCATTGGTCCAGCAACCCATGGCGCATGGCGTTGGTCACCGCGGCGGTCCGGTCGTCGACGCCGAGTTTCCCGAAGATCCGCAGCAGGTGTGTCTTCACGGTCGACTCACCGATGAACAACCGGCGCCCGATCTCCGCGTTCGTGCAGCCCTCCGCCACCAGTCGCAGTACCGCTGTTTCCCGTTCGGAGAGCCGGGGGCGGTCCGGCTTGGTGCGGAGTTGGTCGACCAGGCGGGCCGCGACCGACGGGGCCAGTACCGTCTCGCCGCGGGCCGCTGACCGTACCGCTTCCGCCAGTTCGGCGCGGGGCATGTCCTTGAGCAGGTAGCCGGCCGCTCCGGCTTCCACCGCGCGCAGGATGTCGCGGTCCGTCTCGTACGTCGTCAGGACGATCACCCGGCACGGGAGCGCGGCCTCGGTCATCCGTACGATCGAGTCCACGCCGCCACCGCCCGGCATGCGCAGGTCCATCAGCACGATGTCGGGCCGGAGTTCGGCGGCGAGTGCCTCCGCCTGCGGGCCGCTCGCCGCGTCGGCGATCACCTCCAGGTCCGGTTCGGCGCTGAGCATCGCCCGCAGACCCTCCCGTACGACGGGGTGGTCGTCGGCCAGGATGATGCGGATCACGAAGAGCTCCTCGACGGGGATACCGGCAGGCTGACGGTCACGGTCGTGCCGTCGCCCGGGGCGCTGCGGATACGGGCCGTGCCGCCGACCTCCGTGGCGCGGGCGCGCAGTCCGGCGAGACCGTAGCCCTCGCAGGGGGTGGCCGGGTCGAAGCCGCAGCCGTCGTCCCGTACGGAGAGGGTGAGGGTGTCGTCGGCGTAGGTCAGCGCTATGCCCACCGCCGCCGAACTCCCCGCGTGCTTGCGGGCGTTGGCCAGGGCCTCCTGGCAGGAGCGCAGCGCCACCACCTCGGGGCCCGCGGGCAGCGGGCGTACCGGGCCGGTCACGTCCAGGGTCGCCCCGTGGCGGGCGGCGAGGCGGTGCAGGGCGTCCGGGAGGGAGGCACCGTCCAGGTCGGCGGGGGAGCCGCCGGCGACCAGGGCGCGGGCCTCGGCGAGGTTCTGCCGGGCCGTCTCGTCCATCAGGGCGAGATGGCGGCGGGCCTGCGGGAGGTCGTCGTCCAGCTCGGCCTCCACCGCCTGGATCAGCATCAGCAGACTGGTGAAGCCCTGCGCGAGGGTGTCGTGGATCTCCCGGGCCATGCGTTCGCGCTCGGTCGACGCGCCGTGCGCGGCGGACAGCCGGGAGATCTCGTGGCGGCTCGCGTCCAGCTCGGCGATCAACTCCGCCCGCTCCATGCTCTGTTCGATGATGCGGATGATCCAGCTGCCGATCACCACGGAGAAGACGAGGGTGACCGCGGAGAACAGGAAGTTGGCGATCAGCGCCTCGGCGTCCGGCCGCCACAGCAGCGCCCAGCCCGCGACCGGCGCCAGGTTGATCACGGTGACGACCACCAGGGACCACCGCATGCGCAGGGTCATGAAGCACTGGGGGATGAGCGCGAACGCCATCAGCCGGGTCTCGCCGACCAGCACGGCGGACGGCAGGAACAGCGCGCTCGCCCCGGCGAGATAGCGCAACGCCCGCCGCTGCTCCGGCGGGTCCTCCTGGAGCAGCGGGCGCCCCACCACCACGTACCAGGGCACCAGCGGCACCAGCAGCAGGGTCGCGGCCACCCGGACCGGAGTGGCCGGGTGCGCCGCGTTGAGCACGAAGGCGAGCGTGGCCGCCCAGGCGACCGCGAAGTACGCGTCCCAGAGCCGGATCGTCCGGTCCCAGGCGTGCACGTCACGCGCCACGGCCGGGCCGCTCATCCCGTGCGCCGGTCCTTCCAGCGGAACGTCAGCAGACACAGCACCAATCCTCCGACGCACCACGCCCCGAGCACCAGCGCGATCCGCCCGAACTCCCAGCTCCCCGCCTGCTCCAGCACCCGCGCCGAGTCGGGCAGGAACACGCCCCGCAGCCCCTGGCACAGCCACTTCAGCGGGAACAGGGCGCCGATGTTCAGCATCCAGTCCGGGATCGTGTCGATCGAGATGTACACCCCGGAGATGAACTGCAGGACCAGGAACGGGAGTACGACGACCGAGCTCGCGCTCTTCGCCGACTTGGGCACCGAGCTGATCGCGATGCCCAGCAGCGAGCACCCGGTCAGCCCGAGCACGAAGATCCACGCGAAGTCGAACCAGCGGGACGCGTCCGTCGGCAGGTCGACGCCGTAGAAGCCGGTCCCGACGAGCAGCAGGATCGCCGTCTCCACGATCCCGGTGAACAGAACCAGCCAGATCTTGCCGAGGAAGTACGCGGCCGGTGGCATCGGCGTGCCCCGCAGCCGGCGCAGCACCTTCTCGTCGCGCTCCACGGCGATCGAGATGCCGAGCGACTGGAAGCTCGTCGACATGATGCCGGAGGCCATCATCGCGGGGACGTACAACTGCGAGGCGGTGACGCCGCTGCCGTGCACGTCGTCGTGGAAGATCGACGCGAACAGGAACAGGAAGACGACCGGGAAGGAGAAGGTGAAGACCACCTGGTCGCGCTGGCGGAAGAACTGCTTGATCTCCAGCAGACCCCGCTGGAAGCCCAGCCCCCACGCCCCGGGCAGCCGCCCCGCGGGCGCCTCGGTCCGGGTCGGTGCGGCGGTCGTCGTCATCGCGCGTCCTCCTGTCCGGTCAGCCGGAGGTACACGTCCTCCAGGGTGGGGCGGGTCACCAGCAGCCCCGGGATCTCGCCGTCGAAACGGCGCATCAGCTCGGCGACCGTCCTGGTCGGGGTGTCCGTGAGTTCCTCGCGCGGGCTGCCGTCGGCCTCGGTCCACCGCACGGTGGCCCCGGTGCCGTACCGCTCGCGCAGCGCGCCCGGCTCGCCCTCCGCGACGACCCGCCCCTTGGCGACGACCGCGAGCCGGTCGGCGAGCGCCTCCGCCTCCTCCAGGTAGTGCGTGGTCAGCACGATGGTCGTGCCCTCGTCGGAGAGCAGCCGGATCAGGTCCCAGAACTGCCGCCGGGCCGCCGGGTCGAAGCCGGTCGTCGGCTCGTCCAGGAGCAGCAGCTCGGGGTCGCCGATCACCCCCAGGGCCACGTCGAGACGGCGGCGCTGGCCGCCCGACAGAGCCTTGATGCGGCTGTCCGCCTTGGCCTCCAGACCCACCAGACCGATGACCTCCTCGGGGTCGCGCGGCCGCGGGTAGTAGCGCGCGAAGTGCCGTACGGTCTCGCGCACCGTCAACTCCGCGGGCGCCGATTCGTCCTGCCAGACGATTCCGACACGGGACCTCCACGCGCGCGTGCCGGTCGCCGGATCGGACCCCAGCACCGACACCTCGCCCCCGTCCCGGTCCCGGTTGCCCTGGAGGATCTCCACCGTGGTGCTCTTGCCCGCGCCATTGGGTCCGAGCAGGCCGAACACCTCGCCCCGGCGGATGCCGAGATCGATGCCGTCCACCGCGGTCACGTCCCCGTACTGCTTGCGCAGCCCCCGTACGTCCACCGCGAGTTCGTTCGCGTGTGCTGTCATGCGACGAGCCTCGTCCGGAACCGAACGCTCAGGGACGACCGTGCGTACTTCCTTATGTCCACCGAACGGTGGACAGCGGCTCCAGTGCGGCACAATGGCCCCTGCCCGAAGAAGGTCCAACTCTCAAGCAGACGGAATCGGCGTGATGAGCAAGACGACAGTCAAGGACGTCTCCACCGAGCCCGAGCCCTCCGAGGAGCACGCGCCCGACGGGCCCCGGACGGTGGGCGGCAGCCGTGCGTTCTCGCTGCTGCTGATCATCACCGGCGCGGCCGGCCTGCTCGCGGCGTGGGTCATCACGGCCGACAAGTTCAAGCTGCTGGAGGCCAAGGTCGCGGGCAAGAGCTACACGCCCGGCTGCAGCCTCAACCCGGTCGTCTCCTGCGGCAGCGTCATGGAGTCCAAGCAGGCCGCCGCCTTCGGATTCCCCAACCCGATGCTCGGCCTGGTCTGCTACGGCATCGTCATCTGTGTCGGCGTGAGCCTGCTGACCCGCGCCCGCTTCCCGCGCTGGTACTGGCTCACCTTCAACTTCGGCACGCTCTTCGGCGTCGCCTTCTGCACCTGGCTGCAGTTCCAGTCCCTGTACCGGATCAACGCCCTGTGCCTGTGGTGCTCGCTGGCCTGGGTCGCGACGATCACGATGTTCTGGTACGTCACCTCGTTCAACATCCGCAACGACTTCCTGCCGACCCCGCGCTGGCTGAAGAGCTTCTTCGGCGAGTTCACCTGGGTCGTGCCGGTCCTGCACATCGGGATCATCGGCATGCTGGTGCTCACGCGCTGGTGGGACTTCTGGACCAGCTGACCCGGTCTTTGCAAGGGCCCGGAGGGATTGTCAGTGCGGTGATTTAGGGTTTCAGCGTGGAGCCCGACCTGTTCACCGCCGCCGCCGAAGAACGCCAGGAGAAGGACCCGACCGGGAGCCCCCTGGCGGTGCGGATGCGCCCGCGCACCCTCGACGAGGTGGTGGGCCAGCAGCACCTGCTCAAGCCCGGCTCGCCCCTGCGCCGACTGGTCGGCGAGGGCGCGGGCGGCCCGGCGGGCCCGTCCTCGGTGATCCTCTGGGGCCCGCCCGGCACCGGCAAGACCACCCTCGCCTATGTCGTCTCGAAGGCCACCAACAAGCGCTTCGTCGAGCTGTCGGCGATCACCGCGGGCGTCAAGGAGGTCCGCGCGGTCATCGACGGCGCCCGCCGCGCCACCGGGGGATACGGCAAGGAGACCGTCCTCTTCCTCGACGAGATCCACCGCTTCAGCAAGGCCCAGCAGGACTCCCTGCTCCCCGCGGTCGAGAACCGCTGGGTGACCTTGATCGCGGCGACGACCGAGAACCCGTACTTCTCGGTGATCTCCCCGCTCCTGTCCCGCTCCCTGCTCCTCACCCTCGAACCCCTCACCGACGAGGACGTCCGCGGGCTCCTCAAGCGCGCGCTGAGCGACGAGCGCGGCCTGAAGGACGCCGTCGCCCTGCCCGAGGACACCGAGGACCACCTCCTGCGCATCGCCGGCGGCGACGCCCGCCGAGCCCTGACCGCCCTGGAGGCCGCCGCCGGCGCCGCCCTCGACACGGGCGAGACGGAGATCTCCCTCACCACCCTGGAGGAGGTCGTCGACCGGGCCGCGGTCAAGTACGACCGCGACGGCGACCAGCACTACGACGTCGCCAGCGCCCTCATCAAGTCCATCAGGGGCTCGGACGTCGACGCCGCCCTGCACTACCTGGCCCGTATGATCGAGGCCGGCGAGGACCCCCGCTTCATCGCCCGCCGCCTGATGATCTCCGCGAGCGAGGACATCGGCCTGGCCGACCCCAATGCCCTGCCGATCGCGGTCGCCGCCGCCCAGGCCGTCGCCATGATCGGCTTCCCCGAGGCCGCCCTCACCCTCAGCCACGCCACCATCGCCCTCGCCCTGGCCCCGAAGTCGAACGCCGCGACCATGGCGATCGGCGCCGCCCTGGAGGACGTACGCAAGGGAATGGCCGGGCAGGTGCCGCCGCATCTGCGCGACGGGCACTACAAGGGGGCCGCCAAGCTCGGGCACGCGCAGGGGTACGTGTATCCGCACGACCTGCCCGAGGGGATCGCCGAGCAGCAGTACGCGCCGGACGCCCTCAAGGACCGCGAGTACTACGCGCCGACCCGGCACGGGGCGGAGACGCGGTACGCGGACGCCGTCGAGTGGACCAGGAAGCACCTCGGTCGGAAGCGGTCCTGAGCACCCTGTAGAATCCCTCGGAGTGCTGTGTCCCGTGCTGTCAGAACGGGACGGTCAGCCGGAACCCCCAGCGGGTTCCAGGAGCGTCGCGCACCGTTCGATTGGTGTCGCGGGCAGCCCACCACCACTCGTCGTACGACGGGACCGGTCGGTGGGCCACTCGCGTGCTGCACGTATGTGCCCAGACCAGGGAGCGGCTGCCCACCAGGTCCGTCAAAGGACCCGGCGGGTTTCCCCGGCTGCGGATGCGACCTCCCTCAACCCTGACGAGCCGAAAACAAGGAAACGAGAAACAGTGGCGAATCAGTCCCGCCCCAAGGTCAAGAAGTCGCGTGCCCTCGGCATCGCGCTGACCCCGAAGGCCGTCAAGTACTTCGAGGCCCGCCCCTACCCGCCGGGTGAGCACGGCCGTGGCCGCAAGCAGAACTCGGACTACAAGGTCCGTCTGCTGGAGAAGCAGCGTCTGCGCGCGCAGTACGACATCTCCGAGCGCCAGCTGGTCCGCGCCTACGAGCGTGCCTCCAAGGTGCAGGGCAAGACCGGTGAGGCCCTGATCGTGGAGCTCGAGCGCCGTCTCGACGCCCTGGTCCTGCGTTCGGGCATCGCCCGCACCATCTACCAGGCCCGTCAGATGGTCGTTCACGGCCACATCGAGGTCAACGGCCAGAAGGTCGACAAGCCCTCGTTCCGCGTCCGTCCCGACGACGTCGTGATGGTCCGCGAGCGCAGCCGCCAGAAGCCGCTGTTCGAGATCGCCCGCGAGGGTGGCTTCGCGGCCGACGGTGAGACCCCCCGCTACCTGCAGGTGAACCTCAAGGCCCTGGCGTTCCGCCTGGACCGTGAGCCGAACCGCAAGGAAGTTCCGGTCATCTGCGACGAGCAGCTCGTCGTCGAGTACTACGCCCGCTGATCATCCTCAGCAGGCGGTAGCACCACCTCAGCCCGCCGTCTCCCCGCCCTTCCGGGCACGGGAGGCGGCGGGTTCGTGCATCTGCACGGTTGCCCTCGTGTGCCGCACCGGCCCGCGCGGCGCCGGCAGCGCGTCCAGCCGCCGCTCCAGCGCCCGGGACACCGCAGCCTCCCGCACCAGCCGCGCACCCTCCCGTACGCACTCCTCGTACCGCTCGTCGCCCAGCCGCTCCCGGGCCGTCGCCTCGCACAGCTCGTGCGGGGCGTTGTAGTACGCCGAGCCGAACAGCGGCAGCCCCACCGACGGCCACATCCGCCCCGCCGCGCCCTGCAGCACCGCGGCCTCGGCGGCATCGCCCTCCACCACCGTGACCAGGGCCAGCAGCTCCACCGCCAGCACCGAGCCGAGCAGGTCGTGGAACGCGTGCGCGCTGCCCAGGCAGTCGGTGAGCAGGGCACGGGCCGCGGCCGGATCGCCCTCGGCCCAGGCCGCGTACGCCAGGACGAACAGCGCGTACGAGCGGGTCCAGCGCTCGCCGTGGTCCTCGCAGACCCGGCGCACGTCCTCGCACATCCGCACCGCGCCCGGCAGATCGCCCTGGAAGGCCCGCGCCATCGCCAGCTCGACCTGCCCCATCAGGACGTTGCTGTTGAGCTCGCCGATCTCCTGGTAGCGGTCGAGGGCCGAGCGCAGCAGCGTTTCCGCGCGCGGCATGTCGTCCGTGACCAGGGCGAGACAGCCCGTGCGGTGCTCCGCGTACGCGAGCGCCATAGGGTCGGCCGAGCGCTCCGCCTCCTCGCGGCACTCGGCGAGCGCGGCCAGCGCGGGCACGCTGTCGCCCTGGAGGATCGCGACGTAACCGAGCACCCACAGCGCCTTCAGCCGGGACTGCTCGTGGCCCGAGTCCAGCTGGACGACCTGCTCCAGCCAGTGCCGCCCCTCCGACAGCCGCCCGCAGCCCGCCCAGTAGAACCACAGCGAGCCCGCCAGGTACTGGCCCAGATGCGCCTCGCCGGGCTCGCTCAGGCAGTGTTCGAGCGCGCACCGCAGGTTCGGCAGCTCCGCCTCCACCCGTGCGGCCACCTCGGCCTGGCGCGGCGAGAACCAGTCCAGCTCGCACCAGGTCGCGAGGCCCAGGTACCAGTCCCGGTGCCGCCGCCTGAGCCGGGCCGCGTCCCCCGTCGCCTCCAGCCACTCGGCGCCGTACGCCCGGACCGTGTCGAGCATGCGGTAGCGGGTGCCCACCGGTGTCTCCTCGCGGCCGAGCACCGACTGCGCGAGCAGCTCGCCGAGCACGTCGAGGACGTCGTCGGCGTCCAGCCCGTGCCCGCTGCACACGTACTCCACGGCCTCCAGCTCGAACGGCCCGGCGAACACCGAAAGACGCGACCAGAGCAGCCGCTCGCGCGGGGTGCACAGTTCATGGCTCCAGCCGATCGCCGTGCGCAGCGTCTGGTGGCGGGGGAGCACGTCCCGGCCGCCGCCGGTCAGCAGCCGGAACCGGTCGTCGAGCCGGTCCAGCAACTGCCCGGGCGACAGCGCCCGCAGCCGCCCCGCCGCCAGCTCGACAGCGAGGGGGATCCCGTCGAGGCGCCGGCACAGCTCCCGTACCTCCGGACCGTCCACCGGCACCGGCCCGTGCTGCGCCGCCCGCTCGCGCAGCAGCTCGACCGCGTCCTGTTCGCCCAGCGGCGCCAGCGGGAACACCCGCTCACCCGCCACCGTCAGCGGGCGGCGCCCCACCGCGAGCACCCGCAGCCCGGGCAGCTCGCGCAGCAGCTCGGCCACCAGCCCGGCACACTCGTCCACCAGATGCTCGAACCCGTCCAGAACCAACAGGAGTTGCCGCTCGGCGAGATGCGCGAGCAGCGTCTCGCGCGGCAGCCGGGTCGTGTGATCCTTCAGACCGAGGGTTTCTACGACGGCGTAGTCGACGAACTCCGCGTCGCGCACCGGCGCCAGCTCCACCCGCCACACCCCGTCGAGCGGCGCGCACCGCGCGGCCGCCCGGGCCGCGAGCCGTGACTTGCCGACCCCGCCCGGCCCGGTGACGGTCACCAGCCGTGCGGCGTCGAGCGCCCGTGCCAGCCCGGCCAGTTCGGCCGCACGTCCGACGAAGGCGTTGAGCTCCAGGGGCAGATTGCCGTTGGCGAAGCCGCCGCCGCGCTGATGATCCCGCATGGAATACGGAGCGTACTGAACCGTATTCAGTCCGTACAATCGCTTCGCGCAACTCGGCCGCGTGCGGAGGGTAATCCGGTGCGGAGCGCCGTTCCCGGCGCGATAGGCTCGGCACCGTTATCTACAGGTGTTCATGAGAGCAGGTGCCAGGTGTCCGGTGGAGAGGTGGCCGGGATCCTGGTGGCCGTCTTCTGGGCGATCCTGGTCTCCTTCCTCGCCGTCGCGCTGGCGAGGGTGGCCCAGACGCTCAAGGCGACCACCAAGCTGGTGGCGGACGTGACCGACCAGGCCGTCCCGCTGCTGGCCGACGCCTCCGCGGCGGTGCGCTCCGCGCAGACGCAGATCGACCGGGTGGACGCGATCGCGACGGACGTCCAGGAGGTCACGTCGAACGCGTCGGCGCTGTCGACCACCGTCGCCTCCACCTTCGGTGGCCCCCTGGTCAAGGTCGCGGCCTTCGGCTACGGCGTCCGCCGGGCCCTGGGCGCCCGCCGGGAGGACGTGCCCGCCAAGGAGTCCCGGCGTACCGTGATCGTGGGCCGGACGGTCCCGGCGTCGCGGCGGGAGAAGCGCAAGGATCGCGAGAACCGCGGGAAGAGGGACTGAGCCGACCGATGTTCCGCCGTACGTTCTGGTTCACCACGGGTGTCGCCGCCGGTGTGTGGGCCACCACCAAGGTCAACCGCAAGCTGAAGCAGCTGACGCCTCAGAACCTCGCCGTCACCGCCGCCAACAAGGCCATCGACGCCGGTCACCGGCTCAAGGACCGCGCGGTCGGCTTCGCGCTGGACGTCCGCGACAACATGGCCCAGCGGGAGGACGAGCTCGGCGAGGCCCTCGGTATCAACGTGGCCCCCGAACTCCCCGCCGCCCGGCGGTACACCGCCATCGAGAACCGCAACAGCCCGAAGTACGTCGAGGGCTCGACGTACCAGACGTACTCGTACAACCGGAATGAGGACCACTGATGGAGTCGGCCGAGATTCGCCGCCGCTGGCTGAGCTTCTTCGAGGAGCGCGGGCACACCGTCGTCCCTTCGGCGTCGCTCATCGCGGACGACCCGACTCTGCTCCTCGTCCCGGCCGGCATGGTGCCCTTCAAGCCCTACTTCCTGGGTGAGGTCAAGCCGCCCTTCGACCGCGCCACCAGCGTCCAGAAGTGCGTGCGCACCCCGGACATCGAAGAGGTCGGCAAGACCACCCGGCACGGCACGTTCTTCCAGATGTGCGGCAACTTCTCCTTCGGCGACTACTTCAAGGAAGGCGCCATCAAGTACGCCTGGGAGCTGCTCACCAGCCCCCAGGACAAGGGTGGTTACGGCCTTGAGGCCGACCGCCTCTGGATCACCGTCTACAAGGACGACGACGAGGCCGAGCGCATCTGGCACGAGGTCGTCGGCGTGCCGAAGGAGCGCATCCAGCGCCTCGGCATGAAGGACAACTACTGGTCCATGGGCGTCCCGGGTCCGTGCGGCCCCTGTTCCGAGATCAACTACGACCGCGGCCCGGAGTTCGGCGTCGAGGGCGGACCGGCCGTCAACGACGAGCGGTACGTGGAGATCTGGAACCTCGTCTTCATGCAGTACGAGCGCGGCGAGGGCATCGGCAAGGACAACTTCGAGATCCTCGGCGAGCTCCCCAGCAAGAACATCGACACGGGCCTCGGCCTGGAGCGTCTCGCCATGATTCTGCAGGGCGTGCAGAACATGTACGAGATCGACACCTCGATGGCCGTCATCAAGAAGGCCACCGAGCTGACCGGCGTCCACTACGGCGACGCCCACGCCTCGGACGTCTCGCTGCGCGTCGTCACGGACCACATGCGTACGTCGGTGATGCTCATCGGCGACGGCGTGACTCCCGGCAACGAGGGCCGCGGCTACGTCCTGCGCCGCATCATGCGCCGCGCCATCCGCAACATGCGTCTGCTCGGCGCCACCGGCCCGGTCGTCCTCGACCTCATCGACACCGTGATCGCGATGATGGGCCAGCAGTACCCGGAGCTCGTCACCGACCGCGAGCGCATCGAGAAGGTCGCCGTCGCCGAGGAGAACGCCTTCCTCAAGACACTCAAGGCCGGCACCAACATCCTCGACACCGCCGTCACCGAGACCAAGGAGTCCGGCGGCACGGTCCTCGCCGGTGACAAGGCGTTCCTGCTCCACGACACCTGGGGCTTCCCGATCGACCTCACCCTGGAGATGGCCGCCGAGCAGGGCCTCTCCGTGGACGAGGACGGCTTCCGCCGCCTGATGAAGGAGCAGCGGGAGCGCGCCAAGGCCGACGCCCAGGCCAAGAAGACCGGCCACGCCGGCGCCGGCGCCTACCGCGAGATCGCGGACAAGGTCGGCGAGACCGACTTCATCGGCTACTCCGACACCGAGGGCGAGTCCACCGTCGTCGGCATCCTCGTCGACGGCACCTCCTCGCCGGCCGCCACCGAGGGCGACGAGGTCGAGATCGTCCTCGACCGCACCCCCTTCTACGCCGAGGGCGGCGGCCAGATCGGCGACACCGGCAAGATCAAGGTCGACTCCGGTGCCGTCATCGAGATCCGCGACTGCCAGAAGCCGGTCCCGGGCGTCTACGTCCACAAGGGCGTCGTCCAGGTCGGCGAGGTCACCGTCGGCGCCAAGGCCGTCGCCTCCATCGACGCCCGTCGCCGCAAGGCCATCGCCCGCGCCCACTCCGCCACGCACCTCACCCACCAGGCGCTGCGTGACGCGCTCGGGCCGACGGCCGCCCAGGCCGGTTCCGAGAACCAGCCGGGCCGCTTCCGCTTCGACTTCGGTTCGCCGTCCGCCGTGCCGACGGCCGTGATGAGCGACGTCGAGCAGCAGATCAACGAGGTCCTCGCCCGCGACCTCGACGTCCGCGCCGACATCATGGGCATCGACGAGGCCAAGAAGCAGGGCGCCATCGCCGAGTTCGGCGAGAAGTACGGCGAGCGGGTCCGCGTGGTGACCATCGGCGACTTCTCCAAGGAGCTGTGCGGCGGCACGCACGTCCACAACACCGCCCAGCTGGGCCTGGTGAAGCTGCTCGGCGAATCGTCGATCGGCTCGGGTGTCCGCCGTATCGAGGCCCTCGTCGGTGTGGACGCCTACAACTTCCTCGCCCGCGAGCACACGGTCGTCAACCAGCTGACCGAGCTGCTCAAGGGCCGCTCGGAGGAACTCCCCGAGAAGGTCTCCTCGATGCTCGGCAAGCTGAAGGACGCCGAGAAGGAGATCGAGAAGTTCCGCGCCGAGAAGGTGCTGCAGGCCGCCGCCGGACTCGCCGAGTCCGCCAAGGACGTCCGCGGCATCGCGGTCGTCACCGGTCAGGTCCCGGACGGTACGACCCCCGACGACCTGCGCAGGCTGGTCCTCGACGTGCGCGGCCGCATCCAGGGCGGACGGGCCGCGGTCGTGGCCGTCTTCACGGTCAACAACGGCAAGCCCCTCACGGTCATCGCGACCAACGAACCCGCCCGCGAGCGCGGTCTCAAGGCCGGTGACCTGGTCCGCACGGCCGCCAAGACCCTCGGCGGCGGCGGTGGAGGCAAGCCGGACGTCGCCCAGGGCGGCGGCCAGAACCCGGCCGCGATCGGCGAGGCCGTCGACGCGGTCGAGCGTCTCGTGGCGGACACGGCCAAGTGACCGGCGAGGGCCAGACCGGGGAGGGCCGGTCCATGCGCCGGGGCCGCCGGCTCGCGATCGACGTCGGGGACGCCCGGATCGGGGTCGCCTCCTGCGACCCCGACGGGATCCTCGCCACACCGGTCGAGACGGTCCCCGGCCGGGACATCCCCCAGGCCCACCGCCGACTGCGCCAGCTGGTCGAGGAGTACGAGCCGATCGAGGTCGTCGTCGGACTCCCTCGCTCCCTCAAGGGGGGCGAGGGCCCGGCCGCGGTAAAGGTTCGGGCCTTCGCGCAGGAGCTGGCCAAGGGCATCAAACCGATCCCCGTCCGCCTGGTCGACGAGCGGATGACCACGGTGACGGCCAGTCAGGGACTGCGCGCCTCAGGCGTGAAGGCCAAGAAGGGCCGCTCGGTCATCGACCAGGCAGCCGCTGTGATCATCCTGCAGCAGGCCCTGGAATCCGAACGGGTGTCAGGTAAAGCACCCGGCGAGGGCGTCGAAGTGGTCATCTGATCGCGATACGGTAACGTTCCGCGCGATGTGGCGGCGTTCGAACAGGCGCCGCACAGAAAGAGGCGGAACGATGGCAGGCCCGAAAGGGCCGCGTGATCACCGCCTCGCGGCTCTAGGGGATCGATGACTGAGTATGGCCGGGGCCAAGGCTCCGAACCGTGGCATCCGGAGGACCCGTACTACGGGGACGACGGATGGGGAGGGCAGCAGGCCAACGGCCAGCAGTCCCCCTACGGCGGCCAGCCGCAGCACTATCCAGAGCAGCCGCAGCAGCAGTACGGCGGCTGGGGCGACGGCCAGCAGGCCGGATACGGTCAGGCGCAGCAGTACCAGCAGCAGTACCAGGAGTACGACCAGCAGTACTACGCAGGTCAGGGCCAGCAGCAGTCGTACGACCAGCAGGGCTGGGGCCAGGGCACGCACACGCATGTCCAGTACACGGACCCCCAGGACCCGTACGCCCAGCAGGCCGCCGCCTACGGCGGTGGTGACGACTACTACGGCACCCCGGACGCCTACCCGCCGCCCGAACCGCCGAGCCGCAGGCAGGCCGAGCCCGAACCGCCGCAGACCGACTGGGACCCGGGCCCCGACCAGGGCGAACACGCCTTCTTCGCGGGCGGCGACGACAACGACGACGAGGCGGACGAGGACGACGACCCGCGGGCCGGCCGCAAGGCCCGCGGCGGCAAGAAGCCCAAGAAGAAGAGCCGCAACGGCTGCGCCTGTCTGGTGCTCGTGCTGGTCTTCGGCGGCGGCCTCGGCGGCGTCGGCTATTTCGGCTGGCAGTTCTACCAAAATCGTTTCGGCCCGGCCCCGGACTACGCGGGCGACGGCAACGGGTCGAAGGTCCAGGTGGTCATCCCGAAGGGCGCCGGCGGCTATGTCATCGGGCAGAAGCTGAAGGAGGCGGGCGTCGTCGAGAGCGTCGACGCGTTCGTGTCCGCTCAGGAGTCGAACCCCAAGGGCAAGACGATCCAGGACGGCGTCTACACGCTGGAGAAACAGATGTCGGCCGCGAGCGCGGTCGAACTGATGCTCAGCCCGAAGAGCCGTAGCAACCTGATTATCGCCGAGGGCTGGCGCAACTCGAAGATCTACGAGCTGATCGACAAGAGCCTCGGGGTGGCGGACGGCACCACGGCCAAGGTCGCCAAGCAGGACTACAAGAAGCTCGGTCTGCCCTCCTGGGCGCTCGACCACGCCAACGTCAAGGACCCGCTGGAAGGGTTCCTCTACCCCTCCAGCTACGCGGCCGCCAAGGGCCAGAAGCCCGAGACCGTCCTCAAGGAGATGGTCACCCGCGCCAACGACAAGTACGAGGAACTGGGCCTGACGAAGAAGGCCAAGAGCCTCGGACTCGACAACCCCTGGCAGCTGCTCACCGTGGCGAGCCTCGTGCAGGCCGAGGGTGTCAGCCACGACGATTTCCGCAAGATGGCCGAGGTGGTCTACAACCGCCTCAAGCCCGGCAACCCCGAGACCTACGGCTCGCTCGAGTTCGACTCGACGTACAACTACATCAAGAACCAGAGCAAGATCGACCTGAGCATCTCCGAGCTGCGGAAGTACAACAACCCGTACAACACGTACTACGTCAAGGGCCTGCCTCCCGGTCCCATCGACAACCCCGGTGAGGACGCGCTCAAGGGCGCGCTCGCCCCGACGAAAGACGGCTGGTACTACTTCATCTCGCTGGACGGCAAGACCAGCAAGTTCACGAAGACCCTCGCCGAGCACAACAGACTCGTCGAGGAGTTCAACGCGTCGAGGAACAAGAACTGATGGCAGCAACCCGACGGGCGGCCGTGCTCGGCTCGCCCATCGCCCACTCCCTGTCGCCGCAGCTGCACAACGCGGCGTACCGGGCGCTCGGCCTGGACGACTGGTCGTACGACAGGTTCGAGATCGACGAGGCCGCGCTGCCCGGATTCTTCGAGCGGCTCGGACCGGAGTGGGCGGGGCTGTCCCTGACCATGCCGCTCAAGCGGGCGGTCATACCGCTGCTCGACGAGATCACCGACACGGCGGCCTCCGTCGAGGCCGTCAACACCGTGGTCTTCCGGCCCGACGGAAGCAAGGTCGGCGACAACACCGACATCCCCGGCCTGGTCGCCGCGCTGCACGAGAAGGGCGTCGAGAAGACCGAGTCGGCGGCCATTCTGGGCGCCGGCGCCACCGCCTCCTCCGCCCTCGCCGCACTCGCCCGTGTCTGCACCGGTGAGGTGACCGTGTACGTGCGCAGCGAGCGGCGCGCCGCCGAGATGCGGCAGTGGGGGGAGCGGCTCGGGGTCCAGGTCCGGCCGGCGGACTGGGCCGACGCGGTACGGGCCTTCGAGGCGCCCCTGGTGATCTCGACGACGCCCGCCGGGGGTACCGACGAGCTGGCCGAGCGGCTTCCCGCCCAGGTCGGCACTCTCTTCGACGTGCTCTACGAGCCCTGGCCCACGCCGCTCGCCGCCGCCTGGCAGCAGCGCGGCGGGCACATCCTGAGCGGCCTCGATCTGCTGGTCCACCAGGCCGTCTTCCAGTTCCGTCAGTTCACCGGGGACCCCCGGTCGCCGCTGGCCGCGATGCGCGAGGCCGCACAGCTGGCCTGATCTGTCCGTTTGCCGGACTCGGATCTGAGCCGCCGCCCGGACGTGGGAGGATCGGGGGTGGCGGGCCAGGGCCGCGCACCTGGTCGAGCCGTCGCCGTACGCGAGGACGTGCGTACGCAGGGCAGTACCAGGGCGCGAGCACTGAGGAGCACCGTTGAGCAGGTTGCGCTGGCTGACCGCGGGGGAGTCCCACGGTCCCGCACTCGTGGCGACGCTGGAGGGCCTTCCCGCCG
The DNA here is from genome assembly GCF_040643775.1 of Streptomyces sp. NPDC047081. Classification (NCBI taxonomy): domain Bacteria; kingdom Bacillati; phylum Actinomycetota; class Actinomycetes; order Kitasatosporales; family Streptomycetaceae; genus Streptomyces; species Streptomyces sp. NPDC047081. The sequence goes on along the minus strand of NZ_JBEYUY010000019.1, from coordinate 6,276 downwards.
GCGTGCCGATCACCACGGAGATGGTGGCGGACCACCTGGCCCGGCGCCGGCTCGGCTATGGACGCGGCGCGCGCATGAAGTTCGAGCGCGACGAGGTCACCTTCCTCGGCGGTGTGCGGCACGGCCTGACCCTCGGTTCGCCGGTCGCGATCATGGTGGGCAACACCGAGTGGCCCAAGTGGGAGCAGGTCATGGCGGCCGACCCCATCGACCCGGAGATCCTCGCGGGCCTGGCCCGCAACGCCCCGCTGACCCGCCCGCGCCCCGGTCACGCCGACCTGGCGGGCATGCAGAAGTACGGCTTCGACGAGGCCCGCCCGATCCTGGAGCGCGCCTCGGCCCGGGAGACCGCGGCCCGCGTGGCGCTCGGCGCCGTGGCTCGTTCATACCTCAAGGAGACGGCGGGCATCGAGATCGTCAGCCATGTCGTCGAGCTGTGCTCGGTGAAGGCCCCGGCGGGTGTGTACCCGACCCCGGCCGATGTCGAGAGGCTGGACGCCGACCCGCTGCGCTGCCTGGACGCGGACGCGTCGAAGGCGATGGTGGCCGAGGTCGACCAGGCCCACAAGGACGGTGACACCCTCGGCGGGGTGGTCGAGGTGCTCGCGTACGACGTCCCGGTGGGCCTGGGCTCGCACGTGCACTGGGACCGCAAGCTGGACGCCCGGCTGGCCGGTGCGCTGATGGGCATCCAGGCGATCAAGGGCGTCGAGATCGGCGACGGCTTCGACCTGGCCCGGGTCCCCGGCTCCAAGGCGCACGACGAGATCGTCAACACCCCCGAGGGCATCCGGCGCGTCTCCGGGCGCTCCGGTGGCACCGAGGGCGGTCTGACCACGGGTGAGCTGCTGAGGGTCCGCGCCGCGATGAAGCCGATCGCGACCGTGCCGCGGGCCCTGCAGACCGTGGACGTGGCCACCGGTGAGGCCGCCCAGGCGCATCACCAGCGCTCCGACGTGTCGGCGGTTCCGGCCGCGGGCATCGTCGCCGAGGCGATGGTCGCGCTGGTCCTCGCGGACGCGGTCGCGGAGAAGTTCGGCGGCGACTCGGTCACCGAGACCCGGCGCAACGTGCGCTCGTACCTCGACAACCTGGCCATCCGGTGAGCGCAGTGCCTGTCGTCGTGCTGGTCGGCCCGATGGGCGTGGGCAAGTCCACTGTCGGCGAGCTGCTGGCCGAGCGACTCGGGGTCGCCTACCGGGACACCGATGACGACATCGTCGCGGCCGAGGGCCGGACCATCGCCGAGATCTTCGTGGACGAGGGCGAGCCGGTCTTCCGTGCCATCGAGAAGCGGGCCGTGCAGCGGGCGCTCGCCGAGCACGACGGCGTGCTGGCGCTGGGCGGCGGCTCCATCCTCGATCCGGACACGCGCGCGCTGCTCGCCGAGCACCGGGTGCTCTACCTCTCGATGGACGTCGAGGAGGCGGTCAAGCGCACCGGCCTGAACCAGGCGCGCCCGCTGCTCGCAGTCAACCCGCGCAAGCAGTGGCGCGAGCTGATGGAGGCGCGGCGCGCGCTGTACGAGGAGGTCGCGACCGCGGTGGTGGCCACTGACGGCCGTACACCAGAAGAGGTCGCCCAAGTCGCCCTCGACGCACTGGAGTTGAAAGAAGCATGAGCGAGGCAGTCACCCGGATCCAGGTCGGCGGGACCGCCGGCAGTGACCCGTACGAGGTCCTGGTGGGCCGTCAACTGCTGGGCGAGCTCGGTGGGTTGATCGGGGAGAAGGCCAAGCGGGTGGCCGTGATCCACCCCGAAGCGCTCGCCGAGACCGGTGACGCGCTGCGCGCCGACCTCGCCGGGCAGGGGTACGAGGCCGTCGCCATCCAGGTGCCGAACGCGGAGGAGGCCAAGACCGCCGAGGTCGCCGCCTACTGCTGGAAGGCGCTGGGCCAGTCCGGCTTCACCCGCACCGACGTCATCGTGGGCGTCGGCGGCGGATCCACCACGGACCTCGCCGGTTTCGTGGCCGCGACCTGGCTGCGCGGAGTGCGCTGGATCGCGATTCCCACCACCGTCCTGGCGATGGTGGACGCGGCCGTCGGCGGCAAGACCGGCATCAACACCGCCGAGGGCAAGAACCTCGTCGGCGCCTTCTTCCCGCCGGCCGGTGTGCTGTGCGACCTGGCCGCGCTGGATTCCCTCCCGGTCAACGACTACGTCTCCGGGCTCGCCGAGATCATCAAGGCCGGTTTCATCGCAGACCCCGTGATCCTGGACCTCGTCGAGTCCGACCCCGAGGCGGCGCGCACTCCGGCGGGCCCGCACACCGCCGAGCTCATCGAGCGCTCCATCCGGGTCAAGGCCGAGGTCGTCTCGGCGGACCTGAAGGAGTCGGGCCTTCGGGAGATCCTCAACTACGGCCACACGCTGGGCCATGCGATCGAGAAGAACGAGCGCTACAAGTGGCGGCACGGCGCGGCGGTCGCGGTGGGCATGCACTTCGCCGCCGAACTCGGGCGCCTGGCGGGCAGGTTGGACGATGCCACGGCCGACCGCCACCGCACGATCCTCGAAGCCGTCGGCCTTCCCCTCCACTACCGCTACGACCAGTGGCCCAAGCTGCTGGAGGCGATGAAGGTCGACAAGAAGTCCCGCGGCGACCTGCTGCGCTTCATCGTCCTGGACGGCCTGGCCAAGCCGACCGTCCTGGAGGGCCCGGACCCGGCCGTGCTGCTCGCCGCGTACGGCGAAGTGGGCGAGTAAGTCCGCCGGCGCGCCGTCCGCCCGATTTGCCTTACGGGCATGGGCACTTAGGGCCGTTCCCGGCCGTTCACCAAATGGCGGCCGGGGAAGGTACCGTTCGGTAGGGAGCGGGGTGCATGCCCCGCTGCCAGCGTCGATTGCCTGTACGAGACGGAGTGGCACCGGATGCAGCACGCAGTGGGTTCTCCGCTGCCGCCGCCCCACCAGCCGGGGCACGGACCGGCCGCCGGCTGGACGCCGGCCGCACACCACCCGGGTCACCCGGGCCCCCACCAGGGCCCGACCCCCGTGCCGCCGCCCCCGGGCTCCGTGCCGCCGTCGCACCAGGGTTCGGCCCCGGTGCCTCCGCCGCCGCCCGCCCCTGGCTACCCCGGAGCCCCCACGGCCCCGCCCCAGCCCGCCCCCCACCACGTACCGTCCCCACCGGCCCCGGACACCACCGGCCATGTCCCGCTGCCGTCCGGCGCCCCGGTCGCCATGCCCAGCGCCCCGCCCACCACCGCGGCCCCCGACCCGGCCACCACCACCCTCGCGGTCCTGCTGATCGGCCCCGCGGGCGCCGGCAAGACGAGCGTCGCCAAGTACTGGGCGGACCACCGCCGTGTCCCCACCGCCCACATCAGCCTCGACGACGTACGCGAATGGGTCCGCTCGGGCTTCGCCGACCCCCAGTCGGGCTGGAACGACCACTCCGAGGCCCAGTACCGCCTGGCCCGCCGCACCTGCGGCTTCGCCGCCCGCAACTTCCTGGCCAACGGCATCTCCTGCATCCTCGACGACGCGGTCTTCCCCGACCGCCCGGTGGTGGGCCTGGGCGGCTGGAAACGCCACGTGGGCCCCGGCCTCCTCCCGGTGGTCCTCCTCCCGGGCCTCGAAATAGTCCTGGAACGCAACGCCCAACGCGCCGGCAACCGCCGCCTCACCGACGAGGAGGTGGCCCGCATCCACGGCCGCATGGCGGGCTGGTACGGCTCGGGCCTCCCGATCATCGACAACAGCCAACTGGACGTCCCCCAGACGGCCCGAGTCCTGGACGACGTACTGGCAAGGTCGATCGCAAGCCCACCCAACTGGTAACCAGGGATGAGTGCACGCCCCTAAGGGGCGCGGGGAACTGCGCGCTCAGCCCCCATGACCCGCACCCGGCACACAACACCACCCGGCACCCCGTCCCCCGAACGGCACCCTCCCAACCGGCACAAAACCCCCACCCCTCCTACGCTCATCTCATGTCCGAGATGTACGCAATCCGCCGAACCCGGCTGAGGGAGCAGTTCAACGCCGCCGGCAACGCGGCAGCGCTCGTCTCCCACCCGGCCAACGTCCGCTACCTCGCCGGCCCAACCCCACACGGCACCGTCCTACTCCTGAGCAGGACCGAGGACCTGCTCCTCTGCGCAGGCCCCCCGGAGGACCGCCCCACAGAAGCCCGCCCCGACGAGACCCTCCGCATCCAGACCCTGCCCGGCACCTTCGGCGACCCCGCCGTCGCCGCCGCGGACTTCGCCGCGGCCCAGGGCACCGACTCCCTCGCCCTGGAGGAGCAGCACCTCACGGTCACCCGGTACCGGGCCATCCGCTCCGTCGCCCCCCGCCTCCGCGTCGCGGACCTCGGCGGTGCGGTGGAGCAGCTCAGGGTGGTGAAGGACGAGGAGGAGATCTCCTCCCTCCGCATCGGCGCCGAGATCGCCGACCAGGCCCTCGGTGAACTCCTGGAGTCGATCCTCGTCGGCCGCACGGAACGCCACCTCGCCCTCGAACTGGAACGCCGCCTGGTCGACCACGGCGCCGACGGCCCCGCCTTCGCCACCTCCGTCGCCACCGGCCCCAACGCGGGCCGCCGAGGCCACCGCCCCACCGACCGCCGCGTCGAGGAGGGCGACTTCCTCTCCGTCTGCCTCGGCGCCACCTACCGCGGCTACCGCTGCGAGATCGGCCGTACGTTCGTCATCGGCACCTCGCCCGCGGACTGGCAGATCGAGCTGTACGACCTGGTCTTCGCCGCCCAGCGCGCCGGGCGGGAGAGCCTGGCCCCCGGCGCGGCCTACCGGGACGTGGACCGCGCGGCACGGCAGGTGCTGGACTCCGCGGGATACGGCGAGGGACTTCCCGCCCTGACCGGACACGGTGTAGGGCTCGAAATCGACGAGGACCCGCAGCTGGCCCCTGCGGCCATGGGTAAACTGGACGCTTGCGTGCCGGTCACCGTCGAACCGGGGGTCCACCTCCCGGGCCGGGGCGGCGTCCGGATCGATGACACGCTCGTCGTCCGCCCCGAGGCGGACGGCGGACCCGAGCTACTCACCATCACGACCAAGGAGCTGCTCGCCCTCTAGGCAGAGGCGTGCGCCGGGGTCGTCCACGTCAGTCCAGGAGATTCCGCAACCGTGGCTTCCACGAACGACCTCAAGAACGGCCTGGTGCTCAAGCTCGAAGGCGGCCAGCTCTGGTCCGTCGTCGAGTTCCAGCACGTCAAGCCCGGCAAGGGCCCTGCCTTCGTGCGCACCAAGCTCAAGAACGTGCTCTCCGGCAAGGTCGTCGACAAGACGTTCAACGCCGGCGTCAAGGTCGAGACGGCCACTGTCGACAAGCGCGACATGCAGTTCTCGTACATGGACGGCGAGTACTTCGTCTTCATGGACATGGAGACCTACGACCAGCTGATGGTCGACCGCAAGGCCGTCGGCGACGCCGCCAACTTCCTCATCGAGGGCTTCACCGCGACCGTCGCGCAGCACGAGGGCGAGGTGCTCTTCGTCGAGCTCCCGGCCGCCGTCGAGCTCGTCGTCCAGGAGACCGAGCCGGGCCTGCAGGGCGACCGCTCCACCGGCGGCACCAAGCCCGCCACCCTGGAGACCGGTCACCAGATCCAGGTCCCGCTCTTCATCACCACCGGTGAGAAGATCAAGGTCGACACCCGCACCAGCGACTACCTCGGCCGGGTGAACAGCTAACCGTGGCTGCCCGCAACACGGCCCGCAAGCGCGCCTTCCAGATCCTCTTCGAGGGCGACCAGCGCGGCGCGGACGTCCTGACGGTCCTCGCGGACTGGATCCGGCTGTCCCGGGACGACACCCGGCAGCCGCCGGTGAGCGAGTACACGATGCAGCTGATCGAGGGCTACGCCAAGCAGGCGAAGCGGATCGACGAGCTGATCGCGCAGTACTCGGTGGGCTGGACGCTGGACCGGATGCCGGTCGTGGACCGCAACATCCTGCGCCTGGGCGCCTACGAGCTGATCTGGGTCGACGCGGTCCCGGACGCCGTCGTCCTCGACGAGATGGTGCAGCTCGCCAAGGAGTTCTCCACGGACGAGTCGCCCGCCTTCGTCAACGGCCTGCTGGGCCGGCTCAAGGAGCTCAAGCCGACGCTCCGCCGGGACGAGGCCTAGGACGTCCGGGCGAAGAGGTACGGCATTGCCAGGGGGCCCGCAGCGAGACTGCTGCGGGCCCCCTGGCGTGGCGGTGCCCGCGAGGTGTCCGAAGGCCGCAGAAAGCCGCCGGGGTGGCCGGGTGCTGGATCCCCGGCACGGCCCGCCCGTCGACCACGGGCACGTTCCGCTCCCGC
>NZ_JBEYUY010000018.1:0-201996 GCF_040643775.1 Streptomyces sp. NPDC047081 | reverse complement strand
CGCCCGGTTACATTCCGAACCCGGAAGCTAAGCCTTACAGCGCCGATGGTACTGCAGGGGGGACCCTGTGGGAGAGTAGGACGCCGCCGAACAATTATTCAGGGTTGGACCCGGAACTTCCGTTCCGGGTCCAACCCTTTTTTGTTCTGCGTCACTTGAAGTTCACGTTGCGCAACAACGATCCGAAGCATGGGTACTGCTGCAATGCTCAGGGCCGCCGGCGTCGGACTCGGTGACGAGGTTGTCGTGCCGGCGTTCGGGAACGTCGAGGTGGCCGAGGCCGTTGCCATGGCCGGGGCGCTGCCGGTGTTCGCCGACATAGACCCGGTGACGTACTGCCTCGACGCGTCCGCTGTGGAGGCGGCCGTAACTCCGCGTACGGCGGCCGTCGTTGTCGTACACCGATTCGGGCGGCCCGCGGACATCGCGCGGATGCACGGGGTCGGGCAGCGGCACGGGCTGTTGGTGCTGGAGCAGGGGGAGTCCGAGGCGCCGTACGACGAGATCGCCCAGCGTCGGGAGCGGGCGGCTTATCTGGACGCCAAGCTCAGGGGCGTATGGACGCCCGATGGTGGTGACGGGCACACCTATCAGCAGTACGTCGTGCGGGTGCCGGGGAACGGGCGGCCCGATCGCGATGCCTTCGCGCGTGCGGTGCGGGCCAGGGGAGTTGAGTGCCGGGTGCCGGTGAAGACTCCTGTGCACCGGCTGCCGGAGTTCCGGCGGTGTGTATCGCTGCCGGAGACCGAGCGGGCCGCTGACGAAACGCTTGCTCTGCCTGTCGATGCCGCGTTGACGAAGCGGGACATGCAGCGCATCGTGGGCGCCTGCAATGCGCTGGGTGGACTGCTTCAGCCCGCTTTCTGAGCGTGGTTGGGAGCAGGAGTCCGTTCGGGGTATGATCTATTCCGTTGCCGCGAGGGAAACCTCGAAAAGGCGACAGGCCCCCTTAGCTCAGTCGGCAGAGCGTCTCCATGGTAAGGAGAAGGTCAACGGTTCGATTCCGTTAGGGGGCTCCAGTCGAAAGGCCCCGCCCAATTGGGCGGGGCCTTTGTCGTATCCGAAACTCTCTTGTCAGTCCTTGTGGAGGCCAGGTACGCGCATCGCCAGGATCGCCATGTCGTCGGACGGGGCGTCCGACGCGAAGCGTTCCACCGCGCGCATGATGCGGGCCGCGACCGCGCCCGCCGTGAGGCCCGTGCAGGTCGTGAGGACGTCGGTGAGGCCGTCGTCGCCCAGCATGCGCGTGCCCTCGCGGCGCTCTGTGACGCCGTCCGTGACGCACAGGAGGACGTCGCCGGGGTCGAGGGTGACCCTCTGCTCGTAGAGCTCCAGGTCCTCCATGACGCCGAGGAGGGGCTGGGGTTCGGCGGCCGGCTCGACCGTGCCGTCCTGACGCAGGCGGAGCGGGAGGGGGTGGCCGGCGCAGACCACCTTCAGTTCCGCGCTGCCGTCCTCCTGGGGGCGCAGTTCGCCGTACAGGAGGGTCAGGAAGCGGCTGCGGGCGCCCTCGTCGAGAATGGCCGAGTTCAGTCGCTCCAGGACCGCGGGGCCGGACAGGCCCTCGCGGGCCAGCAGGCGCAGGGCGTGCCGGGCGAGGCCCGTGACCGCCGCCGCGTTGGGGCCCGTACCGCAGACGTCTCCGATGGCGAAGCCGTAGGCGCCGTCGCTGATCGGGAAGAGGTCGTAGAAGTCGCCGCCGACCTCGTTGCCCTCGCCGGCCGCGCGGTAGATGACCTCGACCTCCACGCCGCCGATCTCGGGGAGCTCGGGCGGCAGGAGGCTGCGCTGGAGGGACTGGCTGATGGCCGTGCGCTCCGAGTACAGGCGGGCGTTGTCGAGGGCCAGGGCGGCCCGTCGGCTCAAGTCCTCGGCCAGTTCCAGGATTTCCTGGCGGAAGTGCTCGTCGGTGGGCTTGCCGAGGGTGAGCATGCCGATGACGCGGTTGCGGGCGACCAGGGGCAGGACGACCGTCTCGCCGCCCACCGCGGACGCTGTGGCGAGCGTGGGGCCGATGCCGGAGGCGACTTGATGGGTCGGGCCGCCGGACAGGCCGAGGCTGCGCATGGAGCTGCGCAGGGCCGCCTGGTGGGCGACCTCGCCGGGGGCGGACCAGACGCGGGCGCCGGGGGTGGGGACCGGGTCCGGCGGGGGCACTTTGGAGAGCAACGACTTGATGCCGTCGATGAGTTCCTCGTCCTCGTGCAGGACGTACGAGAGATATGGCTCGGAGGCCTGGTCGGCGATCGTGTAGACCGCGCACCAGGTGGCGAGGGTCGGGACCGTCATCTGGGCCATCAGGGCCAGGGTCTGGTCGCGGTCCAGGGTGCCGGCGAGGAGGTCGGAGGCCTCGACGAGGAAGCTCAGGGAGCCGCGGCGCAGGCGTTCCAGTTCGCCGAGGCGGGCCGACTCGACGGCCAACGCGATGCGGTCGGCGGCGAATTGGAGGCGTAGGGCCTCCTCGTTGGAGTATCTGCCGGGGGACTCCGCCGCGACGCCCAGGGAGCCCGTGAGGCGGCCCTCGACCTTCAGGGGGACCGTGACGACCGAGCGCATGCCCGTGCCGCTCAGCAGCGGTACGGCGCCCGGTACGGCCGTCAGGTCGTCGTGGACGGCCGGCATGCGCGCCGAGCCGTAGCGTCCGGGGCCGGCTTCGACGGGCACGCGCGCGAAGCGCTGGCGGGCGGAGGGCAGGCCGGTGGAGGCGCGGACCTCCAACTCCGTCTCGTCGTCGGTCGCGAGGAGCAGGAACGCGGAGTCGGCGTCGAGCATGTCGCGGGCCCGCTCGACCGTGCGCTGGAGGAGGCCGTCTAGGTCGTCGGGGGCCGGGGAGCCGATGAACACCTCGAAGGGGTCGGTGCTCTGGCCCTCGGAGGAGTTGACGCTGTCGGAGGGCGGCATGCGCAACGGCGTCTGCAGGACGGCCCGTTCGTGGTCCCGGACGAGCAGGCACACCGTGGAGGGTTCGCCGCCCGTGTCGCGGACCCTCAGGTGGGAGGCGTACACCGGGGTGACGCGGCCGTTGGCGCCCCTTATGCCGTAACTGCCCTCCCAGCGGGAGAGTTGGAGTGCCTCCGCGATGCCGGTGCTGGTGCCCGGGGTGTGCGGCCAGGCGGCGAGATCGGTAAGAGGCTTTCCGATTACCTGTTCGGCTGGGTAGCCGAAGAGTTCCTCCGCGTCCTCGTTCCACGACGTGATGGAGCCGGTGCGGTCGATCTGGACGACCGCGACGCGCACTCTGCCGTCGGCGAGGGGGAGGAGGTCGGCCGGGAGGGACGGGCCGGCGGCGCGGGTGCCCACCGCGCGCTCGGGCAGGTCGAGTTGGAACCAGACCTGCTTGTGCGTGGGCGTGTACTCGACGCCCCAGCGGCCGGCCAGGGCGGCGCACAGCTGGAGTCCGCGGCCGCCCTCGCGGTCCGGGCTGCCCATGGTGGAGGGATGGCCCTGGAGGGGGATCTCGCGCTCCGGATACCGGTCGGCGACCTCGACGCGTACTCCGTCGTCGCTGCGCAGGCACAGGACGTCGGCGGCGGTGCCCGCGTGCACCACGGCGTTGGTCACCAGCTCGCTCGTGAGGACCACGGCGTCGTCGACGATGTCGGCGAAACCCCAGCCCTGGAGCGTGTCGCGGACGAAGGAGCGGGCGGTCGCTACCGATCGCCCGACGGGCTCGAAGCTGGCGGCCGCGCGCGCGGTGATCACTGAACTCCTCGTCCGGTTGTCGGCGTGCAGGGCTCCGTGGCCGGCCGGCTGGTGCCGCTGATGCGGCAGACCGCCCGTCGGCCGGGGGTCCGGGGGCTGTCCCCCCGGGATCAGTCCGGTGGTCATGTTGTGCGGCCGCCCCTCCGATGCCCGCTCGTTCTCGTGCCACCGCCCAGGCCGGACGGACCGGCGCGGCTGGACAGCCGCATGCAAGGTTACTTACCTTCGCCGTCCATGCGGATGCCGGTCTGCAGTGTTTCCGCCCAGAGGGTGTGCGGACGATGTGCGAAGCTGCCGAACTGTTATGGCCGGGTTCAGGCAGGGTGAAACACTGGGCAAGCTTCTTGTGAAGGTACGGACAGGCCGAGTGACTTCCCTATGCAGCGGGCAGCAGCCGGTGGTGCGGCCTGGTATATCCGGCAGAAATACGCAGCAGTAACTGGTACGTCGAACGGTAGTACCGGAGCACAGCAGTAACGGTCGACCCCTGCGGGAGGGACACAGTGGAGTCTGGCGCAGCGACGCGGGGCACTAAAACGCGCGCGAAAGGCGGACAGTCCCTGAGCAACCAACGCAAACCGCGCGGAGGGACGACCGCGGTGGACACGGCGTCTCTGAACCGACTGCTGGCGGCTCTCGTGGCGATGCGCGACGGGAACTTCCGCAAGCGGCTCACGGTGTCCGGCGACGGCGTGATGTCCGAGATCGCCGCGGTCTTCAACGAGGTGGCCGACCGCAACCTGCATCTGACGGGTGAGCTGTCGCGGGTGCGGCGCATGGTGGGCCGCGAGGGCAAGCTCACGGAGCGGCTGGAGACGGGCGCCTACGAGGGTTCCTGGGCCGCCGCGGTCGAGGCCTCCAACGCGCTCGTGGACGACCTTGTACGGCCCGTCTCCGAGGTCGGCCGGGTGCTGTCCGCGGTGGCCGAGGGCGATCTCTCGCCGCGCATGGAGCTGCGGACGCAGGCGCCGGACGGGACCGGGCATCCGCTGCGGGGCGAGTTCCTCAAGGTCGGGCGGACTGTAAACAACCTTGTCGATCAGCTGTCGACGTTCACCGACGAGGTCACGCGGGTGGCCAGCGAGGTGGGCACCGAGGGCAAGCTGGGCGGTCAGGCACGCGTGCGTGGCATGTCGGGTTCGTGGAAGGACCTCACGGACTCCGTCAACACCATGGCGTACCGGCTGACGGCCCAGGTGCGGGACATCGCGCTGGTGACGACCGCGGTGGCCAAGGGCGATCTGTCCCGCAAGGTCACCGTGCACGTGGCCGGCGAGATGCTGGAGCTGAAGAACACCGTCAACACGATGGTGGACCAGCTGTCGTCCTTCTCCTCCGAGGTGACCCGAGTCGCCCGTGAGGTGGGCACCGAGGGCGAGCTCGGCGGTCAGGCGCAGGTGCCGGGCGTGGCCGGTGTGTGGAAGGACCTCACCGATTCGGTGAACCTGATGGCAGGAAACCTTACTGCCCAGGTGCGCGGGATCGCCCAGGTGACGACGGCGGTGGCCAACGGTGACCTGTCGCAGAAGGTGACCGTGTCGGCGCGCGGCGAGGTCGCTCAGCTCGCGGACACGATCAACCAGATGACCGAGACACTGCGGATCTTCGCGGACGAGGTCACGCGCGTGGCCAACGAGGTCGGTGCGGCCGGGCAGCTGGGCGGGCAGGCGAACGTGCCTGGTGCGGCCGGTACCTGGAAGGACCTGACCGACTCCGTCAACACGGTGTTCCGGAATCTGACCATTCAGGTGAGGGACATCGCGGCCGTCACGACGGCCGTGGCCAACGGTGACATGTCGCAGAAGGTCACCGTCGACGTGGCCGGCGAGATGCTGGAGCTGAAGAACACCGTCAACGGGATGGTGGACCAGCTGCAGTCGTTCGGTTCCGAGGTCACGCGCGTGGCCCGGGAGGTCGGCGTCGAGGGTGAGCTCGGCGGCCAGGCGCAGGTGCCCGGGGCGGCCGGCACCTGGAAGGACCTGACGGACTCCGTCAACACGGCGTTCCGCAACCTCACCGGACAGGTGCGCAACATCGCCCAGGTGACGACGGCGGTGGCCAACGGCGACCTCTCGCAGAAGGTCACCGTGGACGTCTCCGGCGAGATGCTCCAGCTGAAGAACACCGTGAACACGATGGTGGACCAGCTGTCCGCCTTCGCCGACCAGGTGACCCGGATGGCCCGGGACGTGGGCACGGAGGGCCGGCTGGGCGGCCAGGCGGTCGTACCGGGGGTCTCCGGTACGTGGAAGGAGCTCACCGACTCCGTCAACTTCATGGCCGGCAACCTGACCTCGCAGGTGCGGCAGATCGCCCAGGTGACCACCGCGGTGGCCCGGGGCGACCTCTCCCAGAAGATCGACGTCGACGCGCGCGGCGAGATCCTGGAGCTGAAGAACACCATCAACACGATGGTCGACCAGCTCTCCGGATTCGCCGACCAGGTGACCCGGGTGGCCCGCGAGGTGGGCACGGAGGGCCGCCTCGGCGGTCAGGCGCAGGTGCCCGGCGTGGCCGGTGTGTGGCGGGACCTGACCGACTCCGTGAACGGAATGGCAGGAAACCTTACTGCCCAGGTGCGCAACATCGCCCAGGTGGCCACGGCGGTGGCCCGGGGTGACCTGTCCCAGAAGATCACCGTGGACGCGCGCGGCGAGATCCTGGAGCTGAAGAACACCCTGAACACGATGGTCGACCAGCTGTCGTCGTTCGCCGAAGAGGTCACGCGCGTGGCCCGTGAGGTGGGTACGGAGGGCCAGCTCGGCGGTCAGGCCGAGGTGCAGGGTGTCTCCGGCACCTGGAAGGACCTCACCCAGTCCGTGAACTTCATGGCGAACAATCTGACGATCCAGGTGCGCAACATCGCCGAGGTCACGACCGCGGTCGCCAAGGGCGACCTGTCCAAGAAGATCACCGTCGACGCGAAGGGCGAGATCCTCGAACTCGTCACGACCGTCAACACGATGGTCGACCAGCTCTCCAGCTTCGCCGAGCAGGTGACCCGGGTGGCCCGCGAGGTGGGCACCGAGGGCATCCTGGGCGGCCAGGCGCACGTTCCGGGTGTCACGGGCATCTGGAAGGACCTCAGCGGCAACGTGAACCTGATGGCCAAGAACCTGACCATGCAGGTGCGCAACATCTCCCAGGTCGCGAACGCGGTCGCCAACGGCGACCTGACCCGGACGGTGACGATCGAGGCGCGCGGCGAGGTCGCGCAGCTCGCCGACACCTTCAACACCATGGTGAAGACGCTGAGTTCGTTCGCCGACCAGGTCACCAAGGTGGCCCGCGAGGTGGGCACGGACGGCATCCTCGGCGGCCAGGCGCACGTACCGGGCGTGGCCGGTACGTGGAAGGACCTCACCGAGTCCGTGAACCAGATGGCGTCCAACCTGACCGGCCAGGTGCGCAACATCGCCATGGTCACCACGGCCATCGCCAAGGGCGACCTGACCAAGAAGATCGACATCGACGCCCGTGGCGAGATCCTCGAACTCAAGACGACGATCAACACGATGGTCGACCAGCTGTCGTCGTTCGCCGAGGAGGTCACCCGAGTCGCCCGCGAGGTGGGTACGGAGGGCGCGCTCGGCGGCCAGGCACGCGTGCGTGACGTCGACGGAACCTGGCGCGACCTCACCGAGTCCGTGAACGAAATGGCAGGAAACCTTACTCGGCAGGTGCGCGCCATCGCGCGCGTGGCGACGGCGGTGACCCGCGGCGACCTGAACCTGAAGATCGACGTCGACGCGTCCGGCGAGATCCAGGAACTGCAGGACTACATCAACAAGATGATCGCCAATCTGCGTGACACCACGATCGCCAACAAGGAGCAGGACTGGCTCAAGGGCAACCTCGCCCGCATCTCCGCGCTGATGCAGGGCCGCCGCGACCTCCAGGACGTGGCCTCGCTGATCATGAGCGAGCTGACGCCGGTGGTCTCCGCGCAGCACGGCGCGTTCTTCGTGGCGATGCCGCTCATGGACGGCAAGGACATCAGCGCCGAGAGCGAGGACGCGTACGAACTGCGCATGCTCGGGTCGTACGGCTACTCGATGGGCTCCATGCCGACGTCCTTCAGGCCGGGTGAGGCGCTGATCGGGACGGCCGCCGAGGAGAAGCGCACGATCCTGGTGGAGAACGCGCCCAGCGGCTATCTGAAGATCTCCTCCGGCCTCGGCGAGGCGCCGCCCGCGCAGGTGATCGTCCTTCCGGTGCTGTTCGAGGGGAAGGTGCTCGGCATCATCGAGCTGGCCTCCTTCACGCCCTTCACGCAGATCCAGAAGGACTTCCTCAACCAGATCGCGGAGATGATCGCGACCAGCGTCAACACCATCTCCGTCAACACCAAGACGGAGCAGCTGCTGAAGCAGTCGCAGGAGCTGACCGAGCAACTCCGCGAGCGCTCGGCCGAGTTGGAGAACCGGCAGAAGGCACTCCAGGCGTCCAACGCCGAACTGGAGGAGAAGGCCGAGCTGCTGGCCCAGCAGAACCGCGACATCGAGGTGAAGAACACCGAGATCGAGGAGGCGCGCCAGGTCCTGGAGGAGCGCGCCGAGCAACTCGCCGTGTCGATGCGCTACAAGAGCGAGTTCCTCGCCAACATGTCGCACGAGTTGCGTACGCCGCTCAACTCGCTGCTGATCCTCGCCAAGCTGCTCGCCGACAATGCGGACGCCAACCTCACCCCGAAGCAGGTCGAGTTCGCCGAGACGATCCACGGCGCGGGTTCCGACCTGCTCCAGCTGATCAACGACATCCTCGACCTGTCGAAGGTCGAGGCGGGCAAGATGGACGTCTCCCCGACGCGCATCGCGCTCGTCCAGCTCGTCGACTACGTGGAGGCCACCTTCCGCCCGCTGACCGCGGAGAAGGGCCTGGACCTGTCCGTACGGGTCTCGCCGGAGCTCCCGGCCACGCTGCACACCGACGAGCAGCGCCTCCTTCAGGTGCTGCGCAACCTGCTGTCCAACGCGGTGAAGTTCACCGACTCCGGCTCGGTCGAGCTGGTGATCCGGCCGGCCGGCGCGGACGTACCGATGGCGATCAAGGAACAGCTCCTGGAGACCGGTTCGCTCACCGATCCGGACGCGGCCCTGATCGCGTTCTCGGTGACCGACACCGGCATCGGGATCGCGGCCAGCAAGATGCGGGTGATCTTCGAGGCGTTCAAGCAGGCCGATGGCACGACCAGCCGCAAGTACGGCGGTACGGGCCTCGGGCTGTCGATCTCGCGGGAGATCGCCCAGCTGCTCGGCGGTGAGATCCACGCGCAGAGCGAGCCGGGGCGCGGCTCGACGTTCACGCTGTACCTGCCGCTGCACCCCAGCGAACTGCCCCCGCAGGGCTACCAGCAGCCCGTGGCGGCCCTCGGGGCCAGCGACCTGGTGGCCGCCGCCGAGCTGTCCCAGCTGTCCGAGGTGGAGGTCGAGACGCCGGCGGAGGTGAAGTCGTACCGGGAGACCCAGAACGGCGCCGCCGCGCTCTTCAGGCGCCGTCGCAGGAACGGCCTCGACGCCGAGCGGGTCGGCTCGCCGGAGCAGTGGTCGGCCACCGAGCAGGCCACGGCGCCGGAGGTGCACCGGGGCATCCGCTTCGGCGGGCAGAAGGTGCTGATCGTCGACGACGACATCCGTAACGTGTTCGCGCTGACCAGCGTGCTGGAGCAGCACGGGCTGTCGGTGCTGTACGCCGAGAACGGCCGCGAGGGTATCGAGGTCCTGGAGCAGCACGACGACGTGGCGGTCGTCCTGATGGACATCATGATGCCCGAGATGGACGGATACGCGACGACGACGGCGATCCGCAGGATGCCGCAGTTCGCGGGCCTGCCGATCATCGCCCTGACCGCGAAGGCGATGAAGGGCGACCGGGAGAAGGCCATCGAGTCGGGCGCCTCCGACTACGTGACCAAGCCCGTCGACCCCGATCACCTGTTGGCGGTGATGGAGCAGTGGATGCGGGGCGAGTGACGGGAATCATCGATGTTCACGCGGAGTTGCTGACTCAGTGTGGCCGATGCCGTGTAGAAGTACGGGATTCGGGGAACCTTCTGGTCTCCCGGTCCGTTTCTGCTACGTGCACAGTGACATCGCGGTGACAGGGTGTGGCGACAGGCGGGGTGCGGCTACGATGACCGGCACAAGGACGGGCGGCGAAAGGGAGTCGTCCCCAGGGGCGGCGCCCGGTGCACATCCGGGGCGAGGAGGGCGGGCCATGGTGCAGAAGGCCAAGATCCTCCTGGTCGATGACCGGCCGGAGAATCTGCTCGCGCTGGAGGCCATCCTCTCCGCGCTCGATCAGACACTGGTGCGGGCATCGTCCGGGGAGGAAGCGCTCAAGGCACTGCTCACGGACGATTTCGCGGTCATTCTGCTGGACGTCCAGATGCCGGGCATGGACGGTTTCGAGACCGCCGCGCACATCAAGCGGCGGGAGCGGACCCGGGACATCCCGATCATCTTCCTCACCGCGATCAACCACGGCCCGCACCACACGTTCCGGGGTTACGCGGCGGGCGCGGTGGACTACATCTCCAAGCCGTTCGACCCGTGGGTGCTGCGCGCGAAGGTCTCGGTCTTCGTCGAGCTGTACATGAAGAACTGCCAGCTGCGGGAGCAGGCGGCGCTGCTGCGGCTCCAGTTGGAGGGCGGCGGCGGCAAGGCCGCGGTCGGCGAGACCAAGGAGCCGGCCAGTCTGCTGGCCGAGCTGTCGGCGCGCCTCGCGGCGGTCGAGGAGCAGGCCGAGGCGCTGTCCAAGCAGCTGGACGACGAGTCGGCGGACGCGGCGGCGGTTGCCACCGCGGCGCATCTCGAACGCAAACTCACCGGACTGCGGCGGGCGCTGGACGCGCTGGAGCCGGGCGCCGGGAGCACGTCGTCGGTGTCCTCGCAGAACTGACGTTCACGCGCGGCACAGTTGCGGTTGAGGAAGCGTCAGTTCCACGTTCACCCAAGGGCGACACGAACGGGTGAAGCAGTGGGCACACGTGTCCGTCGTCGTCTCCACCGGTAATCTCACACCTATGGCCTCACGTCCCTCCGCTGCCAAGAAGCAGCCCGCGAAGAAGGCGGCGGCTCCGGCGAAGAAGGCCGCTGCGAAAAAAGCCCCGGCGAAGAAGGCGCCCGCCAGGAAAGCCGCGGCCAAGAAGTCCGCACCTCCGCCGAAGCCTGCCCCCAGCCCGACCGGCGGCATCGTCAAACTCGTACGCGCCCTCTGGCTGGGCCTGGCGCACGCCGTGGGCGCGGTGTTCCGCGGCATAGGGAACGGCGCGAAGAACCTCGACCCCGCCCACCGCAAGGACGGCATCGCCCTGCTCCTGCTCGGCATCGCGCTGATCGTCGCCGCGGGCACCTGGGCCGACCTGCGCGGCCCCGTCGGCGACCTGGTCGAGATCCTGGTGACCGGCTCCTTCGGCCGTCTCGACCTGCTGGTGCCGATACTGCTCGCGGTCATCGCCGTACGGTTCATCCGGCACCCCGAGAAGCCCGAGGCCAACGGGCGGATCGTGATCGGCCTCTCGGCGCTCGTCATCGGCGTGCTCGGCCAGGTCCACATCGCGTGCGGCTCGCCCGCCCGCGGCGACGGCATGCAGGCCATAAGGGACGCCGGCGGCCTCATCGGCTGGGGCGCGGCGACCCCGCTGACGTACACCATGGGCGACGTCCTCGCCGTACCGCTGCTCGTGCTGCTGACGATCTTCGGGCTGCTCGTCGTCACCGCGACCCCGGTCAACGCCATCCCGCAGCGGCTGCGGCTGCTCGGCGTGAAGCTCGGGATCGTCCACGACCGGGACGAGGACTACGACGAGTACAGCGAGGACGACGAGCGCTACGACGAGCAGTGGCGCGAGGCGCTGCCCGCACGCGCGCGTAAGCGCTCCTCCGCCCCCGAGGCGTACGACCCCGACGGCGCGGAGCAGGAGGCCCTCTCCAAGCGCCGTGGACGCCCCCGGCGCTCCGCGGTGCCCCAGCCGGACATGGCACGCCCCATGGACGCCGTGGACGTCGCAGCCGCCGCCGCTGCCGCGCTCGACGGCGCCGTCCTGCACGGGATGCCCCCCTCGCCGATCGTCGCCGACCTCACCCAGGGCGTGAGCGTCGGGGACCGCGAGGAGACCACGCCCACCCCGACTCCGGTCCCGGCCGCGCGGCCCAAGCAGGAGAAGCTGAAGGTCGAGGTCGCCGACCTCACCAAGCCCGCTCCCGAGGCGCAGGGCGACCTGCCCCCGCGCGCGGAGCAGCTTCAGCTGTCCGGCGACATCACGTACTCGCTGCCCTCCCTGGACCTCCTGGAGCGCGGCGGCCCCGGCAAGGCGCGCAGCGCGGCCAACGACGCCGTGGTCGCCTCGCTGACGAACGTGTTCACCGAGTTCAAGGTCGACGCCGCCGTCACCGGCTTCACGCGCGGGCCGACGGTCACCCGCTACGAGGTCGAGCTCGGCCCCGCCGTGAAGGTCGAGCGGATCACCGCGCTGGCCAAGAACATCGCGTACGCCGTCGCCAGCCCGGACGTGCGGATCATCAGCCCGATCCCCGGCAAGTCCGCGGTCGGCATCGAGATCCCCAACACCGACCGCGAGATGGTCAACCTCGGCGACGTGCTCCGTCTCGCGGCGGCGGCCGAGGACGAGCACCCGATGCTGGTCGCGCTCGGCAAGGACGTCGAGGGCGGCTATGTCATGGCCAACCTCGCGAAGATGCCGCACGTCCTGGTCGCCGGAGCCACCGGTTCCGGTAAATCGTCGTGCATTAACTGCCTGATTACGTCAATCATGGTCCGCGCGACTCCCGAGGACGTGCGGATGGTCCTCGTCGACCCCAAGCGCGTGGAGCTGACCGCGTACGAGGGCATCCCGCACCTGATCACGCCGATCATCACCAACCCGAAGCGGGCCGCCGAGGCGCTGCAGTGGGTCGTACGGGAGATGGACCTTCGGTACGACGACCTGGCGGCGTACGGCTTCCGGCACATCGACGACTTCAACGAGGCCATTCGCAACGGCAAGGTGAAGCTGCCGGAGGGCAGTGAGCGGGAGCTCCAGCCGTATCCCTACCTGCTGGTGATCGTCGACGAGCTCGCCGACCTCATGATGGTCGCCCCGCGCGACGTCGAGGACGCGATCGTGCGCATCACGCAGCTCGCGCGTGCGGCCGGCATCCACCTGGTGCTCGCCACGCAGCGGCCGTCCGTGGACGTCGTCACCGGTCTGATCAAGGCGAACGTGCCTTCGCGGCTCGCCTTCGCCACCTCCTCGCTCGCGGATTCGCGGGTCATCCTCGACCAGCCGGGCGCCGAGAAGCTCATCGGCAAGGGCGACGGGCTGTTCCTGCCGATGGGGGCCAACAAGCCCACCCGTATGCAGGGCGCCTTCGTGACCGAGGACGAGGTCGCGGCGATCGTCCAGCACTGCAAGGACCAGATGGCGCCCGTCTTCCGGGACGACGTCACGGTGGGCACCAAGCAGAAGAAGGAGATCGACGAGGAGATCGGCGACGACCTCGACCTGCTGTGCCAGGCGGCCGAGCTGGTCGTCTCCACCCAGTTCGGTTCGACGTCCATGCTCCAGCGCAAGCTCCGCGTCGGCTTCGCGAAGGCCGGCCGTCTCATGGACCTCATGGAGTCCAGGAACATCGTCGGGCCGAGCGAGGGCTCGAAGGCTCGTGACGTTCTTGTGAAGCCTGACGAGCTGGACGGAGTGCTCGCGGTGATCCGCGGGGAGGGGTAAGGAGAGCCCGGAACGGGTGTGGCCATCGGTGTTCGATCGTGACTCACCCGTAAGGGATCATTGGGCAACCGTTTCCCTTCCGCGTACGTCAAGTTGAGGGAAGCGACAAACGCCTGCCCGACCATCGGCGTGTCCGGCCATACCGATGGGCTAACAAGCTCGACCGTCCGGTTGCCCCACCCTTTCGCACCCCCCATAGACTGAACCTCCAGCACAGGTGGCTTAAACGCTCGAAAGGCGCCCCCGTGTCCATCGGCAACTCCCCTGAAGACGAGCGTCCGTTCGAAGACGACCGTGAGGCAACCGGCCTCTCCGTCGGCCGTGCCCTCAAACAGGCGCGGATCGACGCCGGGCTGACCGTCGACGACGTCACCAACGCCACCCGGGTCCGCATCGCCATCGTGCACGCCATCGAGGCGGACGACTTCGCCCCCTGCGGCGGGGACGTCTACGCACGGGGTCACATCCGGACCCTGGCCAAGGCCGTACACCTCGATCCGGCCCCGCTGCTCGCGCAGTACGACGCCGATCACGGCGGCCGCCCCGCACCGACCCCGGCCGCGCCCCTCTTCGAGGCGGAACGCATCCGGCCCGAGCGGCGCGGGCCCAACTGGACCGCCGCGATGGTCGCCGCGATCGTCGCCGTGGTCGGCTTCGTCGGATTCACCGCCTTCAAGGGCGGCGACGACGGCGCCAAGAACCAGGTGGCCGAGGGCACCACGGCCACGCCGAGCAA
Source organism: Streptomyces sp. NPDC047081 (assembly GCF_040643775.1). NCBI lineage: Bacteria > Bacillati > Actinomycetota > Actinomycetes > Kitasatosporales > Streptomycetaceae > Streptomyces > Streptomyces sp. NPDC047081. The sequence goes on along the minus strand of NZ_JBEYUY010000018.1, from coordinate 187,831 downwards.
GTCCGCCTCGCCCACGCCCAAGAAGAGCACCTCCGAGACCCCGAAGTCCGACCCCTCCGACAGTGCCATCGCGGCAGCTCCGCAGGACAAGGTGACGGTCCAGGTCAGCGCCACCGACGGACGCAGCTGGATCTCCGCCAAGGACCACAACGGCCGGCTGCTCTTCGACGGCCTGCTCAAGCAGGGCGACTCCAAGACCTTCCAGGACAACGAGAAGATCAACCTCGTCCTCGGCGACGCGGGCGCGATCCAGCTCTACGTCAACGGCAAGAAGATCGAGGACGACTTCCAGCCGGGCGCGGTGGAGCGCCTGACGTATACGAAGGGCGACCCTCAGGTCGGCTGAGTCCGACGCGCGTTCCCACGGGGCTGGCGATGATCGCCAGCCCCGTCGACGTGGGGTGTCAGTGAGACAAAGTAGTCTTGAGCCCATGCCTGAACGCCGTACCGTCGCACTCGTCACCCTTGGCTGCGCCCGTAACGAGGTGGACTCGGAGGAGCTCGCAGGCCGTTTGGAGGCGGACGGCTGGCAGCTCGTCGAGGACGCCGAGGACGCGGACGTCGCCGTCGTCAACACCTGCGGCTTCGTCGACGCCGCCAAGAAGGACTCCGTCGACGCCCTCCTGGAGGCCAACGACCTCAAGGGGCACGGCAGAACCCAGGCCGTCGTGGCGGTGGGCTGCATGGCCGAGCGGTACGGCAAGGAGCTCGCCGAGGCCCTCCCCGAGGCCGACGGCGTGCTCGGCTTCGACGACTACGCGAACATCTCGGACCGCCTGCAGACCATCCTGAACGGCGGCATCCACGCCGCCCACACCCCGCGCGACCGGCGCAAGCTGCTGCCGATCAGCCCCGCAGAGCGCCAGGAGTCCGCGGCCGAGGTCGCCCTGCCCGGGCACGCGCCCGTGGACCTCCCGGACGGCCTCGCGCCCGCCTCGGGCCCCCGTGCGCCCCTGCGCCGCCGCCTCGACGGCTCGCCCGTCGCCTCGGTCAAGCTCGCCTCCGGCTGCGACCGGCGCTGCTCCTTCTGCGCCATCCCGTCCTTCCGCGGCTCCTTCATCTCCCGCCGCCCCAGCGACGTACTGAACGAGACGCGCTGGCTGGCCGAGCAGGGCGTCAAGGAGATCATGCTGGTCTCCGAGAACAACACCTCCTACGGCAAGGACCTCGGCGACATCCGCCTGCTGGAGTCGCTGCTGCCCGAGCTCGCCGAGGTCGACGGCATCGAGCGGGTGCGCGTCAGCTACCTCCAGCCGGCCGAGATGCGCCCCGGCCTCGTCGACGTACTGACCTCGACGCCGAAGATCGCCCCGTACTTCGACCTCTCCTTCCAGCACTCCGCCCCGGACGTGCTGCGCGCGATGCGCCGCTTCGGCGACACCGACCGCTTCCTGGAGCTGCTCGACACCATCCGGAGCAAGGCCCCCCAGGCGGGCGTCCGCTCCAACTTCATCGTGGGCTTCCCCGGCGAGACCGAGGCCGACCTGGCCGAGCTGGAGCGGTTCCTGAACGGCGCGCGCCTGGACGCCATCGGCGTGTTCGGCTACTCCGACGAGGACGGCACCGAAGCGGCGACGTACGACAACAAGCTGGACGAGGACGTCGTCGCCGAGCGGCTGGCCCGCGTCTCCCGGCTCGCCGAGGAACTCGTCTCGCAGCGCGCCGAGGAACGCCTCGGCGAGACCGTGCACGTGCTGGTCGAGTCCGTGGACGAGGAGGGCGTGTACGGCCGCGGGGCGCACCAGGCGCCCGAGACCGACGGCCAGGTGCTGCTCACGAGCGGCGAAGGCCTGAGCGTCGGCCGTATCGTCGAGGCCAAGGTGGTCGGTACGGAAGGTGTCGACCTGGTGGCGGAGCCGCTGCAGGGCTCGCTCGCGTGTAGTGAGGAGGCGGGCAGATGACCGGAGTGCCGGCATCGGCGGCGAACGGCTCCTCCAAGGCGGAATCCTCGCCGGTCGGCCCGGCCTCCTCCGACGGCCAGGGCGGCGCGAGGTCCCCGCGGGGCGGCAAGCTGGCCGCCGCGGCCGTCAACCAGGCCAGCGTGTGGAACGTCGCCAATCTGCTGACCATGCTCCGGCTCGTCCTCGTCCCCGGCTTCGTCGCGCTGATGCTGGCCGACGGCGGATACGACCCGGCCTGGCGCTCGCTGGCCTGGGCGGCCTTCGCCATCGCCATGATCACCGACCTGTTCGACGGCCATCTGGCGCGCACCTACAACCTCGTCACCGACTTCGGGAAGATCGCCGACCCCATCGCCGACAAGGCGATCATGGGTGCGGCGCTGATCTGTCTCTCCGCCCTGGGCGACCTGCCGTGGTGGGCGACGATCGTCATCCTCGGCCGGGAACTGGGGATCACGCTGCTGCGTTTTCTTGTCATCCGGTACGGCGTCATCCCGGCGAGCCGCGGCGGCAAGCTCAAGACCCTCACCCAGGGCGTGGCCGTCGGGATGTACGTACTGGCACTGACGGGATGGCTGGCCACCCTGAGGTTCTGGGTGATGGCAGTGGCGGTCGTCCTGACCGTCGTGACCGGGCTTGACTATGTGAGACAGGCCATTGTGCTGCGCAGGCAGGGAATCGCCGAGCGCAAGGCCGCGTTGGAGGAGACGGAAGCGTGAGTTCCCCTGCCGCCGACGTGGTGCGACTACTGACAGTGAAGGGTGGGACCCTCGCGGTCGCCGAGTCGCTGACCGGCGGACTGGTTGCGGCGGAAATCACAGCGGTCCCCGGGGCCTCCAAGGCCTTCCGCGGTTCGGTGACGGCCTACGCCACCGAGCTGAAACACGAGCTGCTGGGTGTCGACGCCACCCTGCTGGCCGAGCGAGGAGCGGTGGATCCGCAGGTCGCGGCCCAGATGGCGGCCGGAGTGCGCAAGGCGCTCGGCGCCGACTGGGGCATCGCGACGACCGGTGTGGCGGGTCCGGAACCGCAGGACGGAAAGCCCGTGGGCACGGTTTTCGTGGCCGTCGACGGGCCTGCCGGAGCGGATTCCGGTTCCGCCGGTGGCGGAAAAGTCACTGCCCTGCGGTTGAACGGCGACCGCGCGGAAATTCGTATGGAGAGTGTACGGAGCGTACTCGCACTGCTCCTGACGGAGCTTGCGAGCGAACACACCGGGAATGAGCGGGCACAGGATACGGAACAGAACGGGGGGTTTTGATGTTTGCAGCCCTGAGTGAACACGACATCGCTCCCCGCACGGCCGCGGCGCAAGGCGGTACGGTGGGGCGTGAAGGATGCGGCTACGCGGTCCGAGGAGGGAGCCACCGATGATTCTGCTCCGTCGCCTGCTGGGTGACGTGCTGCGTCGGCAGCGCCAGCGCCAGGGCCGTACTCTGCGCGAAGTCTCCTCGTCCGCCCGAGTTTCACTCGGCTATCTATCCGAGGTGGAGCGGGGGCAGAAGGAGGCTTCCTCCGAGCTGCTCTCCGCGATCTGCGACGCGCTGGACGTACGGATGTCCGAGCTCATGCGGGAAGTGAGCGACGAGCTCGCCCTCGCCGAGCTGGCCCAGTCTGCTGCGGCCACCACGCCGGCCCCGGTTCGTCCGATGCTGGGTTCCGTCTCGGTGGCCGGTGTGCCACCGGAACGGGTGACCATCAAGGCGCCCGCCGAGGCGGTGGACGTGGTCGCCGCGTGACGTTCACGCCGGCGCGCGCGTGAAACCGACGATGCGCTGAGAAGTGCGCGAGGCCCCGGCCGGGGGCCTCTCCGGGAGACCGGAGGGGTGCCGGCCGGGGCCTTCGTGCGTCCTGGTGCGTTCTGGTGTCTCCTGGAGCCTCCTGGGGAGGCGGCGGTGAGGCCTTTCGTGCATCGTGGAAGGCCGACTCGGGGCCGTGCGCAGGGATCGGAGCATACGGATGTACGTCGTGAAGAGCCCGCTGTCCGACGCGGACCTGAAGACCGTCGCCGAGGCGTTGCAGGGCGCACTCGTCGACCTGGTCGACCTCTCCCTCGTCGCGAAACAGGTCCACTGGAACGTGGTCGGGCCGCGCTTCCGCTCCGTGCATCTCCAGCTCGACGAGGTCGTGGACAGCGCGCGGACCCACTCCGACACCGTGGCCGAGCGGGCGTCGGCACTGGGCGTGCCGCCCGACGGACGCGCCTCGACGGTGGCCTCCGGCAGCGGCATCGGGGCGGTGCCCGACGGCTGGATCAAGGACGTGGACGCGGTGGGCACCCTGGTGGACGCGCTGGGCGCGGTGATCGGACGGATGCGGGAGCGGGTCGCGACGACCGGGGACGCGGATCCCGTCAGCCAGGACATCTTCATCGGGATCACGGCGGACCTGGAGAAGCACCACTGGATGTTCCAGGCGGAGAACGGCTGACGCCGACCCGGTGCCGAGCGGCGGGGTGCGCCCGTGTGCCGTCGGTGCGCCCTGCCCGCGGGCGATTTAGGCGGCCTAGCGTCGGGCTGGAGGTGGTGGGTGAATGGCACGGCCGATAGCGCGCTGGGGGGTGCTCCTCGGGCTCGGGGCGCTGTGGTGGTGGGCCGTGCTGCGGCTCGCCCTCGCGCCCGGCGCCGGGGTGCTGGAGGGGGCCGTCGCCGCCGGGGGATGGGGGCTGAGCCTGCTGCCGGTGCACTGCGTGCCCAAGGCGCGGGCCGCGGGAGCCGTCGGCGCGGGGCGGTGGCGGGCGGCCTGGCGGACCGCCCGGGTCACCACGGCATCGCCACTCCGCCGTTCGGACGCAGGATCTGGCCCGTCGTGAACGACGAGGCGTCGCTCGCCAGATGGAGCACGGTGTGGGCGACGTCCTCCGGCTCGCCGACCCGGCCCAGCGGAGACATCCGCGCCATCAGCGCCTCGGTCCGCGCCTGCTCCTCGGCCTCGTGCCGGTCGGTCATCGGCGTGCGAGTCCAGCCGGGCGCGACCGCGTTCACGCGGATCCCGTGCCGGCCGACCTCGCTCGCCAGGGTCTTCGTCAGCTGGACGACGGCCGCCTTGGCCACGCCGTAGCAGAGCAGGCCGGGACGGCCGGTGTCGATGGCGCTGGAGGCCATGGTGACGATGCTGCCGCGCACGCTCCCGGCGAGCATCGCGCGGGCCGCCTCCTGGCAGGCGTACAGCACGCCCTTGAAGTTGACGTCCAGGACCCGGTCGAGGTCCTCGTCGCGGGTCTCCAGGACGGGGCTGCTGTGCATGATCCCGGCGATCGCGGCCATCACGTCCAGCCGCTCGCAGGAGGCGACCGCCAGGCGGAGCTGCTCGCGATCGGTGACGTCGAGCTGGTGGGTACGGGCCGTGCCGCCGGCGTCCTTGATCAGGGTCTCCGTCTCGTGCAGGCCCTGGGCGTCGCGGTCGGCGCAGTGCACCGCGGCACCGGCCTGGGCGAGCAGCACGGCGGAGGCGCGGCCGATGCCGCCCGCCGCGCCGGTGACGAACGCGGTGCGTCCGGTGAGGTCGTACGCCTGGACCGTCATGAGGGGACGGTACGAGGGTTTCTGACGGATCGTCAATTAGTCGTACGGCGTTGAGTCGCCCGGGGTGGGGCCGGGCTCGGGGCCGGTCCTGCCTGGCAGTTGGGGCACCAGTACGTGGGGCGCTCGCGGGATCCGTCGCCCTGGTCGGCCACGCGGACCAAGGTGTGGCAGCGGAGGCAGGGGCGGGGTGCGCGGCCGTACACGAAGAGGTCCTGGCCGCGGCGGCCCGTCGTACTGCGGACCGGGCGCTCGCGGTTGGCCTCCAGGAGCTTCTTGGCGAGCGCCGGCAGCTTCGCGGCGCGGTCGGCGGGCAGGGCTCCGACGGGGAGCCAGGGGGTGGCGCCGAGGAGGAAGCAGAGCTCGCTCTTGTAGATGTTGCCGATGCCGGCGAGGTTGCGCTGGTCGAGGAGGGCTTCGCCGAGCGGGCGGGTGGGGTCGGCGAGGAGGTTGGCGAGGGCGAGCTCGGGGTTCCAGTCCGGGCCGAGGAGGTCGGGGCCCAGGTGGCCGACGGCGCGCGCTTCGTCGGTGGTGCGGATGAGGTCGAGGACGGGGAGGCGGTAGCCGACGGCTGTGCGGTCCGCGTTGCCGAGGATCACGCGGATCTGGTGGGCGGGGCCGCCGCTCCAGCGTCGGCCGTTCTCGAAGATCCTCCAGGAGCCGTCCATCTTCAGGTGCGAGTGGAGGGTCAGGCCGCCTTCGACGCGCGTCAGGAGGTGCTTGCCGCGCGGGGTGACGTCCAGGACGGTACGGCCGGTCAGGTCGGCCGTGGCGTACTTCGGCACCCGGAAGTCGCTACGGGTCAGCACCTTGCCCGCGAGGGCGCCGTGCAGCCGCCTCGCGGTCTGCCAGACCGTGTCTCCTTCGGGCATGGGTCAAGGGTGGCACGGGTGCGGGCCGAGTGTGGGTGGGGGCTACTCGAAGCTGCTCGGGGCGGCGGGGGATGCTGTGGGCCGGGGCTGATCGGGCCCGTTCATGCCCGTAGCCGCAGGCCGCGCGGGGTTGCGATGAAGCCCGCTCCTTCCAGGAGGGTGCCGATGGGGGAGGTCAGGGCCGCGGTGCCGTTGACGCGTTCCACCGTGACCGTGCCGAGGGAGCCTGCTCGGGCGGCCGCGGCGAGGGCGTCGGCGGCTGCTTGCAGGCGTGGGTCGTCGGTGGGTTTGGCGTCCGGGTCGGCGGGCCAGGCCAGCAGGGTCTTGCCGCCTCGCTCCATGTAGAGCGTCAGCTCGCCGTCGACCAGCACGACCAGCGAGCCGGCCTTTCGGCCCGGCTTGTGGCCCGCGCCGGTCGGGGGCTCCGGCCAGGGGAGCGCGGCGCCGTACGCGTTCGCCGGGTCGGCGGCGGCCAGGACGACGGCTCGGGAGTCGGGGGTCGGGCGGCGACGGTTGGGGAAGGCGGAGCCGTGTGCGGAGTAGTTGCCGTACGGGGAGTTGGGCGAGCTGTACGGGCCGCCGGGGGCGCTTCGGGGGCCGCCTGCGCCGGGCGAGGTGAAGTCGCGGGGGGAGACGTATTCGTCCCGTGACGGCCTGGTGGGTGGGAAGGCGAAGTCGTCGTCGAAGCCGGTGATGTCGAAATCGGGCTCGGGCGGGCGGGTGCGGTCGTGCTGAGTGCGATGGTCGCCGGGGGTGGAGCCGTCGCGAGTGGAGCCATCGGCGGTGGCGCCGTCGGCCGGTCCGAAGGGGTCGGTCCAGTCGAAGGTGTCGGGGGAGTCGAGGCCGTGGGTCGTGTGGTCGAGGGGAGTGTCGGCGTCGGGTGTGCCGTCGCCGGGGGCGGTGAAGGCGTGGGGTGAGCCGAAGGGGGCGGCTGGTGTGCCGTCGGCCGGAGGCTGCGGCAGGGCTTCGCCGCGCTCGCGGGCGTTGGACACCGCGCGGAGGCGGTCCACCGCGCCGTCCATCGCGAACTGGGCCGCGCCGAGCCCCTCCACCACATAGCCGCGCCGCGCCTGACCGCTCTCCTCGAACACGGACAGGATCCGGTACGTCGCCGAGAAGCCGCCCTCGACGCCCTCCGCGGCGACGGCACCCCGGGTGACCACGCCGTGCCGGTCGAGGAGGGTGCGGGCGAGGGCGTGCGCGCGCACGGTGGGGTCGGCCTCGTGCGCGGGGAGGAGCGACCAGCGGCCGGCGACGGTCGGCGGGCCGCTGCGGGAGGCCGGGCGGGCGGCGGCCGTCAGCGAGCCGTAACGCCCGCGCGGGACGGCGCGCTTGGCGCGGTGGGCCGTGGAGCCCGCGGTGCGGCCCGAGCCCAGCAGGGAGCGCATGGGAGCCAGCGTGTCGTTCGTGAGGCGGCCGGACCAGGCCAGGTCCCAGACGGCATCGGCCAGTTGGGGATCGGTGACATCCGGGTGGGTGGTCGCGCGGACCTGGTCGGCGATCTGGCGGAAGAACAGACCGTAGCCGCCGGAGAGGACGTCCAGGACGGACTGGTGGAGCGCCGTCAGCTCAAGGGGGTGCGGCGGGGGGAGCAACAGGGGGGCCGCGTCCGCCAGGTACACGGAGACCCAGCCGTCCTTGCCGGGGAGCGAGCCCGCCCCCGCCCAGACGACCTCGCCGGCGGCGGTGAGCTCGTCGAGCATCGCGGGTGTGTAGTTCGTGACGCGGGAGGGCAGGACCAGCTTCTCCAGGGCGGACGCGGGCACGGAAGCGCCCTGCAACTGCTCGATCGCACGCACCAGTCCGTCGACGCCGCGCAGTCCGTGCCCCCGGCCGATGTGCTGCCACTGCGGCAGGAACTGGGCGAGCGCGGCGGGCGCCACCGGCTCCAGCTCGTGCCGCAGCGCGGCCAGGGAACGGCGGCGCAGGCGTCGTAGCACCGCGGCGTCGCACCACTCCTGGCCGATGCCCGCCGGATGGAACTCCCCTTGTACGACACGGCCGTTGGCGGCGAGGCGCTGCAGCGCGCCCTCCGTGACCGCCACGCCCAGGCCGAAGCGGGCCGCCGCCGTGGCCGATGTGAAGGGGCCGTGGGTGCGGGCGAAGCGCGCGAGGAGGTCACCGAGGGGATCCTTGACCGGTTCCGTGAAGGCCTCCGGGACGCCCACCGGGAGCGCGGTGCCGAGCGCGTCGCGCAGGCGGCCCGCGTCCTCGATCGCCGCCCAGTGCTCGGCGCCGGCGATACGGACGCGGATCACCCGGCGGGCGCGGGCCAGCTCCTGGGCCCACTGCGGCTCGGCGCCCCGCTCGGCCAACTCGTCGTCCGTGAGCGGGCCGAGCAGCCGGAGTACGTCCGCGACGCCCTCGGCGTCCTTGACGCGCCGGTCCTCGGTGAGCCACTGGAGCTCTTGCTCCAGCTCGGTCAGCACCTCGGCGTCGAGCAGTTCCCGCAGCTCCGCCTGGCCGAGCAGCTCGGCCAGCAGCCGGGAGTCGAGGGAGAGGGCGGCGGCGCGGCGTTCGGCGAGCGGCGAGTCGCCCTCGTACAGGAACTGGGCGACGTAGCCGAAGAGGAGAGAACGCGCGAAGGGGGAGGGCTCGGGGGTGGTGACCTCGACCAGTCGCACCTTGCGGGACTCCAGGTCGCCCATCAGCTCGACCAGGCCGGGGACGTCGAAGACGTCCTGGAGACACTCGCGGACCGCCTCCAGGACGATCGGGAACGAGCCGAACTCGCTGGCCACCTGGAGCAGTTGGGCGGCGCGCTGGCGCTGCTGCCACAGGGGGGTGCGTTTGCCGGGGTTGCGGCGCGGCAGCAGCAGCGCGCGGGCGGCGCACTCGCGGAAGCGGGACGCGAACAGGGCCGAGCCGCCGACCTGGTCGGTGACGATCTGGTCGACCTCGCCCTTGTCGAAGACGACGTCCGCGGCGCCGACGGGGGCCTGCTCGGCGTCGTACTCGGTGCCGGCCTTGGTCGGTTCCTGGTCGAGGAGGTCCAGGCCCATCAGGTCGGCGTCGGGCAGGCGCAGGACGATGCCGTCGTCGGCGTGCATGACCTGGGCGTCCATGCCGTAGCGCTCGGAGAGCTTGGCGCCGAGGGCCAGGGCCCACGGGGCGTGCACCTGGGCGCCGAAGGGGGAGTGGACGACGACCCGCCAGTCGCCGAGCTCGTCGCGGAAGCGCTCCACGACGATGGTGCGGTCGTCGGGGATGTGGCCGCAGGCCTCGCGCTGCTCGTCCAGGTAGGAGAGGACGTTGTCCGCCGCCCAGGCGTCCAGGCCCGCCGCCAGGAGGCGCAGGCGGGCGTCCTCCTTGGACAGGGAGCCGACCTCGCGCAGGAACTGGCCCACCGCGCGGCCCAGTTCGAGCGGACGGCCCAGCTGGTCGCCCTTCCAGAACGGGAGCCGGCCCGGCACGCCCGGCGCGGGGGAGACCAGGACGCGGTCGCGCGTGATGTCCTCGATGCGCCAGGAGCTGGTGCCGAGGGTGAACACGTCGCCCACTCGGGACTCGTAGACCATCTCCTCGTCGAGCTCGCCGACCCGGCCGCCGCCCTTCTTCGGGTCGGAGCCGGCCAGGAAGACGCCGAAGAGACCGCGGTCGGGGATCGTGCCGCCGGAGGTGACGGCGAGGCGCTGGGCGCCGGGGCGGCCGGTGATCGTGCCGGCGACGCGGTCCCAGACGACGCGGGGGCGCAGCTCGGCGAAGGCGTCCGAGGGGTAGCGGCCCGCGAGCATGTCCAGGACCGCGGTGAAGGCGGACTCGGGCAGTGACGCGAAGGGGGCCGCGCGGCGGACCGTGGTCAGGAGGTCGTCGACCTGCCAGGTGTCCAGGGCCGTCATGGCGACGAGCTGCTGGGCCAGGACGTCCAGGGGGTTCGCCGGGACCTTCAGGGACTCGATGGAGCCGGTGCGCATGCGCTCGGTGACGACCGCGGCCTGGACCAGGTCGCCGCGGTACTTGGGGAAGACGACGCCGGTGGAGACCGCGCCCACCTGGTGGCCCGCGCGGCCCACGCGCTGGAGGCCGGACGCCACGGAGGGGGGCGATTCGACCTGGACGACGAGGTCGACGGCGCCCATGTCGATGCCCAGTTCGAGGCTGGAGGTGGCCACCACGGCCGGGAGGCGCCCTGCTTTGAGGTCTTCCTCGACCAGGGCCCGCTGCTCCTTGGAGACCGAGCCGTGGTGGGCGCGGGCGATGACCGGGGGCGCGCCCTGCGCGGCTCCGGAGCCGCCCATGAGCTCGGCCGGGGCGTGGTTCTCGTCGAGGGGTTCGCCGGTCGCCCGCTCGTAGGCGATCTCGTTCAGTCGGTTGCAGAGGCGCTCCGCGAGGCGGCGGGAGTTGGCGAACACGATCGTGGAGCGGTGGGACTGGACCAGGTCGGTGATGCGCTCCTCGACGTGCGGCCAGATGGAGGGGCGTTCCGTGCCCTCGGAGCCGTCGGCCACCGGGGAGCCGCCCAGTTCGCCGAGGTCCTCGACCGGGACGACCACCGAGAGGTCGAACTCCTTGCCCGACTTCGGCTGGACGATCTCCACCTTGCGGCGCGGGGACAGATACCGGGCGACCTCGTCCACCGGGCGGACCGTCGCCGAGAGGCCGATGCGGCGGGCCGGTTTGGGCAGGAGCTCGTCCAGACGCTCCAGGGAGAGCGCGAGGTGGGCGCCGCGCTTGGTGCCGGCCACGGCGTGCACCTCGTCCAGGATCACGGTCTCGATGCCGGTGAGGGCGTCGCGGGTCGCCGACGTCAGCATCAGGAACAGGGACTCGGGGGTGGTGATCAGGATGTCCGGGGGCCGGGTGGAGAGGGCTCGGCGCTCTGCGGCGGGGGTGTCGCCGGAGCGGATGCCCACCTTGACCTCGGGCTCGGGCAGACCCAGGCGGACGGACTCCTGCCGGATGCCGGTGAGGGGGCTGCGGAGGTTGCGCTCCACGTCCACCGCCAGGGCCTTGAGCGGGGAGACGTAGAGGACCCGGCAGCGCTTCCTGGGGTCGGCGGGGGGTGGGGTGGAGGCGAGTTGGTCCAGGGCGGCGAGGAACGCGGCGAGGGTCTTGCCGGAGCCGGTGGGGGCCACGACCAGCACGTCCGAGCCCTGGTTGATGGCATTCCACGCGCCGGCCTGGGCGGCGGTCGGGGCGTCGAAGGCGCCCGTGAACCAGCCGCGGGTGGCGGGGGAGAAGCCGGCTAGGGCCCGGTGTGCGGAACTGACCATGCGTCCATCCTGCACCCCGCCACTGACAATGGCTCTGACCTGCTGGTTCGCCGAGACGGTGCGGGTGCTTGGGCGGTGTGGCGGAGAATGGGGGTATGGCGGGTTCCGGTGAGGAAGTGGCTCGGCACTGGCGGTACGCCGAGTTGCCCGGCGTCGATCTGCTGCGAGCCCGGTATGTGCGGAAGGCGTTCGTGCGGCACACGCACGAGCACTTCGTGATCGCCGCCATCGCGCAGGGGGTGGAGGTCTTTCACCATCGGGGGGCCGATCAGTACGCGGGAGCCGGGACGCTGGCGCTGGTCAATCCCGACACTCCGCACACCGGGCGGGCCGGGGTGCCCGAGGGCTGGCGGTACGGCGCTGTCTATCCGGCGCCCGAGGTGGTGGCGGAGATCGCCGCCGAGACCACGACGATCCGGGGGACGCCCGGCTTCGTCAGCCCGGTGCTCGACGATCCGTACAGCGTGGGGCTGGTTCATCAGGTGCTGCGCGCCGCCGACGAGGGCAATGCGCTGGCCGCCGACACACTGCTGCGCGTCGCCGTGACCCGGCTGCTGCGGCTGAACGGCGGGCCGCTGGCGCGGCGGGAAGTGCGGACGGCGGGGGCCAAGGTCGCGGCACGCGCGCGTGCGGTGCTGGAGGAGCGGATGGTCGAGCCGCCGACTCTGGAGCGGCTCGCGGCCGATCTCGGGGTCAGCGCGTTCTCGTTGCTGCGGGCCTTTCGGGACGCCTACGGCATGCCCCCGCACACCTGGCTGACGGACGCGCGGGTGCGGCGGGCGCTGCGGTTGCTCGACGGCGGTACGTCGCCCGCCGAGGCGGCCGTGGCGGTGGGGTTCACCGATCAGCCGCACCTCAACCGGCACTTCGCCCGGATCGTGGGCGTGCCGCCGGGGGCGTACCAGCGGGAGCGCAAGAACGTACAAGACGAGCGGCAGGGCCTGCTACTACCGTCCGAGCTGTGGCAGAACAGACAGCAGTCGCAGACATAGGTGCCGGTGGAGGGAAGGCGGATGCCGCCGTCGTCAGGGACGCCCTCGGAGTCGGTGTCGCCGTGGGACTTTCCGGCTTCGCCTTCGGGGTGACCTCGGCGGGCAGCGGGCTTTCGCTGCTGCAGAGCTGCGCGCTCAGTCTCCTGGTGTTCACCGGAGCCTCCCAGTTCGCCTTGGTGGGGGCGCTCGCGGCCGGGGGCAATCCACTCACCGCGGCCGCGGGAGCGTTCTTCCTGGGGGTGCGCAACGCCTTCTACGGGCTGCGGCTTTCACAGGTGCTCGCCCTCCCGCGCGCGGTGCGGCCGTTCGCGGCCCAGTGGGTCATCGACGAGACGACCGCGGTGACGTTGGCGCAGCCCTCGCGGCGCACTGCGCGGATCGGGTTCGGGGTCACCGGGCTGAGTCTGTACGTGCTGTGGAACCTGACCACGCTGCTCGGTGCCCTGGGTGCCAAGGCCATCGGGGACACGGACGCGTGGGGGCTGGACGCCGCCGGGCCGGCCGTCTTTCTGGCGCTGCTCGCGCCGATGTTGAAGACCGGCATCGAGCGGGCCGTCGCCGGTCTGGCCGTCGTTCTGGGGCTGGGCCTGTTGCCCGTACTGCCCGCCGGTGTGCCCGTGCTGGTGGCGGCGCTCGCGGCGCCCGCCGTCCTTTTCCTGGAGGGCCGCCGCAGGCAGGCGCCTCGCAACGACGCACAAGAGGAAGACCGTTGAACACCTGGATCGCGATCGGCGCGACCGCTCTCGGCTGTTACGCCGTAAAGCTCGCCGGGCTCCTCGTGCCCGCGGGAGCCCTAGAGAGGCCGCTCGTCCGGCGGCTGGCCGCCTTGCTGCCGGTGGCCCTTCTCGCCGCGCTGACGGCTCAGCAGACCTTTGCCGACGGGCACGCCCTGGTGGTCGACGCGCGGCTGGCGGGGGTGGCCGCGGCCGCTGTCGTACTGGTGCTGCGCGCGCCCTTTCTGCTCGTCGTGGCGGCGGCCGTGGTGGTGACCGCGGGAGTGCGGGCCATCGGCGGGTGATCCGTGGGCGGGGCGCCCGGCTCAGCCGATGGGGCGGCCATGCGCCCTCAGGGCGCGAAGCGCCTCGATCGTCACCATGGGGCGTGCTTCCAGGGCCGTGCCAGGTGCCCAGCGGCGCCACCGGATCGGCCAGCCGCCGTCCTCCTGCTGGGTGGCTGCCAGGTGGTCCAGGGAGCGTGTCATCTCGTCGTCCGTGAACCACGCGCGTGCCAGCGAACTCGGCGTCTTCGCATAGTCGTGCGGGAAATGGTGCTCACCTGGGGCGTAGCCGGCCGCGACCGGGTAGTTCGTGAGGTCGTCCGGGTCCAGCGCGGCCAGCCGGTGTTCGCGCACCAGGCGGCCCAGACGGTCGGCGGCCGCCTCCGCGCGCGGGCGGTCGGGCGCGGAGTCCAGGAAGGCCACGGCGGCCTCGATCTCGTAGGGGTGGGACTTCTCCAGGGACTCGATCGCCTCCCAGCAGAAGTCCGTGGCCCGGAACAGCCAGGCGTGCCACACCTCGTTGCGGTGCAACAGGCCCACTACCGGACCGGTGGCCAGGAGTTCGCTCGGCGGGTCGTCCACGATGGGGATGAACGGGGCCGCCGGATAGCCGCGCTGGCTGGGACTGATCGCCGGCAGCGCTCCGTCCGCCGTGGAGACCGAGGTCAGATAGCGGCACACGCGTTCCACGCGCTGTCCCCCGCAGCGCCCGATGGAGTCCAGGACGCGCAGCGCGTGCCCGGTGTGCAGGGGCTGGCTCACCGGGCCGCGCAGATCGGGCTCCAGGGCGTGGCCGTACCCGCCGTCCTCGTTGCGATAGGCGTCCAGCGCGGTCTCCACCGGGTCCGCGCTCCCGTTCAGGAAGTGATGCGCGAAGAGGCGCTGCTCCAGCACGCGCGCGGTGAGCCAGACGAAGTGCTCGGCGCGGAAGAGCGGGGAGCGCGCCGGGGGCGTGGCGGGGAGTGGGGAAGCTCCTGTTTCGGACATGCGACAGACCGTAGGGCGGAAAGCGGTCTCGGCAAGCGGTCCTGGCTCAGGCCCACCCTCAGGGGCGGGATACTGGAGTCATGCGGTTGACGGTCTTCTGGGAGCGGATGACGGATCACTTCGGTCCGGGATACGCCGACACCTTCGCGCGCGATCACGTGATGACGGAGCTCGGCGGGCACACGGTGCACGAGGCGCTGGACGCGGGCTGGGAGGCCAAGGACGTGTGGCGTGTGGTCTGCACGGTCATGAACGTTCCGGGGGAGAAGCGCTGATCCGCAGGGAAGATCGCAGGACGGCAGTTGAATGTCAGACCTGTGGGCGAGACTTGATCCGTGGCACCCACTGACGAGACCGGGGAGACGTCCCGGCACGCATCGCCGTTCGGCACGACGCCGCCCGACCGGCCCACGGCCGACGGCGCCGCCGCGTCGGGCGCCCGCATGCCGCGCTGGCTGCCGCGCGCCGTGGTGCTGGTGCTCGCGCTCTACGCCGCATTCCAGCTGGGCACCTGGGCCTTCCACCAGCTGACCGGCCTGCTGATCAACATCCTCATCGCGTTCTTCCTGGCCCTCGCCATCGAGCCCGCGGTGAGCTGGATGGCCGCGCGCGGCATGCGCCGGGGGCTGGCCGCCGGTCTCGTCTTCCTCGGTGTGATGATCGCGGCGGCGGGCTTCGTCACCCTGCTCGGCTCCATGCTGGCGGGCCAGATCATCAAGATCGTCGAGGACTTCCCGGACTACCTCGACTCCGTCATCAACTGGGTCAACACGCACTTCAACACGGATCTGAAGCGGGTGGACGTCCAGGAGGGCCTGCTCAAGTCCGACTGGCTGCGCAACTACGTGCAGCACAGCGCCACGGGCGTCCTGGACGTGTCCGCCCAGGTCCTCGGCGGCCTCTTCCAACTGCTGACGATCGCGCTGTTCTCGTTCTACTTCGCCGCCGACGGCCCACGGCTGCGCCGCGCGCTCTGCTCCGTGCTGCCGCCCGCGCGGCAGGTCGAGGTGCTGCGCGCTTGGGAGATCGCCGTCAACAAGACCGGTGGTTACATCTACTCGCGCGGCCTGATGGCGCTCATCTCCGGCATAGCCCACTACATCCTGCTGCAGATCCTGGGCGTGCCCTACGCGCCCGTGCTCGGCGTCTGGGTGGGTCTGGTCTCGCAGTTCATCCCGACCATCGGCACGTATCTCGCGGGCGCGCTGCCCATGCTGATCGCGTTCACCGTCGATCCCTGGTACGCGCTGTGGGTGCTGATCTTCGTCGTGGTCTACCAGCAGTTCGAGAACTACATGCTGCAGCCCAAGCTGACCGCGAAGACCGTCGACATCCACCCTGCCGTCGCCTTCGGCTCGGTCATCGCCGGCACCGCGCTCCTGGGCGCCGTCGGCGCCCTGATCGCCATCCCGGCGGTCGCCACGCTGCAGGCGTTCCTGGGGGCGTACGTGAAGCGGTACGCGGTCACCGACGACCCTCGGGTGCACGGACACCGGGAGCGGAGAGCGGGGCCCGGTCTCGCCACGCGCGCGAGACGGCTGTGGGGGCGGCGGCCCGGGGCGACACAGGGCGATGCGGGACCGGTCGATGCGGGCGAGTCCGGGGAGGGCCCCGCGGACAGGGAAGACCCGTCGGGCGGGGAAGGTCCCTCGGGAGGAGGAGGCTCCTCCTGAGGCCTGGCAGCCGGACCTGTTCAGTACGTCAGTACGTGAGCACCGCCCACACCCCGGCGCCGATGACGGCCACCACGTAACAGATGGTCGCCGCTCCCACGATCCGCCTCCGGACCGGTTCGCTCCAGGACGTGCGGGACAGCAGCCAGGCCAGTGCGGGCAGTACCAGGACCGCGTGCAAGCTGACGCCGTGCAGCGGCTTGAGCGGGGCCGTCGAGTGGTACGCCACCTCCTGGTGGCCGGTGCGGGCGAGTACGACACCGCGCGCGATCATCGCGGCGCCCGAGGCGAGCGCGACGAGCAGGATCGCGAACCCGGAGCGCACCGCGAGCGGCATCCCGGCCGGGCCCGTGGGCCGGTGCCGGAACGAGGCCAGCGCGAACACGGTGAGCAGCACCACCAGGACTCCGCCGCCCACCGCCAGCGTCATCGACACCCCGGTGTCGAAGGGCGTCTCCATGTCGAGGTGCGAGGGCACCCGGCGCCACGCCTGAAGGGTGATTCCGCCGACCTCCACCACACAGTCGGCGGCGAACACGGCGAGCAGCACGGTGCGCAGGCGCGGGCCGACGCGCAGATACGACGTCACCCACGTGACGGCGATCAGCGTCGCCCCGAAGGACAGCCCGAATGTCACGGGCTTGCGCCACGACACGGCCCCGTCCCAGGGGCCGCCGTCGACGGCGAACACCACCAGGTGCGCGAGGCCGGACAGGATCAGGAGGAGGCCGGTGGCGTGGCAGAAGCGCTCCACCGGACGCGTCCCGGCCCACCAGGTAGGCAGGACCGGCGCCCCGCTGGTCTCTCGGCCGCTCTTCTCGGTCTGCATGCCCACCAGGCTCGCGGGAGCGCTCGATCAAGTCGTCGTCCGGGCGAAGACACCCGCCGTACGCCACCGGAAGCAGCCCGGCTGTCGGACCGCCGACATAGTCTCGGAAGTGCCGCGTGGTGCGCTTGACACGAAAATCGAACATCCATTCTTATGGAGGCTCCGGTGAGGTTCTTCGCGGGTGATTCGGCACGGTTTTGACGGAGAAGTACCCGAGTTATCCACAGGCCGGACGGGCGTCGGGGCGCATTGTCAGTGGCAGGCGTTAGCGTCTTTGACGTGAAGCGATCGACTCAAGCAAATCGGGTGGAACCCATGGCAGGAACCGACCGCGAGAAGGCCCTTGATGCCGCTCTCGCACAGATTGAACGGCAATTCGGCAAGGGCGCGGTCATGCGCATGGGCGACCGGTCGATGGAGCCCATCGAGGTCATCCCGACCGGGTCGACCGCGCTGGATGTGGCCCTCGGCGTCGGCGGCCTGCCGCGCGGCCGTGTCGTCGAGGTCTACGGGCCGGAGTCGTCCGGCAAGACGACCCTGACCCTGCACGCGGTGGCGAACGCGCAGAAGGCCGGCGGCCAGGTCGCCTTCGTCGACGCGGAGCACGCCCTCGACCCCGAGTACGCGAAGAAGCTCGGCGTCGACATCGACAACCTGATCCTCTCCCAGCCGGACAACGGCGAGCAGGCCCTGGAGATCGTGGACATGCTGGTCCGCTCCGGCGCCCTCGACCTCATCGTCATCGACTCCGTGGCCGCGCTCGTGCCGCGCGCGGAGATCGAGGGCGAGATGGGCGACAGCCACGTCGGTCTGCAGGCCCGTCTGATGAGCCAGGCGCTGCGGAAGATCACCAGCGCGCTCAACCAGTCCAAGACCACGGCGAT
This sequence comes from Streptomyces sp. NPDC047081, assembly GCF_040643775.1. Lineage (NCBI taxonomy): Bacteria > Bacillati > Actinomycetota > Actinomycetes > Kitasatosporales > Streptomycetaceae > Streptomyces > Streptomyces sp. NPDC047081. Next base: position 169,962 of record NZ_JBEYUY010000018.1, on the reverse strand, counting down.
CTTCATCAACCAGCTCCGCGAGAAGATCGGCGTGATGTTCGGCTCCCCGGAGACCACGACCGGTGGCCGGGCGCTGAAGTTCTACGCCTCGGTGCGTATCGACATCCGCCGCATCGAGACCCTGAAGGACGGCACGGAGGCGGTCGGCAACCGCACCCGTGTGAAGGTCGTCAAGAACAAGGTCGCGCCGCCCTTCAAGCAGGCCGAGTTCGACATCCTCTACGGCCAGGGCATCAGCCGCGAGGGCGGCCTGATCGACATGGGCGTGGAGCACGGCTTCGTCCGCAAGGCCGGCGCCTGGTACACGTACGAGGGCGACCAGCTCGGCCAGGGCAAGGAGAACGCGCGCAACTTCCTGAAGGACAACCCCGATCTGGCCAACGAGATCGAGAAGAAGATCAAGGAGAAGCTGGGCGTGGGCGTGCGGCCCGAGGAGCCGACCGCGGAGCCCGGTGCCGACGCCGCGGCTGTCACCGCTCCCGCGGACGACGCCGCGAAGGTGCCGGCTCCGGCGGCCGCCAAGGCGGCGAAGGCCAAGGCTCCGGCTGCCAAGAGCTGATCCGTGACACGACGAACCGACTGGGCCGAGTACGTCTACCCGGACGCTCCGCGGGAGCGGGGCGGGGTGGGCGACGGGGGATCTGCCGGGTCGGACGGCGATGCGCACGGGGACGCCGGGCACGGCGCGGACGGGGGATACGACCGCGCCGGGGCGTACGGCACGGGAGGCTCGCGCGGTCGGTCGTCCGAAGACGGGGCGGCCGTCGGCGGGGAGTGGCCTGACGGCGAGGCGGGGGGCGACTCCGGTTCGCCGAGGCGTGGTTCGCGTCGGCGTGCCGACGGGGGGCGTGACGGTGGTGTCCGTGGCGCGGGCGGCTCCCGGCGGGGTCGGCAGCGGCGTCGCGGAGAGGCCGCCGACGAAGACGGGGGCTTCTCCTCCTCGTCGAGGGCCGAGCAGGAGGAGACTCCGGGGGACCCGGTCGAGCGGGCGCGGGCGATCTGTCTGCGTCTGCTCACCGGGACCCCGCGGACGCGCAAGCAACTGGCCGACGCCCTGCGCAAGCGGGAGATCCCGGACGACGCCGCGGAGGAGGTGCTGTCCCGGTTCGAGGAGGTCGGGCTGATCAACGACAGCGCCTTCGCGGACGCCTGGGTGGAGTCCCGGCACCACGGCCGGGGGCTCGCCCGGCGGGCGCTCGCGCAGGAGCTGCGCACCAAGGGGGTGGACTCGACGCTGATCGACGCGGCGGTCTCCCAGCTGGACTCCGAGCAGGAGGAGGAGACGGCGCGCGAACTGGTCGCCCGCAAGCTGCGTGCCACGCGGGGCCTCGACCGCGACAAGCGACTGCGCCGCCTCGCGGGGATGCTCGCGCGCAAGGGCTATCCCGAGGGCATGGCTCTGCGGGTGGTTCGGCGGGCGCTGGAGGAGGAGGAGGGGGAGGATACGGAGTTTCTGGGGGACGAAGGGGGCTGAGGCTGGGGGCTCTGGGCACGCTGTGATGATCCGGCGGGGCGTCAGGGCGAGGGGTTCTCGATCGGAGGGCCCGTGAGACGCCGGGCGACGGCCGCCTGAGGTGGTGGGCGTCGCGAGTGAAGGTTCCGAGCTGGTGGGTCATCGGAGTCGGTGCGCGGCGAGTTGGCGCGCCTTCGGGGCGGCTGGTTCAGGAACCGACGGGTTCGCCGAGTCGCTCCGGTGTGCCGACGCTAGAGCCTTCCCTGTCGGTGGAGCCTTCTTCGGCGCGCAGCCTTACCTTGCGTTCCCGGGAGGGTGAGCTCGCTCGGGGCGTGGGTACTGTCTGCTGCCGTCGCGGAGCCGCCCGGCCCACTGCGGGCCCGCGCCGCGCAGCCACGTACAGGTTGCGTTCGTGCTCGTGCCCCGCCGCCCTTCGCCACTCCTGCCCTCGTCCTTCCGCATGCCGAAAGGCTCCCTGCCGTGTCCGACTCCGCCCAACCTCGAAGAACGGCGGCCCGAAGAGCGCCGTCCCGGAAACCACGGTTCGGGAGACCGGCCAATACCCTGGCCACCGCCACCGCCACCGCCACCGCCACCGCCACCGCCACCGCCATGGCCCTGCTGCTGAGCGGCTGTGGGTTGATGTCCGACGGCGACGACAAGGGAGCGACCGTCCAGGGCACCATCACCATCGGGTTCGTCAACGGCGGTACCACCCAGTTCCACAGGTGTCTGCAGAAAGCCGTCGAAGAGGTGGGGCGGAGCAACTTCGCGCGGATTCGTACGGCCGACTCCCGTCAGGACGCCGCGACCGAGCTGGCCAACATCGAGGACATGATCGCGCGCAAGGTCGACGCGCTGATCGTGCAGACGGTTGACTCGGAGGCGTTGAAGGCGGACATCGCCAAGGCTCGCGGCGCGGGCATCCCGATCTTCTTCACCTCTGTCGCACCGGACGACACCTCCCACATCCTGGGGGCGGTCGTCGTCGACCTGAAGAAGGTGGGGCGGCTCGACGCGGGCTGGATCCAGAAGGACGCGGCGGGCAAGCACGTGGAGGTCGGTGTCGTCGCCGGCGCTCCCGGCGCCGCCTCCGACCTCCTGGTCGGCGGATTCACCGACGCGCTGCCCGGCAACGCCCAGGTCGTGGCGAACCAACCCGGCATGTTCGACCCCGCCAAGGCGCGAACCGTCGCCGAGAAAATGATCGCGGCCCACCCCGACCTGGACTACGCCTTCGTCGCCAACGAGGAGATGGCCTTCTCCGTCCGCAAGGCCTTCGACGCGGCCGGCGCCAAGGACGTGAAGATCGTGACCGTCAACGGCACGGACGAGGGGCTGGCCGCCCTCAAGGACGGCCGTTTCTCGGCCACTGTCTCCAACTCGGCCGCGGACACCGGTGAGTTGGCGGTGACGAACGCCATCGATCTGCTGCGCGGCCGTAAGGCGGAGAAGATCGCGAAGACGCCCGCCGAGCTGATCACCAAGGCCAACGCGGACACCGCCCCGCTGTATTGCCAGGCCGACGGCTACTGAGCGGGTTCCGCCGACAGGAGCGGGAGGCCCGCCGCCTTCCACGCCTGAAAGCCGCCGACCAGGTCCGTGGCCCGGTGCAGTCCCAGCCGGTGGAGCGAGGCCGCCGCGAGGCTAGACGCGTAGCCCTCGTTGCAGATCACCACGATCCGCAGGTCATGGCTCGTGGCCTCGGGCGCGCGGTGGCTGCCCTGCGGATCGAGCCGCCACTCCAGCTCATTGCGCTCGACGACGAGGGCGCCGGGGATCAGGCCGTCCCGCTCGCGCAGGGCCGCGTACCGGATGTCGACCAGCAACGCCTCCCCGGCGAGGGCGGCGTCGTAAGCCTCCTTCGGCTCGATGCGCTCGTACCCCGCACGCACCCGCTCCAGCAACTCGTCGATCCCGACGGGCCGTTCACCCACGGCACTCACTTGCCCTCTCCTCCGGTTCCGTCGCTCACTGCCAGTCCTCCGGCCGCTCCACCTGCTCCAGCCGCAGGATCTGTCCCACCCGGCTGTAGCGGCGGATCTGCGGCAGGGGCGGGTAGTACGCGTGGACCGAGATCGCGTGTTCGTCGGTCGACTCGTTCAGGACCTCGTGGACGTGGTGGCGGCCGAAGGCGCGGCCCTTGCCGGTCGGCAGCCGGCGTTCGCGGTCCACGCCGTCCGTGAGTTCGAGGGTCTTCCAGCCGTCGGCGGGCAGCCGGGCGGCGAGCGAGTTCTCCTTCAGCTCACCGGCGGCCGTGATGAACGCGCCGACCGACTCGGCGTGGTCGTGCCACCCGGTGCCCGTGCCGGGCGGCCAGCCGATCAGCCAGGCCTCGCTGCCGCCGGGGCCTTCCAGGCGGACCCAGGTGCGGCCCTCCGGGTCCAGCGGGAGCGAGGCGATGAGTTCGGCGTCGGCGGCGGAACGTCGTACGAAGTCGAGGAGTTCGGCCTGCGTCGGCGGCGCGGCAACCGTCTTGGGCGTGGGGGCAGGAGCAGAGGCAGAGGGGGAGACAGACACGTGGCACCGTCCTGATGAGCGTTCGCGGGGCGCGCGCGGCAGCGTGGAAGGGCGGCGCGCTTGAAAGGGGGATGCGAATTCAGCAGGACGGACGACACACGCAGCCCGCATAGCGGACGAGGTCCATATGGACCCTCCGCCACAGGCGCACACAGGTGTCGGTCACGATCCGGAGTACACCATGGAGGTCGGAACCGGTCAACTCACCGTCACTATGTGGACCACACAGTGACGGTGCGTACGGCGGCCGTTGGTACGACGACCTCGACGCGTCGTTCAAAAACAGCACACTCCGTCACCGCGCCCCCGCCCCGCTCTCCGCCCTCGCCGCCCCGCCCAACGCCGCCTCCGCCGCCGAGTACAGATCCGCCGGCCGCACACCCCCCAGCGCCGCCACCAGGTGGCCGTCGGGGCGGGCCAGGAGGACCGTGTGGGCCGCCGCGCCCGGGTAGCTCTCGGCGACCAGGAGTTCCGCGGGGTGCGGCAGTGCCGCCACCGCGGCCGCCAGACGGGGCATGACGCCCGCCGTCACCCAGTGCTTGCGGTCCCACACGCCCGTGCCCGGGGCGACCAGGACGACGAGCAGCGCGCCTCGGCCCAGGCGGTCGCGCAGTCGTACGAAGGAGCCGTCCTCCGCTGTCACCCGTACGTCGGCGATCGGCGCGCCCGGCGCGGTGTCGACCGGCACCTCGCCCTCGAGGTGCCGGGGCGCGAGCGGCGAGGCGGCGTACGCCGCCGGCGCACCGAGCGCCCCGCGCCCCAAATGACCGTCCGTGAGCAGCGCGTCGTGGCCCCGGGACGCCCCGGGGACGTACGCGCGCAGCCCTCCGCCGCCGCGCAGCAGCGGCAGCACCTGGTCGGCGGCGCGCAGCCGGGCGGAGACCGCGCCGCGCCGCTCCGCCTGGTAGCTGTCGAGCAGCGCCTCGTGCGGCCCGTGGTGCCAGGCCAGCGCCAGCTTCCAGGCGAGGTTGTCGGCGTCCCGCAGCCCCTCGTCCAGCCCCTGCGTACCGAGCGCGCCGAGCAGGTGCGCCGCGTCCCCGGCGAGGAAGACCCGGCCGGACCGCCACCGGCGGGCGAGACGGTGGTGGACCGTGTGGACTCCGGTGTCGAGGAGTTCGTACGACGGTGTGGAGCCCCCGGTCCAGCCGGACAGGGTCTCCCGGATGCGGGCAAGGAGCAGCTCGGGTGTGACCAGGTCCTTGCCCGGCGGCAGCAGCCAGTCGAGGCGCCACACCCCGTCCGGGAGCGGGCGTCCGGTGACCTCCCCGGCCGAAGGTCCGGACGTCCGCCACGGCGGCATCCGATGGAGCAACGCCTGACCGTCCCACGGAAGTTCCGCGCGCAGCGCCGCCACGGCGTGTCGCTCGACCGCGGTACGGCCGGGGAAGCGAATGTCCTGCAGTTTGCGGACCGTGGAGCGCGGACCGTCGCAGCCGGCCAGGTAACTGCCGCGCCACCACGTGCCCTTGGGGCCGCGGGTGTGGGCGGTGACGCCGGAGGGCTCCTGCTCGATGGTGTCGAGGCGGCTGTCGACGACGACCTTGGCGAGCCGCTCGCCGGCCAGCGCCTCGCGCAGGGCGCCGGTCAGGACATGCTGGGCGATGTGCAGCGGGGCGGGGTCGGTGGCGTCCGCGAAGTCGACCTCGCGCATCACCTGCTTGCGCCGCAGCGACCGCCATCCGGCCCAGCGCGTACCGGCCTGCTCCATGTCCAGACCCGTCAGCCGGGCCATCAGATCGGCGGTGTCCTCGCGCAGCACGACCGTGCGCGCGGGGCGCGGTTCGTCCTTGCCGGGGCCCTCGTCGAGCACGACGGAGGGGACCTCCTGACGCGCCAGCGACAGGGCGAGCGTGAGCCCCACGGGCCCCGCTCCGACGATGATCACCGGGTCCACGGCGCGGCGCCCCCTGCCCGCGACGGTGTCCTGACGGACGTATGTGAACAGGAAGTTGGAGCAGGGTGCACGATCACAGAACGTATGCAACCCATTGCCGGTGCTTGCGTCAAGTGACGGAGGCAGTGGCGATCATGCCACTGCCTCCGGGTGCCGGTCGTCTTTTCTGATCTGCCGTCAGCTCGTCTTCTGCAGGTCCTCGTGGTCGCCCGGAGCGGCCAGTTCGGCGGCCGCGTCGGCGCCCAGCACCGCGCCCGTCGACTTCTTGCCGCGGCGCAGCCTGCCCTCCAGCCAGCTCGCGAAGCTGGTGAGCGAGAAGTTGACGGCGATGAAGATCACGGCGACCACCGTGAAGCTCGCGATGGTGTTGCCGTAGTAGCCGATCATCGTGTTCGCCGACGAGAGCAGCTCGGGGTAGGTGAGGACCGCGCCGCCGAGGGCCGTGTCCTTCACGATGACGACGAGCTGGCTGACGATGGCCGGGAGCATCGCGGTGACCGACTGCGGCAGCAGGATCAGGCGCATGACCTGGTTCTTGCGCAGGCCGATCGCCACCGCGGCCTCGGCCTGTCCCTTGGGCAGGGCCAGGATGCCGGCCCGGACGATCTCCGCGAGCACGGCCGCGTTGTAGAGCACGAGGCCGGTGACGACGGCGTACAGCGGGCGGTCGTCCGAGCTGATGTTCGTGTACTTCGCGTACAGGGCGACGCCGAAGATCATCAGGACCAGCACGGGTATGGCCCGGAAGAACTCGACCACGACCGAGGCCGGGACACGGACCCAGCGGTGGTCGGAGAGCCGTGCGATGCCGAGGACCGCGCCGAGCGGCAGCGCGATGACCATGGCCAGCGCCGCCGCCTTTAGAGTGTTCTGCAGGCCCGGCCAGAGGTACGTGGACCAGGCCTCGGTGCCGGCGAAGAACGGCTTCCAGAGGGTCCACTCCAGCTGGCCCTTGTCGTCGAGGCTGGTGTACACCCACCAGACCACCGCGGCGAGGGCGACCACGAAGACGGCCGTGAAGAGGACATTGCGCCGCTTGGCGCGGGGGCCCTGGGCGTCGTAGAGAAGGGAACTCATCGCTTCACCGCCACCTTCTTGCCCACCCAGCCGAGGATCAGGCCGGTCGGCAGCGTCAGGATCACGAAGCCCAGGGCGAAGACCGCGGAGATGGGGATGAGTTGGGCTTCGTTCTCGACCATCGTCTTCATCAGGGTCGCCGCCTCGGCGACACCGATCGCGGCGGCCACCGTGGTGTTCTTGGTGAGGGCGATCAGGACGTTCGTCAGCGGGCCGATCGACGAACGGAACGCCTGCGGCAGGACCACCAGGCGCAGCACCTGGGAGAAGCTGAGGCCGATCGCGCGCGCCGCCTCCGCCTGCCCTACCGGCACGGTGTTGATGCCGGACCGCAGCGCCTCGCAGACGAACGCCGAGGTGTAGGCGACCAGGCCGAGCACGGCGAGCCGGAAGTTGATCGTGTCGATGACCGACGAGCCGAGGCTGATGCCCAGGGTGTTGTTGAGGCCCAGTGACGTGAACAGGATGATCACGGTCAGCGGAATGTTCCGCACGATGTTCACGTAGACCGTTCCGAAACCGCGCATCAGTGGCACCGGGCCGACCCGCATCGCGGCCAGCAGAGTGCCCCAGACCAAGGAGCCGACGGCGGCGAGCAGCGTCAGCTGCACCGTCGTCCAGAAGGCTCCCAGTACGTCGTAACCTTCAAGAAAGTCGAACACGATCTCCCGCGCTTCCGCGTGTAGGGATGCCCCCGGTGCGCCACCCGGGAGGCGGCGCACCGGTCAGGCGTTGCCTCAGCTCTTGATGTCGCCGATCTTCGGCGCGGGCTCGTTCTTGTAGCCGGCCGGACCGAAGTTCTTGTCCACGGCCTTCTGCCAGGAACCGTCGGAGACCATCGCCTCGAGAGCGGTGTTGATCTTCGCCTTGAGGTCGCTGCCCTTCTTGACGCCGATGCCGTAGTTCTCGTTGGTCATCTTGAAGCCGCCGAGCTTGAACTTGCCCTTGTACTGGGACTGCGAGGCGTAGCCGGCGAGGATCGAGTCGTCCGTGGTCAGCGCGTCGATGGCGCCGTTCTGCACACCGGTCAGACACGCCGAGTACGTCGGGTACTGCTGCAGCTGGGCCTTGGGCGCCAGCTTGTCCTTGACGTTCTGCGCCGAGGTCGAACCGGTCACCGAGCACAGCTTCTTGCTGTTGAGGTCCGACGGAGACTTGATGGAGTTGTCGTCCGAGCGGATCAGCACGTCCTGGTGGGCCAGCAGGTACGGGCCGGCGAAGTCGACCTTCTGCTGACGCTCCGGGGTGATCGAGTAGGAGGCAGCGATGAAGTCGACGTCACCGCGCTGCAGCATGGTCTCGCGGTCGGCGCTCTTCGACTCCTTCCACTCGATCTGGTCCGCGCTGTAGCCGAGCTTCTTGGCGACGTACGTGGCGACGTCGACGTCGAAGCCGGAGTAGCCGCTCGGCGTCTTCTGGCCGATGCCGGGCTGGTCGAACTTGATGCCGACGGTGATCTTCTTGCTGCCGCCGGAGGAGGAACCGCTGTCCTTGTCGTTGTCGCTGGACCCGCACGCCGTGGCGGCCACGGCGAGGGCGAGCACGGCGGCCGAGGCGGCGGTGACCTTGCGGAGCTTCATGTTGGACATCCTTTGGCTGGTGAAGAGACGAGGGCCGTCGGTGGTGGGGGCTGGGCGGGCCGTCAGTGGTGGAGGATCTTCGACAGGAAGTCCTTGGCACGGTCGCTGCGCGGGTTGCTGAAGAACTGGTCCGGCGCGGCCTCCTCGACGATCCGGCCGTCCGCCATGAACACCACGCGGTTCGCGGCCGATCGTGCGAAGCCCATCTCATGAGTGACGACGATCATGGTCATGCCGTCCCGGGCGAGCTGCTGCATGACCTCCAGGACCTCGTTGATCATCTCGGGGTCGAGGGCCGACGTCGGTTCGTCGAAGAGCATGACCTTGGGGTCCATGGCCAGGGCACGCGCGATGGCGACGCGCTGCTGCTGGCCTCCGGACAGCTGTGCGGGGTACTTGTCGGCCTGCGTGGCCACGCCGACCCGGTCGAGCAGGGCGCGGGCCTTCTCCTCGGCCTGCTTCTTGTCGGCCTTGCGGACCTTGATCTGCCCCAGCATCACGTTCTCGAGCACGGTCTTGTGCGCGAAGAGGTTGAAGGACTGGAAGACCATCCCGACGTCCGCCCGCAGCCGCGCAAGCGCCTTGCCCTCCTGGGGCAGGGGCCTGCCGTCGATCGCGATCGTGCCGGTGTCGACGGTCTCCAGGCGGTTGATGGTGCGGCACAGGGTGGACTTGCCGGACCCGGAGGGCCCGATGACCACGACGACCTCGCCGCGGGCGATCGTCAGGTCGATGTCCTGGAGTACGTGCAACGCGCCGAAGTGCTTGTTGACACTCTTCAGGACGACCAGTTCTCCGGCCTCGGGTACTGCGTCTTCCTTGGCCACCGATACTTCGGTCATCGCTATCGGGCTCCGTCCTCCTCGGTTTCGGAGGACAGTAGTGAGCGCCCGCGACCAGCGTCATTACATCTGAGCGAGATCTGAGCATCACGATCCGATAGCGATCGGACACGTGTCGTAGCACTTGCGAGCGGGCCGCGTATCGGCCGGGTAACGGAAGCGACGCGGGGCCGGAACCCACTTGACTGCGTCGTCGTCCATCAGCGTGACTGCCATGATGCACACGCGCGCGTGGACGCCTTTTTTACCGATGCCGATCGTACGGCCGATGAACCGAAGGGGGCCCGGATGAGACTGCTGCTCGTCGAGGACGACAACCACGTCGCCGCCGCTCTTTCGGCTGTTCTGGCACGTCATGGCTTCGACGTCACGCACGCGCGCAGTGGCGAGGAGGCCCTCCAGGCGCTCGTCCCCGAGGGTGACGGCTTCGGTGTCGTGCTGCTCGACCTGGGCCTGCCCGACCAGGACGGCTACGAGGTCTGCGGCAAGATCCGCAAGCGCACCAGCACCCCGGTGATCATGGTCACCGCGCGCTCCGACGTCCGCTCCCGCATCCATGGCCTCAACCTCGGCGCCGACGACTACGTGGTGAAGCCGTACGACACGGGGGAGCTGCTCGCCCGGATCCACGCCGTCAGCCGGCGCACCGCCCACGAGGACGCCGCGCACGGCGAGGAGAGCGCGCTGCGGCTCGGCCCCGTGCTCATCGAACTGCCCACCCGGCAGGTCACCGTGGACGGTTCGGTTATCCAACTGACCCGCAAGGAGTTCGATCTGCTCGCCCTGCTCGCGCAGCGGCCCGGGGTCGTCTTCCGCCGGGAGCAGATCATCAGCGAGGTGTGGCGCACCAGCTGGGAGGGGACCGGGCGCACCCTGGAGGTGCATGTCGCGTCCCTGCGCGCCAAGCTGCGCATGCCGGCCCTGATCGAGACCGTACGAGGCGTCGGCTACCGGCTCGTCGCCCCCGCCTCGTAGCGTGCACGGGTGCGTACCCGACTCCTCCCGCTGCTGATCGTCCTGATGGCGGCCGTGCTGCTCGCCCTCGGCATCCCGCTCGCCGTGAGCGTGGCGGCGGCGCAGCAGCAGAAGGTCGTCGTCGACCGGATCGACGACACGGCACGCTTCGCGGCCCTCGCCCAGTTCGTCACCGACGCCTGCAGCTCGACGGCCACGTCCACCGACGAACGTCTGGAGACCCTGAGCACCGAACTCACCAGCTACTACGGCGTCTACGGCATCCGCGCCGGGGTGTTCTGCCGTACCGACATCCCCATGGCCAAGGCGCCGGCGACCTTCTTCCTGCCGGAGTCGGGCGAGGTGCGCGCGGCGTTCAACGAGGCGAGGCTCAGCCGCCGCAGCCACGACCCCAAGCAGGTGTGGCCCTGGCAGCGCAACCGCCTCGTCGTCGCCTCGCCGGTGATCCGGGACGGTGACGTCGTCGCGGTCGTCGTCACCGACTCGCCCACCGGGCCCATGCGTTCACGGATCCTGCACGGCTGGCTGATCATCGGCCTCGGCGAGATCGCCGCGATGCTGCTCGCCGTCGGCGCCGCGCTCCGGCTCACCGGCTGGGTGCTCAGGCCCGTACGGGTCCTGGACGCGACCACGCACGCGATCGCCAGCGGCCGGCTGAAGTCCCGGGTCGCGGCCGCCGGCGGGCCGCCGGAACTCAGACGCCTGGCCCGCGCGTTCAACGAGATGGCGGACAACGTCGAGGACGTGCTGGAGCAGCAGCGCGCCTTCGTCGCCGACGCCTCGCACCAGCTGCGCAACCCCCTGTCGGCGCTGCTGCTGCGCATCGAACTGCTCGCGCTCGAACTGCCGGAGGACAATGAGGAGATCGCATCGGTCCGCACCGAGGGCAAGCGCCTCGCCGAGGTCCTGGACGACCTGCTCGACCTGGCCCTGGCCGAGCACACCGAGGCCGACCTCAGGATCACCGACATCGGCGCGCTGACCGCCGAGCGCGTCGCCGCCTGGACACCGACCGCCGAGGCCAAGGGCGTACGGCTGCTCGGGGACTGCCCGCCGACCACCGCCTGGGCCGACCCGGTCACCCTCTCCAGCGCCCTGGACGCGGTGATCGACAACGCGGTCAAGTTCACGCCCGAGGACGAGTGCGTGCGGGTCACGGTCGCGGCCGACGGCGCCAACTCGACGGTCGTGGTCAGCGACAACGGTCCGGGCCTCACCGACGAGGAACTCGCCCGCGTCGGCGACCGCTTCTGGCGCAGCGGCCGACACCAGAACATCAAGGGCTCCGGCCTCGGCCTGTCCATCACCCGCACCCTGCTCGCCGCGGGCGGCGGCTTCATCTCGTACGGCCATCACGAGCCGCACGGGCTGACGGTGACGGTGTCGGTGCCGAGGTCGCCGACGTCGTAGAAGCGTCCCTCGCGGGTTGAGGGCTCCTGACGGCTTGACCGTCTCCTACGGCTTGACGGAGCGGTAGTAGCGCCGCGCGCCCTCGTGCAGGGCCAGCGGGTCCGTGTAGATCGCCGTGCGCAGGTCGACGAGCTGGGCGGAGTGCACGTGGGCGCCGATCTCGTCGCGGCTCTTGATCACGGCGCGGGTCACCCACTCGGTGAGCCGGGGATCGATGTCCGTGCGGGTCATCAGCAGGTTGGCCACCGCGATGGTCGGCACGGCGACACCGTTCTGGATGCTGGGGTAGGCCGACTCCGGCATGTTGGTCGCCCGGTAGTAGCGGGTCGCCCCGCCCTGGGCGTGCAGCTTGGCGACGAGGTCGGCGCCGATCGGCACGAACCGGAAGGTGAAGGAGTCCGCGAGGTCCTGGATGCCCTCCGTCGGCAGCCCGCCCGACCAGAAGAAGGCGTCGATCTTGCCCTCCTTCAGATGCCCGGGACCTACGTCGATGCCATCGGCTTTCGGCGTGATGTCCTTCTGCGCGTCGATGCCGGCCGCCTTGAGCACCCGCTCGGCCATCAGCCGCACACCGGAGCGGACCGGCCCTATCGCCACCCGCTTGCCCCGCAGGTCAGCGACCGACTTGATGTCCGAGTCGCGCGGGACGATCAGCTGCAGATAGTCGTCGTAGAGCCGCGCGACACCGCGCAGCCGGTCGGCTCCCGGGTGGTTCGCGGCGAGTTCGTACGTCTCCACCGCGTCCGCGGCGGCGATCGTGAAGTCGGTCCCGTCGGTCGCCAGGCGCTTGACGTTCTCCTGCGAACCGTCGCTGGTCAGCAGCTTGACCGTCAGGTCGGGCATGTCTTTGCGGAACGCCTTGCGCAGCCGCTCGCCGTAGTCCTGGTACACCCCCGCCTTGGTCCCCGTGCTGAACCGGATCGTCCCGCTCGGCGGAGCCTCGCCCAGCGGCAGCAGCCACCACACGAGCAGCCCGAGAACGACGAGGCCGGCGGCCGCGCCCTGCAGGGCCCGGCGCCTGCCGATCCGGGCGAGCACACTGGACATGCGGGCGATCCTGCCAGCCGGGGCGCGGTGCTGACCAGGGCAGGGGTCACAGGGCCACGGCACTCGACGGTCGAGGACGGGCGTCCGGGACCGTCATGGGCGATGGGCTCGGAGATGTCAGGCGACGGACGGGACTGTCAGTGGTGATCGATACAGTCGCCGTATGAGCTCATCGCCCGCCGATCTGGTCCGCCAGTTCCACCTCGCCTTCGGGCTCGACGCCCGCACCACCCCGACCGAGGTCTCGCCCCGGCTGGCCGCACACCGTGGTGAGCTGCTCGCCGAGGAGGCCGCGGAGGTGGCCGAGGTCTCCGTCACCGGCCCCCTCGACCGGCTCGCGCACGAACTGGCCGACGTGGTCTACGTGGCGTACGGCACGGCCCTGGTCCACGGCATAGACCTCGACGCGGTCATCGCGGAGATCCACCGCTCCAACATGACCAAGCTGGGCCCCGACGGCAGCGTCGCCCGCCGTGAGGACGGCAAGGTGCTCAAGGGGGAGCACTACGAGGCGCCGGACGTGTCGGCGGTGCTGCGCCGCCAGGGCTGGATCCCCGGCGGCGCATGAGCCCTACGGCGTGCCGGCCAGCTTCCACTCGCGGTGCAACGCGCCCAGCGGGACGTCCCGTTGGAACACCGGAGTGCCGAAGACCGACAGCTGGATGCGGAGGGTGCCGGTGAGGTCCACGCCGCCGTAGACCGCCCAGGTCGCGGTGGCTGCGGGGAAGCCGGCCGAGGCCTCGCCGCGGATGTACGGGGCGAGGTCGGCGACGACGCCCACCGCGCCGTACAGACCGACGGAGGCCTCCGCGCCCAGGGCCGCCTTGACGTTCCCGGCGGTCGTCAGGGACGTGCGGACCGGGGTGCTCGTCAGGTCCGACGAGCTCACCGGCGTCCAGCCCTGGGCCGGGCCGAAGGTGCCGCCCGCCTTGAAGGCGCCCTTGACGTCCTGCGAGACGTCGACCGTGACGCTGCCGTCGCCGCTGATCTGGAAGTAGCAGGTGAGGTCGAGGTTGACGACGACGGGCACCGGGCCGACCTGGAGCACGGGATCGGCGTGCAGCTTGGCGAAGGGGATGCGGACCGGGGTGCCGGTGGAGGCGGCCGCGCGGCCCTTCAGGGACCAGCCCGAGGTCCAGTCACCCGATACGCCCAGGTAGGCGGAGGCGGGCGAGGCTCCGGCGCCCTCACCGCCGTACTTGAAGTCGACCTGCGGGGCGACCTGCACATAACCGGAGACGGAGGCCTTGGCCGACACGGGCGCGCCCGCCGCCGTGGGCACCTCGGCCTTGACGTCCAGCCGCAGACTGCCGAGCGGCACGGTGGCCCCCTCCGGGTCCACATGGACGTCGCCGGTCTTCGACCAGGAGACGCTCACGTCCGGCAGCAGCTTGTCGACGTCGAAGGCGGCGGGGTCGACCGGCACGGCGCCCTTCGCCGTGCTGTCGCCGAGCACGGAGTCGAGGGTGGCGGGCTCGGTCTGCACCTCCGTGCCCTCGCCGGTCTCGCCCAGCACCTTGGTGACCTTGGCCAGCAGCCCGTGCGGGGCGCCGGGCGCGGGGGCACTGGCGATGACGTCACCGACGGCGGCGCGGTGCGGGGTGGCGCCGGCGGTGGGGGAGGGCGAGGAACTCGCGCCCTCCTTGGGGGAGATGACGGCGCGTCGGGTCTTGCTGTCGTACGAGCGGACGCTGAGCGTCGTCTTGTGGGCCGCCCGGGTGCCGGCACCGCCGCCGGGGTGGGCGGCGGCCGTGGCTGCTCCGGCGGGGGCGGCCGCGACGGCCAGCGAGTGGTCCGCGGCGGCGCTCGTGCCGGTGTCGTGGGCCTTCGCGCTCGGTCGGGCGGTGGTGTGGTCGGTGGCCTGCTGCGGCGGGGAGGAGCAGCCCGCGGCGAGGAGGAGGGCGGCGGTGGCCAGAGCAGGCATGAGGGCATGCGAAAGCCGCTTGCGTCTGCGCAAGGTCAGTCCTGAGGGTGGGGGGTGACAGGAAAGTACCCGCGAGTTCTACCAGCGGGTAACTGCGCATGAGCATGCCAGCAGTCACCCATCGGAACTTCACACTCCGCCCACATTGCGATGTGAGCTGAGCCACTCTCAGGTGTCAGTCCCGGACCGGCGCCCCCGCCTTCGCCGCCTCCGGTGACGCGCTCGCACGCGGCTCCCGCCGCTCCGCGACCCAGCGGGCCAGCGGCTCCGTGTAGCGCGCCGTGAGCGGGCCGAGGACGACCAGGATGAGGACGTACGCCGTGGCCAGCGGCCCGAGCGACGGTTCGATACCGGCGCTCACCGCCAGCCCCGCGATGACGATCGAGAACTCGCCGCGCGCCACCAGCGCCCCGCCCGCGCGCCAGCGGCCCTTCACGGAGATGCCGGCCCGGCGCGCCGCCCAGTACCCCGTGGCGATCTTCGTGGCGGCCGTGACCACCGCCAGCGCGAGCGCGGGCAGCAGCACCGGCGGGATGCTCGCCGGGTCGGTGTGCAGCCCGAAGAAGACGAAGAACACCGCGGCGAACAGGTCGCGCAGCGGGCTCAGCAGAGTGTGCGCGCCCTCCGCGACCTCCCCGGACAGCGCGATGCCGACCAGGAACGCCCCGACCGCCGCCGACACCTGGAGCTGCTGCGCCACACCCGCGACCAGGATCGTCAGGCCCAGCACGACGAGCAGCAGCTTCTCCGGGTCGTCGTTGGAGACGAACCGCGAGATGACGCGCCCGTAGCGCACGGCCACGAACAGGACCAGCCCGGCCGCCCCCAGCGCCACCGCCAGCGTCACGCTCCCCGCCAGCAGCCCGGCCCCGGCCACCAGCGCGGTCACGATCGGCAGGTACACCGCCATCGCCAGGTCCTCCAGGACCAGCACGCTGAGGATCACCGGCGTCTCCCGGTTGCCGACCCGGCCCAGGTCGCCGAGGACCTTCGCGATGACGCCGGACGACGAGATCCAGGTGACGCCCGCCAACACCACGGCCGCCACCGGCCCCCAGCCCAGCAGCAGCGCCGCCGCGGCACCCGGCAGGGCGTTCAGTGCGCAGTCGACCAGGCCGGAGGGGTAGTGCGCCTTGAGGTTGGTGACCAGGTCGCCGGCCGTGTACTCCAGGCCGAGCATCAACAGCAGCAGGATCGCGCCGATCTCGGCGCCGATGGAGACGAACTCCTCGCTCGCCCCGAGCGGCAGCAGCCCGCCTTCGCCGAAGGCCAGCCCGGCGAGCAGGTAGAGCGGGATCGGGGAGAGCCGGAAGCGCCCGGCGAACCGGCCGAGCAGGCCGAGGCCGAGGAGGATGGAGCCGAACTCGATCAACAGGACCGCGGAGTGCACCGGTTCACTCCCGCCCGAGTATCGCCGCGGCGGCGTCGACGCCCTCGCGCGTGCCGACGACGATCAGGATGTCGCCGCCCGCCAGCCGGAAGTCGGGCGCCGGGGACGGGATCGCCTCCGCCCGGCGCAGCACCGCCACCACGGAGGCGCCGGTCTCGGTGCGCATCCGGGTCTCGCCGAGCACCCGGCCGTTGAAGCGCGAGGCCGCGGCCACCTCGATCCGCTCGGCGACCAGCCCCAGGTCGGAGGCGTAGAGCAGGCTCGCGCTGTGGTGGGACGGCTTCAGGGCGTCGATCAGCGCGCCCGCCTCGGAGCCGGTCAGCCGCAGCGACTGGGCGCAGGAGTCGGGGTCGTCGGCCCGGTACACGTTCACCGTGCGGGCACCGTCCCGGTGCGCCACCACGGACAGCTGGCGCCCGTCCCGGGTCGCCAGGTCGTACTGGACTCCGATGCCCGGCAGCGGCGTCGCCCTCAGACGTGGCGCAGACACGTTTCTCCCCTTTGTCCTGTGAGCTTTGTCCAGTGAGCTTTGTCCCGTGAGCGGGCGGTGATCACCCTCGGCCGCAACGCATGCTGCCATCCGCCCGTACGGTGGCGACATGGGTGACAGCACGGATATACGCGGCCGGGAGCGGACGGAGAGGGTGGCCGAAGCGGTGCCGAAAGCGCAGGCCGGGAAGGGGAAGGGAGGGAGAACCGTGTCGCTGTTCTGGCGGATCTTCTCCCTCAACGCCTTCGGTCTGGTGCTGGCCGCCGCCCTGCTGCTCGGCCCGGTCACCGTGTCCACGCCCGTGCTGCCCGCCGAGGCCCTGGTCGTCGTCGCGGGCCTCGCCGCGCTCCTGGCCGGCAACGCGGTCGTGCTGCGCGTCGGACTCGCTCCGCTGCGCCGCCTCGGCAGCGCCATGACCACGGCCGACCTGCTGCGCCCGGGTGCCCGCGCGGTCGTCGCCGGCCCCGCGGAAGCGGCAGAGCTGATCACGACGTACAACACGATGCTCGACCGATTGGAAAGCGAACGCACTGCCGGAGCGGCCCGGGCGCTGTCCGCGCAGGAGCGTGAACGGCGGCGCATCGCGCGGGAGTTGCACGACGAGGTCGGCCAGACCCTGACCGCGGTCCTCCTCCAGCTCAAGCGCGTCGCCGACCGTGCCCCCGACGAGCTGCACGAGGAGGTCACCCAGGCCCAGGAGGCCACCCGCGCGGGTCTCGACGAGATCCGCCGCATCGCCCGCCGGCTGCGCCCCGGCGTGCTGGAGGAGCTCGGTCTGGCCAGTGCGGTGCGTTCGCTGGCGGCCGAGTTCACCACGCGCGGGCTGACGGTACGGCACCATGTGCCGGGCGACCTGCCCCCGCTGACCGAGGAGGCGGAACTCGTGGTCTACCGCGTCGCCCAGGAGGGCCTCACCAACACGGCCCGGCACGCGGGCGCCGACCGCGCGGAGATCAGCCTCGCCAAGGTCGCCGACGGCGTCGAACTCCTCGTACGGGACAACGGAAAAGGCCTCGGTACGGCTCCCGAGGGGGCCGGGATACGGGGGATGCGCGAACGGGCCCTGCTGGTCGGCGCCCAGCTCACCCTGCGGCCGGGCCCCGAGGACGGCACGGACGTACGCCTGCGCATACCGCTCGCCGCGGGGGTACGGCGGTGATCCGCATCCTCCTCGCCGACGACCACGCGCTCGTACGCCGCGGGGTCCGTCTCATCCTGGACGGCGAACCGGACCTCACGGTCGTCGCCGAGGCCGGGGACGGCGCGGAGGCGGTCGAGCTGGCACGCGCGCGTGCAGTCGATCTCGCCGTCCTGGACATCGCCATGCCCCGCCGGACCGGCCTCCAGGCCGCCCGGGAACTCTCCCGTCGGCTGCCCGGGCTGCGCACGCTGGTGCTGACCATGTACGACAACGAGCAGTACTTCTTCGAGGCCCTCAAGGCCGGGGCCAGCGGTTATGTCCTCAAGTCGGTCGCCGACCGCGACCTGGTGGAGGCCTGTCGGGCGGCGATGCGCGACGAGCCCTTCGTGTATCCGGGCGCCGAGCGCGCCCTGGTGCGCTCCTATCTGGAACGGCTGCGCAGGGGCGACGACCTGCCGGCCCGGGCGGTCACCGAGCGCGAGGAGGAGATCCTCAAGCTCGTCGCCGAGGGCCACACCTCCAAGGAGATCGCCGAGCTGCTCTTCATCAGCGCGAAGACGGTCGAACGCCACCGCGCCAACCTCCTCCACAAGCTCGGCATGCGCGACCGCCTGGAGCTCACACGCTACGCGATCCGCGCCGGCCTGATCGAACCCTGAGGCCCTTGTCGCATATTCCTGCACGGTGGTCAATTCCAAGACCGGCATCGGCCCGACGCGCTGGCTAGAAGGGGTCAAGTGATGGCGACGCTCGCAGAGATCCGAGCCTTGCTGGGCGAACCCGGATTCAACTGGACGGATCCGGCGCCATGGAGCGAAATGGAGCGGGAGTTCGGCATCGAATTCCCGGCGGACTTCCGTGAGATCGTAGACGCCTATGGTTCGGTCCAGATCAACAACCAACTGTATCTGGAGCACCCGGCAGGCCATCTTCGGCACAATCCTCGGGAATCCATCAGGGGCGATCTCGAGCTTTTCCGCGAGGAAGACATGGTGGAGTATCTGCCGAGTCCGGCAGGGGCGAATCCCGGTGAGCCGATGCCGGTGGCGTCGGCCACGACCGGGGAATGGATTTTCCTTCGAGTTCCCGACAGTCTCTCCTCGCCTTGGCGCGTCCTGGTCCAGGTACTCGACAGCCCGGCCTCGGTGCTCCACGAGATGACATTCGGCGAGTGGTTTCTGGCTTACCTCAGGGGTGAGGATGTGACGGTGCCTCCCGTGAACGGCGGTGGGTCATTCTCGGCGCGGGTGCCACAGCGCTCTTGGCCGTGGCCGGCGCCGTGGCCCTGCTCCTGCCCTCGGAATCGGGCGATGCCGCGACGCCGCCCGGACCGGTGTCGCACGTCGACACAGCCACCCGAGCCTGCCTTCTGACGTCCACTGACGCGGACACGGCAGGTACCCGGATGGTCCTGCGCTGAGCCGCCGGCGGAAGCCCCGGGCGGGGTGCCTCCGGGAACACCTACCCTTGACGCATGACCAGCAGCAGCGACCGGAGCCCGGCAGTGGACGTTCAGTCACCCAAGACCTACGAAGTGCGCACTTACGGGTGCCAGATGAACGTCCACGACTCCGAGCGATTGTCCGGGCTGCTGGAGGACGCGGGCTACGTGCGTGCCCCCGAGGGCTCCGACGGCGACGCCGACGTCGTGGTCTTCAACACCTGCGCGGTGCGGGAGAACGCCGACAACCGGCTGTACGGCAACCTCGGCCGCCTCGCGCCCCGCAAGGCCTCGCGGCCGGGCATGCAGATCGCGGTCGGCGGCTGCCTCGCGCAGAAGGACCGCGACACCATCGTCAAGAAGGCGCCCTGGGTGGACGTCGTCTTCGGCACGCACAACATCGGCAAGCTCCCGGTGCTGCTGGAACGCGCGCGCGTGCAGGAAGAGGCGCAGGTCGAGATCGCCGAGTCCCTGGAGGCGTTCCCCTCCACTCTGCCGACGCGGCGCGAGAGCGCCTACGCGGCCTGGGTTTCGATCTCCGTCGGCTGCAACAACACCTGCACGTTCTGCATCGTCCCGGCCCTGCGCGGCAAGGAGAAGGACCGCCGCACCGGCGACATCCTGGCCGAGATCGAGGCCCTGGTCGCCGAGGGCGTCTCCGAGATCACCCTGCTCGGACAGAACGTCAACGCGTACGGCTCCGACATCGGCGACCGTGAGGCCTTCAGCAAGCTGCTGCGGGCCTGCGGCAAGATCGAGGGCCTGGAGCGCGTCCGCTTCACCTCCCCGCACCCGCGCGACTTCACGGACGACGTGATCGCGGCGATGGCGGAGACGCCGAACGTGATGCCGCAGCTGCACATGCCCCTGCAGTCCGGATCGGACACGGTCCTGAAGGCGATGCGCCGCTCGTACCGGCAGGAGCGCTACCTCGGGATCATCGAGAAGGTCCGCGCGGCCATCCCGCACGCCGCGATCACCACCGACATCATCGTGGGCTTCCCCGGCGAGACCGAGGAGGACTTCGAGCAGACCATGCACGTGGTCCGCGAGGCCCGCTTCACGCAGGCCTTCACCTTCCAGTACTCCAAGCGCCCCGGCACCCCGGCCGCCACCATGGAGAACCAGATCCCCAAGGAGGTCGTCCAGGCGCGTTACGAGCGTCTCGTCGCCCTTCAGGAGGAGATCTCCTGGGAGGAGAACAAGAGGCAGGTCGGCCGCGTCCTGGAGCTGATGGTCGCCGAGGGCGAGGGCCGCAAGGACGGTGCCACCCACCGCCTCTCCGGCCGCGCTCCCGACAACCGCCTGGTCCACTTCACCAAGCCCGACGAGGAGGTCCGCCCCGGCGACGTCGTCACGGTCGAGATCACCTACGCGGCCCCGCACCACCTCCTCGCGGAGGGCCCCACCCTCTCCGTACGCCGCACCGCCGCCGGCGACGCCTGGGAGAAGCGCAACGCGGCGGAGGCGGCGAAGCCGGCGGGCGTCATGCTGGGCCTCCCGAAGATCGGGGTACCGGAACCGCTGCCGGCGGCGATGGGGAGTGGCTGCGGCTGCGACTGACGGCCTGCCACAATACGGGCGGAAAGGAGCATCACATGTTGCCGTACCGAGTCGCGTTCACAGAAGAAGCCGCCCACGTGCGCGACAGCCTGCCCGCCGACCGGCGTGACGTGCTGGAGCGTGGCCTGGCCATACTGGTGACGGACCCGCGGCACAAGCTTTCCCATGCCGTCCGCGGCGACGAGGCGACCAGGGAGATCGCCCTCTCCCGCAACCTCTTCGTCGAGTACGTGATCAGCGACGGCAAGCTCGTGGTGCTCGTCCTCACGGTGATCGACCTGACCGACGTGCTGATCGAGGACTGACGCCCCCTCGGCGGAGGGCGTTACCCTGCCGATCATGCTTGTCGCCGCCGCGGTCTGCCCCTGCCCGCCCCTGCTCGTGCCCGCCGTCGCCGCAGGCGCCGCCCCCGAGCTGGACGTCGCGCGTGCCGCCTGCACGGACGCGCTCGGCGTGCTCGCCGCCGCCCGCCCCGACCTGCTCGTCGTCCTCGGCCCCGCCGAGCAGAGCGGCCGCGGCACGCATCCGCAGGGCACCCGGGGCTCCTTCCGGGGCTTCGGCGTGGACCTGGACGTACGCCTGGGCACGGGGGAGGGCACGGCGCCCGGGCGCGAGCTTCCGCCCTCCCTCACCGTCGCCGCGTGGCTGCTGGAACGCACCGGCTGGTCCGACGCCCCGATCGAGGGACTCGGCGTGGGGGAACCTCTCGCCGCCGAGCGGTGTATTGAAGTCGGAAGGGAAATCGCCGCCCGGGCCGAGCGGGTGGCGCTGCTGGCGATGGGCGACGCCAGCGCCTGCCGCACGCTCAAGGCCCCCGGCTACCTCGACGAGCGCGCGGCACCCTTCGACGCGGAGGTCGCGCGTGCGCTGGGGACGGCGGACGTGCCGGCCCTCAAGGCGCTGGACACCGAGCTGGCGTACGAGCTGAAGGCCTCGGGCCGGGCCCCCTGGCAGGTCCTCGCGGGCGCGGCCGAGGACGCGGACCTGGCCGGCGCGCTGCTGTACGAGGACGCGCCGTACGGGGTGGGGTACGTGGTCGCCACCTGGTCGTAGCGCCCACGCCCGCGTGCGGGGCCGACGTGCGCTCGCCGACGCCCGCTCGTAGATCCAACGCGCGCGACCCCCTCGTACCACCGAAAGAACCGTCGGCGCGGGCGCGCAGACGGCGGACGGCCGGGAGGCGGAGCTCCTCGGCCGTCCGTCGATGTGCCGTGCCGTTGCCGTTCAGGAAGCGGGTGGCGTCGGAGTGTCCGGCGGTACCGTGCCGCCGCCCGGCTCCGTGCCGCCCTTGTGCGCGAGTCGGTCCATGGCTCCCTTGGCCTTGCCGGTCCCGGTCTGGATCTTGTCGCTGTACTTGCCCTTGGTCTTCTCGTCCACGACCTTCGCGGCCTTGTCCAGACCGTGCGTGATCCTGTCCCCGTGCTGCTGCGCGAGGCCGGAGACCTTGTCCTTGGCCGGGGAGAGCTTGGCCTTCAAGTTGTCCAGGAGACCCATGGTCCACCTTCCCTGTAGCCCGGGCCCGATCAGCTCCCGGGGGTACCCGCGCGCGGCGCGGTCATGTGCGGGCGCCCTCGCCGGCCTCGCTGTCGGCCGCCTCCTCGGCGGACTGCTGCTTGGGGATCTCGACGCCATCGCCGGACACGGTGCCGGCGGCCTCGTCCGCCGCCGGCTCGGCCTCGGTCCGCTGCTCGGCGGTGCCGCCCTCGGCCTCGGCCGACCCCTTCGCCTCTGCCGCCTCCTCCGCCACGGGCTCGGCCGTCGATGTGCCGGCCCGGTCCTCGGCGGTTGACGCCTCCTCCGTAGCCTTCGACCTCCGGAGAAGTCGTGCGAAAACGCCCATATCCACTCCATACGTTACTCGTGCGGGCGAAATCCCGCGTCGTCCGGTGCGCCCATTTGCGTCGACCGGGTCGCCGCCTCCCGAAAACCGGCGGCGCGAACCTCGCAACGGGCAACGACCCCACTCACGCCCCGTCACGTAACTCGTTCGAGGAGAGGCTCCGGGGTTTGCGAGACTGGTGCGGTGAGCAGCGCACCCCCCGCCCCCCGAGTCATCGCCGTCGTCGGACCGACCGCGGCCGGAAAGTCCGATCTGGGCGTCTTCCTCGCCCAGCGGCTGGGCGGCGAGGTCGTCAACGCCGACTCCATGCAGCTCTACCGAGGGATGGACATCGGCACCGCCAAGTTGACGCCCGAGGAGCGCGGCGGCGTCCCGCACCACCTGCTGGACATCTGGGACGTCACGGTCACGGCATCCGTCGCCGAGTACCAGAGGCTCGCCCGCGAGCGGATCGACGCGTTGCTCGCCGAGGGGCGCTGGCCGATCCTCGTCGGCGGCTCCGGACTGTACGTCCGCGGGGCCGTCGACAACCTCGAGTTCCCCGGTACGGACCCCGAGGTCAGGGCCCGCCTGGAGGAGGAGCTCACACTGCGCGGCTCCGGCGCGCTGCACGCCCGTCTGGCCGCCGCGGACCCCGAGGCCGCGGCCGCGATCCTGCCCAGCAATGGCCGCCGTATCGTCCGGGCCCTCGAAGTGATCGAGATCACCGGCAAGCCGTTCACCGCCAACCTCCCCGGCCACGACTCGGTCTACGACACCGTCCAGATCGGCGTCGACGTGGCCCGCCCCGAGCTGGACGAGCGCATCGCGCGCCGGGTCGACCGGATGTGGGACGCGGGGCTCGTGGACGAGGTGCGCGCGCTGGAGGCGCGGGGCCTGCGCGAGGGGGTCACCGCCTCGCGTGCGCTGGGCTATCAGCAGGTGCTCGCGGCGCTCTCCGGGGAGTGCACGCTCGAAGAGGCGCGCGCCGAGACCGTACGCGCCACCAAGCGCTTCGCGCGCCGCCAGGATTCGTGGTTCAGGCGCGATCCCCGGGTGCACTGGCTCAGTGGGGCTGCGGCGGATCTCACAGAACTTCCGCACCTCGCGCTGGCGTTGGTGGAACGACCGGTTACAGCCTGATCACGTCATGGCATCGGGACGCTCAGGCCGTCATCCGGCCCTCCGGCGCCGTGCCATCATCGTGCTTCGATCGACCAAGTGAAGTCCTAGTTGGGAGGGCGCGTGGCGATGGAGGCCGGCCCTCGCGACACCGCACAAGGCACCGAGCCCCTCACTGCCGAGAGCGGTGAATCGGAGCAGGACGAAGATCGTCTGAGCCCCGACGGGCCCGACGACACGCAGGGCGGGGTGACCGAGGACGGTCCCGAGCCCGAGGAGATGTTCGCCAGCGGCCCCGAGGTCGAGGTCGAGCTGCGTCCGCAGCGCCGACTGCGCATCTGGCAGCTCGCGCCCATCGTCGCCCTGGCCGCGGTCGGCTCCCTGATGTTCGCCTTCCCGCTCGCCTTCGACTTCGGCGACAGCGGCGCGGTCATCGCCATGCTGGGCCTCCTGATCTGCTCCTGCGCGGCGGGCTGGGGAATGATGGCCGCGCGCCGCGTGGGTTACACGTGGCCTGGCCTGCCCCAGAGGGGCTCGGGCTGCAGACCGGACTGGCGGGTCGTCCTGGCATACGTCGTCGTAGTCGCCGCGGTGGTCGTGCTGGCGGTGTGGCGCGTGGCCAGGCTGCGCTGAGATCGCTCCTGCTTCTCAGGGGTGTGGGGTCACCTACCATCGAGGAATGACCCGCATCGCCTTCCTCAAGGGCCACGGCACCGAGAACGACTTCGTCATCGTCCCGGACCCCGAGAACGCCATCGACCTGTCCCCCGCCACCGTCGCCACCCTGTGCGACCGCCGGGCAGGCATCGGCGGCGACGGCCTGCTCCACGTCGTGAAGTCGGCCGCCCACCCGGAGGCCGCGCACATAGCGTCCGAGGCGGAGTGGTTCATGGACTACCGCAACGGCGACGGCTCGATCGCGGAGATGTGCGGCAACGGCGTGCGCGTGTTCGCCCGCTATCTCCAGCGCGCCGGCCACGTCACCGAGGGCGACCTCGCCGTGGCCACGCGCGGGGGCGTGAAGACCGTGCACATCGCCAAGGAGGGCGACGTCACCGTCGGCATGGGCAAGGCACGGCTGCCCGAGGGCGACGTCACGGTGAGCGTCGGCGAGCGCAGTTGGCCCGCGCTGAACGTGAACATGGGCAACCCGCACGCCGTCGCCTTCGTGGACGACCTGGCGCACGCGGGCGACCTGTACGCGCCCCCGCCCTTCAGCCCCGCCTCCGCCTACCCCGACGGCGTGAACGTCGAGTTCGTGGTCGACCGGGGCCCCCGGCACGTCGCCCTGCGCGTGCACGAGCGCGGCGCCGGCGAGACCCGCTCGTGCGGCACGGGCGCGTGCGCGGTCGCCGTGGCCACCGCCCGCCGCGACGGCACCGACCCGGCGGTCACCGGAGCGCCGGTGACGTACACCGTCGATCTGCCGGGCGGCACCCTGCTGATCACCGAACACCCCGACGGCGAGATCGAGATGACCGGCCCCGCGGTGATCGTCGCCGAGGGCGAGATCGACGCCGAGTGGCTGGAAAGCGTCGCCCGCTGAGCCGCGCCGCGGCTTGGGATCGGAGGCGTGTGTGCTTGATGGTGCAGGTGTCAACTACCGGGGTCTAGGGCCCGGGTTAGAAACCACGGCCACTGTCATGTCACGTGGCGCGAAACCGTAAACCTCCAAACCTTCGCTCGAATGGGTGATCCGTTTCACGCTCGGCGAGAGGCGGTCGGACGCACGTGATGGGCTCGGTAGCATCAAGCACCGGCCCGGACGGGGGACCGTTGCCGCCCCCTGAGCCGTGTCCGCCCTGGGGCACCCCGTCCGCCGGTCCAGCAGCCGGAGGTGCCCATGAGTGCGGAGGCCACTAATCCCGCGACCCCAGGTCCGGTGACAGGCCCGGCGGCGCGCTGGCGGGCCCGGATCGACCTGCGCCGTCTCGGGCGCGCCGCCCTGCTCGGCCCCGCCACCCGCGACCGGCTGCCCGACGCCATCGGCCATGTCGTCGACGCCCATCGCGCCCACCACCCGCAGGCCGACCTCGAACCCCTGCGCCGCGCCTACGTGCTGGCCGAGTCCTCGCACCGCGGCCAGATGCGCAAGAGCGGTGAGCCGTACATCACACACCCCCTCGCCGTGACCCTGATCCTCGCCGAACTCGGCGCCGAGACAACGACCCTGACGGCCTCTCTGCTCCACGACACCGTCGAGGACACCGATGTGACCCTCGATCAGGTCCGCGACCAGTTCGGCGAGGAGGTGCGCTATCTCGTCGACGGCGTCACCAAGTTGGAGAAGGTCGACTACGGCGCCGCCGCCGAGCCCGAGACCTTCCGCAAGATGCTCAAGGCCACCGGCAGCGACGTACGCGTGATGTCGATCAAACTCGCCGACCGGCTGCACAACATGCGCACCCTCGGCGTCATGCGCCCCGAGAAACAGGCCCGCATCGCCAAGGTCACCCGGGACGTCCTCATCCCGCTCGCCGAACGGCTCGGCGTCCAGGCGCTCAAGACCGAACTGGAGGACCTGGTCTTCGCGATCCTCCACCCCGAGGAGTACGAGCACACACGGGAGTTGATCGTCGACAACGCCTCCCGCGCGGACGACCCGCTCGCCGAGATCGCCGACGAGGTGCGCGGCCATCTGCGGGGGGCCGACATCCAGGCCGAAGTGGTCATCCGGCCACGGCACTTCGTCTCCGTCCACCGCGTGGCCCGCAAGCGCGGCGAACTGCGCGGCGCGGACTTCGGCCGGCTGCTGGTGCTGGTGAACGAGGACGCGGACTGTTACGGCGTCCTCGGCGAACTGCACACCTGTATGACGCCCGTCGTCTCGGAGTTCAAGGACTTCATCGCCGTACCGAAGTTCAACCTGTACCAGTCGCTGCACACCGCCGTCGCCCGCGGGGACGGCCAGGTCGCCGAAGTCCTCATCCGCACCCACCAGATGCACAAGGTCGCCGAGGCCGGCGTCATCGCCCTCGGCAACCCGTACGCCCCCGCGGCCGACGACCCGGCCGACGGCGAGCGCGTCGACCCCACCAAGCCCGGCTGGCTCTCCCGCCTGCTCGACTGGCAGGAGGGCGCGCCCGACCCCGACACCTTCTGGTCCACCCTCCGCGAGGACCTCGCCCAGGACCGCGAGATCACCGTCTTCCGCCCCGACGGCGGCACGCTCGGCCTGCCCGAGGGCGCGACCTGTGTCGACGCCGCGTACGCGCAGTACGGCGAGGACGCGCACGCGTGCATCGGCGCCCGCGTCAACGGCCGCCTGGCGACGCTGAGCACGGTCCTGCGGGACGGCGACACCGTCCAGCTCCTCATGGGCCAGGACCCCGCCTCCGAGCCCTCCAGGGAGTGGCTGGAGCACGCCCACACGGCCGCGGCCCGCATCGCCATCCAGCGGTGGCTGGCGACCCATCCCACGCATGCCGACGCTCAGGACGGCGAGGGGGAGGGGGCGCAGGAGCTGGGGGCGCCCGGGGAGCGCGAGGGCGTGCGTGGGGGCGCGTTGGAGCGCGGGCAGGCCGGGGGCACGTGGGGTCGTGGGTCGTCGGCGGGTGCGCGGGAAGGTGGGCAGTCGGCGGGAGCCCGGGCCGGAGGGCGGACCGCGGGCCTGCAGGACGGTAGGCAGACCGCGGGCGGGCAGGGGCAGGGACGGCTTGCGGGCGGGCGGCTGGGTGCGCAGGGAGCGGAGGGAACGGGGGCGCCCGAAGGGGCCGTCGCCGAGCGCCCCGGCGCCGATGCGTTCTCGCCCGCGTCCGACGAGTCCTCCGCTCCGTTCCGGCCCAGCGCGGACGCTCCGGTCACCACTCCGCGCCCCGCCACCCCCGCCGTCACCGTCGACCAGCCCGGCGCGACCGTACGCCTCGCCGGCTGTTGTACGCCCGTGCCGCCCGACGAGGTGACCGGATTCGCCGTGCGCGGTGGTGTGGTCACCGTGCACCGGGTCGAGTGCGCCGCGGTGGGGCGTATGAAGACTGCGGGGCGTGCGGAGGTCGGCGTGCGCTGGGGGGACACCACCGAGTGCCGGGTCACCCTGCTCGCCGAATCGTTCGTCCGACCCCACCTGCTGGCCGACCTCACGGAGGCCATGGCCGTGGAAGGCGCCGAGATCGTCTCCGCCACGGTCGAGCCCCCGACCCAGCAACGCGTCCGCCACACCTACACGGTCCAACTCCCGGACGCCGCCCACCTGCCCGCCCTCATGCGCGCGATGCGCAATGTGCCGGGCGTGTACGACGTGAGCAGGGCGCAGACGCCGGGGGCGTGAAGCGGCGGGGCGCGCGCCGGGGGATGTGCGGGCTGCGGTGATGGGCGCGCGGGTTGCGGGGGAGGGGTGCGCGAGCCGCGGGGAGGGGCGCTGTGGGTTGTGGGGTGGGGTGTGCGAGCCGTTTAGACGCGCGGGCCGTGTAGAGGGGGCGCGGCGTGGCGTCGCAAGGCGCGTGGGGTGTTGTGGGGCGCCTGAGGTGTTGTGGGACGAGCGGCATGCGGTACGCGCCGGGAGTGCACGACTTGGAGTGCGCCGGCTGGATGTATTGCGCGCCCGCGTGAGCAACGCGGGGTGCGCCGGTGACGTACCGTCGCCGTTCGCGCCCGCGCAAAGCGGCGAGTGCGCGCAGGACGCCCCTCGGTTTGCGCCTGCGTGAAGCCGCAAGCGCACGCCGGTCGCTTTCGTTTCCCGCCCGCGTGAGCAGCTTGGAGTGCGCCGGTGCCATGTGGATCGCGCCCGCGCGAAGTGGCGAACGCGCGCCGGTGCCCCCCGATTCGCGCCCGCGTGAAGCACCAAGCACCCGCCGGTACTTTTCGTTTCCCGCCCGCGCGAGCGTCCTGCCGCACGCCGACTGAATCCGTTTCGCGCCCGCACGAGCCGTTTCGCGCCCGCGCACCCCCTGACCCACGCGCCCCGCGCGACCTACCCGTTCGAGTGGGCCGATCGCGCGTCGTCGTCTCCACGCGCGCGTGCGCTGATAGCCGTGATGCATGCTGCTCACCCCTCGCACCACGCCCGGCGCCGCGGGCTCCCGCATCCAGGCCCAGGCCCAGGCCCCGGCTCCCCGCACCCGCGCCGGACGCCCCCGCCGGCTCAAGGCCACCGCGCTGCTCGCCTCCGCCGTCTCCGTCTGTCTCCTCGCCGCGAGCGCCCCGGCGGCCCCCCTGGGCGTCGGCGACCGCCTCTTCCCGTACCTCGGCAACCCCGGGTACGACGTGGCGTCGTACGACCTCTCCTTCACCTATCCCGGGAGCAACAGCAAGCCGCTCCAGGCGGTCACCACGATCGACGCCTGGACCACGGCCGACCTGGAGCGGATCAACCTCGACTTCGCGCACGGCAAGGTCGAGTCGGTGGAGGTCGACGGGGAGCCGGCCTCGTACACCAGCGCCGGGGAGGACCTGGTGGTGACGCCCGAGGACCCGTTGCCGGAGGGCAGCTGGACGCGGATCACCGTGCGGCACACCAGCGACCCCGTGTCGGCCGAGGGGCAGGACGGCGGCTGGGTGCGCACCGCGGACGGCCTCGCCATGGCCAACCAGGCTGACGCCGCGCACCTGGTCTTCCCTTGCAACGACCACCCGTCCGACAAGGCGATGTTCACGATCAGGATCAAGGCGCCCAACGGCTACACGGCCGTCGCGAACGGCCTGCCCACCGGCGTCGACCGGGTCGGCAGGTCGACGACATGGACGTACCGCACCCAGCACCCCATGGCCACCGAGCTCGCCCAGGTCTCCATCGGCCGCTCCAGCGTCCTGCATCGCGAGGGCCCGCACGGCCTGCCCGTACGCGATGTCGTGCCCACCAAGGACCGCAAGCTGCTCGAACCGTGGCTCGCCAAGACCCCCGACCAGATCGCCTGGATGGAGGGCAAGGTCGGCGCGTACCCCTTCGAGACGTACGGCCTGCTCATGGCGGAGGCCTCCACCGGCTTCGAACTCGAGACCCAGACGCTCTCTCTCTTCGAGAGAGAGCTCTTCACCCAGCCCGCCTACCCCAAGTGGTACGTCGAGTCGATCATGGTGCACGAGCTGTCCCACCAATGGTTCGGCGACAGCGTCAGCCCCCGCACCTGGTCCGACCTGTGGCTCAACGAAGGACACGCCACCTGGTACGAGGAGCTCTACGCGGAGGAGAAGGGCGGCCACCCCATGGAGGCGCGCATGAAGGCCGCGTACGGCGCCTCCGACCGCTGGCGGGCGGCAGGCGGCCCCCCGGCCGCCCCCAAGGCCCCCGCGCCCGGCCAGAAGATCAGCATCTTCCGGCCGAACGTCTACGACGGCGCCGCCCTCGCCCTCTACGCCCTGCGCCAGGAGATCGGCCGCGAGCACTTCGAGCGCCTGGAACGCGCGTGGGTGGACATGCACCGCGACGGCACGGCCACGACCGCCGACTTCGAGCAGCTCGCCTCCGAGATCTCCGGCCGCGACCTCGGCGGCTTCTTCAAGGCCTGGCTGTACGGCGAGAAGACCCCGCCGATGCCCGGCCACCCGGACTGGAAGTCGGCCGATCCGGGCAGGAAGGCCGTGAAATAAGGCGGTGACGAGACGTGCCGTACCGTGCGACCATCTTCAGGTCGGCGCGGCACGGGAAACGGGAATCTCCCGGGGCACTCGTGCGTTGAGCTTCATGACTGCCGTTTCGGAATCCCCATCGACGTAAGGACCCAATGACCTCCTCTTCATCCCCTTCCCAGGACACGCAGCGCTTCGCGCACTCATACGCCGAAGGTCTTCGGGCCGATGCCCTGATGGAAGAGGACGTCGCCTGGAGCCACGAGATCGACGGAGAGCGGGACGGCGAACAGTTCGACCGCTCCGAGCGCGCGGCCCTGCGCCGCGTGGCAGGCCTCTCCACCGAGCTCGAGGACGTCACCGAGGTCGAGTACCGCCAGCTCCGCCTGGAGCGGGTCGTCCTCGTCGGCGTCTGGACCACGGGGACCGTGCAGGACTCGGAGAACTCCCTCGCGGAGCTCGCCGCCCTCGCGGAGACCGCGGGTGCGCTCGTGCTCGACGGCGTGATCCAGCGCCGCGACAAGCCCGACGCGGCCACCTACATCGGCTCCGGCAAGGCGTACGAACTGCGGGACATCGTCCTGGAGACCGGCGCCGACACCGTGATCTGCGACGGTGAGCTCAGCCCGGGCCAGCTCATCCACCTCGAAGACGTCGTCAAGGTCAAGGTCATCGACCGTACGGCCCTGATCCTCGACATCTTCGCCCAGCACGCCAAGTCCCGAGAGGGCAAGGCGCAGGTCGCGCTCGCGCAGATGCAGTACATGCTGCCGAGGCTCCGCGGTTGGGGTCAGTCGCTGTCCCGTCAGATGGGCGGCGGCAAGGGCGGCGGCCTCGCCACCCGTGGTCCCGGTGAGACCAAGATCGAGACCGACCGGCGTCGGATCCGCGAGAAGATGGCGAAGATGCGCCGGGAGATCGCGGAGATGAAGACCGGCCGCGAGATCAAGCGCCAGGAGCGCAAGCGCAACAAGGTGCCGTCCGTCGCCATCGCGGGCTACACCAACGCTGGCAAGTCCTCGCTGCTCAACCGCCTCACGGGAGCCGGTGTCCTGGTCGAGAACGCCCTGTTCGCGACCCTGGACCCGACCGTCCGTAGGGCCGAGACCCCGAGCGGCCGCCTGTACACACTGGCCGACACGGTCGGTTTTGTACGGCACCTGCCGCACCACCTGGTCGAGGCGTTCCGCTCCACCATGGAGGAGGTCGGCGAGTCCGACCTGATCCTGCACGTGGTGGACGGCTCGCACCCCAACCCGGAGGAGCAGCTGGCCGCCGTACGCGAGGTGATCAGGGACGTCGGCGCCATCGACGTACCCGAGATCGTCGTGATCAACAAGGCGGACGCGGCCGACCCGCTGACGCTCCAGCGGCTGATGCGGATCGAGAAGCGTTCGATCGCCGTCTCGGCCCGCACCGGCCAGGGCATCACGGAACTGCTCGCCCTGATCGACAACGAACTGCCGAGGCCGTCCGTCGAGATCGAGGCGCTGGTGCCGTACACCCACGGCAAGCTGGTCGCGCGTGCGCACGACGAGGGCGAGGTGATCTCCGAGGAGCACACCCCGGAGGGAACCCTGCTCAAGGTGCGGGTGCACGAGGAACTGGCGGCGGACCTCGCGCCGTACGTGCCGGCACCGGTGGCCTGACCGCCGTAGAACAGCCAAAAGGCCCGCCCCCGCATCGCCGCGGGGAGCGGGCCTTCGGCATGCCGCCGTCACCTGCCGCCATACGTCCTGCTCATGTTCTGGTAGATCTCCTCGGCCGTGGCGCCGAGTTGCGGGCCCGCGAGCCAGGTGTGGGTCACCGGGCCGATCGACGTGTTCGAGACCAGCGCGGTCCTGCCGTTCACCACGCGGAACCAGCCGCCACCGGACGAGCCGCCGGTCATGGTGCAGCCGATGCGGTACATGGTCGGCAGGGACGCGCTCAGGGAGAGCCGCCCCGGCCGGTCGATGCACTTGAACATCTCCAGACCGTTGTACGGCGGCGCCGCCGGGTAGCCCCAGGCGCCCATCTCGGCGACCCCGGTCGCGGACGGCGCGGAGAAGTCGACGTCCAGGGCGCCGGTGGTCTCCTCAAGTGACTTGCTGCCCTTCTCCGGCTTCACATGCAGCACCGCGTAGTCGTACGTGGCGCCCGCGCCGCCCGTCTCGGAGCCGCCCTGGATCCACTGGTTCGAGGTCGACACCCAGTCCGCCCACCAGGTACCGAAGGGCGCGACCTCCGAGGAACTCGCGTTGCTCAGCTCCGACTCGGACTTGCCGAGGTCGTTGTAGGCCGGCACGAAGGCGATGTTGCGGTACCAGCCGCCGCCCCGACCGGCGTGCACACAGTGGCCGGCCGTCCAGACGAGGTTGGACCTGCCCGGGTGGTTGACATCCTTGACGACCGTGCCCGAGCAGACCATCGAGCCCTCGGGGGAGTCGAAGAACACCTTGCCGACGGGGGCCGCGTACTCGTGGTACGGCGTCTTCTCGGCCGTGGCCCGGACCGGCGCCGGCGCCGGATCGCTCACGCCCAGGTCGGCGGACGCGTCCTGCGTGGTGACGGTCTTGTTGGCCTCCTTCGCGGACTGCATCCGCTCCGGCTTCCACAGGCCCTCGATGACCGGGTTGACGAAGTCCTTGGCCGCGCTCAGCCATTTGTCCCGGTCCCAGTCCTTCCAGCCGCCCTTCGCCCACTTGTCGACATCGATGCCGTGCTCCTTGAGCCGGCTCGCGATGTCGGACGGGATCTTGAAGTCGCCGGAACCGGTGGCCGGCGAGGCAGTGGCGCCCGGCTTGCCGCTCGCGCTGTCGTCCGAGCCGTTGCACGCGGTGGCGGTCAGCGCGAGGGCGGCGACGAGACCGGTGGCGGCGAGTCCGACGCGCCTGACCGGCGTACGGCTCTTGCCGTCCTGAGGGCGGTTCCGCATGGAGCCTCCTCGTCCGCGACACCCACGGTGCCAGGGGAGTTGAGGGCGGACGGGGACGGGGCGGTGAAGACGTCCGTGAGGCGCCCCGCCCCCGCCTGTGATCAGCGACCGGTTACTGACCGGCGAACTTCTTGCTCACCGAGTCGTACACGCCCTTGGCCACGTCGCCAAGCCGCGGACCGGCCAGCCAGCCCGAGGACACCGGACCGATGGAGGTGTTGGACACCAGCGCCGGCTTCCCGTCCGAGCCCGCCGCGACCCAGCCGCCGCCGGACGAGCCGCCGGTCATGGTGCAGCCGATGCGGTACATCGTCGGGTCGGAGGCATTGATCGACAGCCGCCCCGGCCGGTCCGTGCACTGGTAGAGCAGCTGGCCGTCGAACGGCTTGGCGGCCGGGTAGCCGGTCGCGGTGATGCTGGGAACCTTCGGCACGGCAGGCGCGTTGAAATCGACAGGCAGTGCCGAACCGACCGTCTCCTCCAGTGACTTGCCGTTCCCGCCCTTCTCCGGCGTCACATGGATGACGGCGTAGTCGTACGAGGCGCCGTCGCCGCCCGTCTCTCCGCCCTGCTCGATCCACTGCTGGGAGGTCTGCGCCCACTCACCCCACCACACACCGTACGGAGCGACCTCGTCCCGGGAGGCGTTCTGCAACTGCCCCTCGCTCTTACCGGAGTTGTTGTACGACGGCACGAACGCGATGTTGCGGTACCAGCCGCCGTTCTTGCCGGCGTGCACACAGTGCCCCGCTGTCCATACGAGGTTGGACTTGCCCGGATGGGCCGGGTCCTCCACGACCGTCGCCGAGCAGACCATCGTGCCCTCGGGGGAGTCGAAGAACACCTTGCCGGCCGTCGCCGCGTTGGCGTGGTACGTAGCCGCCACGGCCTTCGCGTCCACCGGCGCCGGCTCCGGGTCGGTCACGCCCTGGTCACCGGAGAGGTCGTTGTCGTCGACGCCCTTGTCCGGATCGTTGGCGTCCCGCATCCGGTCCGGATCCCACAGGCCCTTGATGATCGGGTTGATGAACTCGTCGGCCTCGCGCAGCCAGTCGTCCTTGTCCCAGTTCTTCCAGGCGCCGTGCTTCCAATTGTCGATGTCGATCCCGTGCTCTTTGAGCCGCTTCCTGATGTCGTCCGGGATCTTGATCTTGCCGTCACCGCTGCCCGTGTCGGCCGCGGAGGCGGATGCCTGGCCGCCCGCCTCGTCGTCGCCGGAACCGCATGCGGTGGCAGTGAGGGCCAGGACGGAGGCGAGAGCAACGGCGGTCAGTACGGGGGAGATTCTGCGGCGCCCACCCCTGTCTCGCCGGACGTGGAACGACGGCCGTGTGGATCGCATGGTCTGAACTCCCCCTGAGATGAACGAACTGGGCCTTCCCTGGAACGGCATCACACACTATGCGCTCGCTGTGGGGGACTCCCGACGGAACGGCAACGGTTCCGTCACGGCAAGGATCTTGAAGCAACCCGTAACCCGGTCGGCGGAGCGCGGTTGGTAACGGTGGGGGGTCTGCTGTCCGTGGGCGGTCCCCTGTGCGTGTGTGGGCGGAAGGACGGGGAGCGGTGAGCGGGTCTGCGGGTGGGGGGAGTTCGTCTGGGGGAGCCGTGGGCGAGGAGGCCGACGGGGACTGTGGTGCGGGGTCGACCGTCCGGGAGGCGGCGGGCGGCTTGGCTGTCGGCGAGGTGCGGGGAGGCCTGGCCGCTGGTGAGGCGGTGGGTGGCCAGGCGGCTGGTGAGGCGGCCGGGGTGTCACCGGTCGCGCACGAGGGCATTCTGCGGCGGCAGAAGGCGCGCGAGTCGGCGGCGCGTACCTACGCACGTGCCCTGCCGATCGTCCCGGTGCGGGCGCGCGGACTGACCATCGAGGGCGCCGACGGCCGCCGCTACCTCGACTGCCTCTCCGGCGCCGGAACTCTCGCCCTCGGCCACAACCACCCCGTCGTCCTGGAGGCGATCCGCAAGGTCCTGGACTCCGGCGCCCCTCTGCACGTCCTCGACCTGGCGACACCCGTCAAGGACGCCTTCATCACCGAGCTGTTCCACACTCTGCCGCCCGAACTCGCCGACCACGCGCGCGTGCAGTTCTGCGGACCGGCGGGAACCGACGCGGTGGAGGCCGCGTTGAAACTGGTACGGGCCGCGACGGGACGCACCGGCATCCTCGCCTTCACCGGCGCCTACCACGGCATGACGGCCGGAGCGCTCGCCGCGTCCGGCGACGCCGCCGACATACAGGTCGCCCGCCTGCCCTACCCGCAGGACTACCGCTGCCCCTTCGGCGTCGGCGGCCCGCGCGGCGCCGAACTCGCCGCCCGCTGGACCGAGTCCGTCCTCGACGACCCCAAGTCGGGTGTGCCGCACCCCGCCGGGATGATCCTCGAACCCGTACAGGGAGAGGGCGGAGTGATCCCCGCGCCGGACACCTGGATGCGGCGGATGCGGGAGATCACGGCCGCCCGTTCCATTCCCCTCATCGCCGACGAGGTCCAGACGGGCGTCGGCCGCACCGGCGCCTTCTGGGCCGTGGAGCACAGCGGCATCACCCCGGACGTGATGGTCCTCTCCAAGGCCATCGGCGGCAGCCTCCCGCTGGCCGTGGTGGTCTACCGCGACGACCTCGACGTCTGGGAACCCGGCGCCCACGCGGGCACGTTCCGCGGCAACCAACTCGCCATGGCCGCGGGCACGGCCACCCTCGCCCACGTCCGCGAAAACCGCCTCGCCGAACGAGCGGCGACCCTCGGCTCCCGAATGCTGGCCCAACTCAAGCAGCTGGCGGGGGAGTTGCCGTGCATCGGCGATGTACGGGGACGGGGACTGATGATCGGGATGGAGTTGGTCGACACCGACGCGGAGCCGGCCCCCGCGCCCGCACGAATCGTCGGCGCCGGCTCCCCCAACGGCGAACCGAGCCGGTCGGACGCACCGCCCGCCACCTCCGGCGCCCCTCACCCGGCCGCTCCCGAACTGGCCGCCGCGGTCCAGCGGGAGTGCCTGCGCCGCGGCCTGATCATCGAACTGGGCGGCCGAGACACCAGCGTCGTACGCCTCCTCCCTCCTCTGACGATCACCGACGAACAGGCAACGGCAGTACTCGACCGCCTGGCCGACGCGGTGGAAACGGCGGCCCGCGCCCACACCGGCCGACCACCGGGACGGAGCCGACCGCACGGGCCTGATCTCGGCCCTCGCCAGGATCCGCACCGTGCCGAGTACGTGGCTCAGCGTCACGACTGACACGCACGAAGGCGTACGCCGGGTCGTCCCCGGCCCCCGTATCGCCGCCGCCCGACCGAGCCCCCAGGTTCGTCACCGCACGATCCAGAACCACCCCCGAGGACCACCGTGAACACCAACCCCGCATCCGACAACCCTGCGGACGCCGCCGAGCGAGCCCCCTCCGACGCGCCGCGGTCCGGCCGGACGTCTGCGCTGGAGAGGGTCCCGGATCAGCGCAGGGGGCCAGTGCGGGAGCGGAGCGCGGAGCAGCACATCCCCTTCGGCGTCGAGCACCTGCGCCGTACCGCGCCCGACCTCCTGGCGCACCCGGACCCCCACGTCGCCGCCGAGGCCGCCGCCGTCGAGAACATGCTGCGCTGCTGGGTCCGCGAGACCGGCCTCCGCGCCCCGAGCGACGGAACTCTCCGTATCCCCCTCCCCGCCAGCGGTACAACCCTCCTTGTCCCCGTCCACTACTGGTCCCCAACGGGATGGCACCGCTTCGGCCTCCCGCACCTCGCCAACGCCCCCACACAATCCCCACCGGCTGACGCTGTCACCGTCGCCGCACTCCTGGCACGGGAGACGCTGCCCGGCGTGGACACGGCCGACCGCGCGACCACACCCGCCGCGGAAATGTCCCGCGGCGAAGAGACGGTCGACCGCATTGGCCCGCTCGCCCTCCTTGCTTCAGAACCCCGGCCTGCAACCGACACCCCCTTGCCATCCACGGCATCCACCGACCTGGTCGCCCGCGTCGCCGACTCCCTCCGCCGCACCGTCACCTTCATCCGCGACCGTCGTGAGCACCCCGCCGACGGCCCCGACCTGTTCCTCTCCGCTGAACAAGCACTCCTGCTCGGACACCCGCTGCACCCCACCCCGAAGAGCCGAGAAGGTCTCTCCGACGCCGAAGGGCAGCTGTACTCACCGGAGTTGCGAGGCTCCTTCCCCCTGCACTGGCTGGCTGTCGCCCCCTCCGTCCTCGCCACCGACTCCGCCTGGACCGAACGCGGCCGTCCCGTCCCCGCACCCCGGCTCACCGCACTGCTCGCCGAAGCGGACGACGGCCCGCTCCCGCTCCCCGACGGCTACGCAGCCCTCCCCCTCCATCCCTGGCAGATGCGCGAGATCTGCCGGCGCCCCGAGACCGCGCCCCTCTTCGACGCCGGACTGCTCCGTGACCTCGGTCCCCACGGTTCCCCGTGGCACCCCACCTCCTCGGTACGCACCGTCCACCGAACCGGCGCCCCCGCGATGCTCAAGCTGTCCCTGGGCCTGCGCATCACCAACTCCCGGCGCGAGAACCTCCGCAAGGAACTGCACCGGGGCGTCGAAGTTCACCGCCTGCTGCGCACTGGTCTCTCCCAGCAGTGGCAGGCCGCGCACCCGGGGTTCGACATCGTCCGTGACCCTGCCTGGCTCGCCGTCGACACACCGGACGGCGAACCCGTGCCCGGAGTCGACGTGGTGATCCGCCACAACCCCTTCGGCCCCGAGGACGACGTCTCCTGCATCGCCGGACTCGTCTCCCCCCGACCGCAGGCCCATGCCGGCACCGCGTCGATTTCGGACCGCCGTACCGATGCGACTACGTCGGCCTCGGATCGCTGGACGGAGTCGACCCCGACCCCCGCAGCCCTGCGCTCGCGGCTCGCCATGGTCGTCATTCGCCTCGCCGCCCGGACCGGCCGCCCTTGCGGAGCCGTCGCCGCCGAGTGGTTCCTGCGCTACCTGGAGCACGTCGTCCGACCCGTGCTGTGGCTGGACGCGGAAGCGGGTATCGCCCTGGAGGCCCATCAGCAGAACACGCTGCTTCTGCTGGACGCCGACGGCTGGCCCGTGGGCGGCCGGTACCGAGACAACCAGGGCTACTACTTCCGTGAGTCCCGCCGCACGGAACTCGACGCCCGGCTGCCCGGCATCGGCGAGCACAGCGACACCTTCGTCTCCGACCAGGTCACCGACGAGCGCTTCGCGTACTACCTCGCGATCAACAACGTCCTCGGCCTCATCGGCGCGTTCGGCTCCCAGCGGCTGGCCGACGAACGGCTGCTGCTGGCCGCATTCCGCCGCTTTCTCAGCGACGTCGCCTCCGGCCCCGCCCGCCTGCGCACCTCATTGCCGGCCCACCTGCTCGACTCACCCGTCCTGCGCTGCAAGGCCAACCTGCTGACCCGGCTGCACGGCCTCGACGAACTCGTCGGCCCGGTCGACACCCAGTCCGTCTACGTCACCATCGCCAACCCCCTCCAACTCTGACCATCCCGCCGACCATTGCTCGCCTGCCTTATCCCTGAGCACCAACTTCCTTGGCCTTGAGCACTATTTGTCCCGTCCCTGAGTGCCATCTGCCCCGCCTCTGAACACCGCCCGCTTCATCCCCGAGCACCAACTCCCTCCATTCCTGAGGAACATGCCCCACCCCGTCTTCTGAGAGGAGCGTCGTCGTGCCTTCCACCGACGCCGGCGCAGACCCAGCCGCCGCGCCCGCCCCCAGCACCGACATCGGCGCCGAGACAGGCCTCCGTACCGCCGAGAGCGACACCGGCGAGGGCCCGGACAGCGAGGACACGCTGGACCTGCGTCTGCCCGACGAGTTGATCGCCCTCTTCGCTGAGGAGGCCGAGGACGGCGGTGGCGGCGGGGGCCCGAGCCGGCGTGAAGGCGAGGCTTCGACTGACGCCGAGGCTGTCTCCGATGCCCACGCCGTGTCCGGCACTCACGCCGTCTCCAGCGCGCGATGCCTCCGGCGCCGCAGCCGACGACGGCCTCCTCGACCACGTCTCCGACTGGGGACCCGTCATCACGCCCATCGGCGAGTTCCAGCTCCACCCCGTGCACATCGGCCGGGACCTACCCCTGATCACCCGCTGGATGAACGACCCCGCCGTCGCGGAATTCTGGGAGCTGGCCGGTTCCCAGACCGTGACCGAGGATCACCTGCGGACCCAGCTCGCCGGGGACGGGCGCAGCGTTCCGTGCCTCGGGGTGCTGGAGGGCGCGCCGATGAGCTACTGGGAGATCTACCGGGCGGACCTCGACCCGCTGGCCCGCCACTATCCCGCTCGACCTCATGACACCGGAATCCACCTCCTCATCGGATCTGTCGCCGACCGTGGGCGAGGGCTGGGAAGCACGCTGCTCCGGGCTGTCGCCGACCTCGCGCTCGACAAACGTCCTGCCTGCGCACGCGTCATCGCGGAACCTGACCTTCGCAACACCCCCTCCATCGCCGCCTTTCTGAGCGCCGGCTTCCGGTTCTCCGCCGAGGTCGACCTGCCCGCCAAGCGAGCCGCCCTCATGGTCCGAGACCGATCCCTGCGCGATCTGCTGTGACCCCGTGCCACAACATCATCACTTTTGGTACACCGCCCGCGCCGATCCGGTTCCCACCCCCGCCGATCCGATTTCCGACTCCACGCCGCGACCCCGAATCGACTCAGGTGCCCGTCCCTGAACCGCCCGCAACCGAACCCTGTACCGCCCACAACCGAACCCGAACGACCTTGACCAACCCCACTCACCCCCACCCCGACCAAGGAAAACCCGATCTTGATCCCACCCCTCGCCCCCGCCTTGATCGCCCGTTTGTCAGTGCCGGGTCGTAGGGTGGTCGCCCTATGACGAAGCCCTCACTCCCCGAACTCCTGCACGCTGCCGTTACTGCCGTCGGCGGTACGGAGCGCCCCGGCCAGGTGACCATGGCCGAAGCCGTCGCGGAGGCGATCGACGGCGGTTCTCATCTGCTGGTCCAGGCCGGCACCGGCACCGGTAAGTCGCTCGGCTACCTGGTGCCTGCGCTCGCGCACGGGGAGCGTGTGGTCGTGGCGACCGCCACCCTCGCTCTGCAGCGCCAGCTCGTCGAGCGCGACCTGCCGCGCACGGTCGATGCCCTGCATCCGCTGCTGCGCCGCCGCCCGGAGTTCGCGATGCTCAAGGGGAGATCGAACTACCTGTGCCTGCACCGCCTGCATGAGGGTGTTCCGCAGGACGAGGAGGAGGGCCTCTTCGACCAGTTCGAGGCGGCCGCGCCCACCAGCAAACTGGGCCAGGACCTGCTGCGCCTGCGGGACTGGTCGGACGACACCGAGTCGGGCGACCGCGACGACCTGACCCCCGGCGTCTCCGACCGTGCCTGGGCCCAGGTGTCGGTCTCGTCCCGCGAGTGCCTGGGCGCGTCGAAGTGCGCCTACGGCGCCGAGTGCTTCGCCGAGATGGCCCGCGAGCGCGCCAAGCTGGCCGAGGTCGTCGTCACCAACCACGCGCTGCTCGCGATCGACGCCATCGAGGGCGCCCCGGTCCTGCCGCAGCACGAGGTGCTGATCGTCGACGAGGCGCACGAGCTGGTCTCGCGGGTGACGGGCGTCGCCACCGGCGAGCTCACCCCCGGTCAGGTCAACCGAGCCGTGCGCCGTGCAGCGAAGCTGGTCAACGAGAAGGCCGCCGACCAGCTCCAGACCGCCGCCGAGGGCTTCGAACGGCTCATGGAGCTGGCCCTGCCGGGCCGCCTGGAGGAGATCCCGGAGGACCTCGGCTACGCGCTCATGGCGCTGCGCGACGCCTGCCGTACGGTGATCTCCGCGATCGGCACGACCCGTGACAAGTCCGTCCAGGACGAGGACGCGGTGCGCAAGCAGGCGCTGGCGTCGGTGGAGTCGGTGCACGACGTGGCGGAGCGGGTCACCAACGGGTCCGAGTGGGACGTCGTCTGGTACGAGCGGCACGACCGCTTCGGGGCCTCCCTCAGGGTTGCCCCCATGTCCGTGTCGGGCCTCCTGCGGGAGAAGCTCTTCGCCGACCGCTCGGTCGTCCTGACCTCCGCGACTCTGAAGCTGGGCGGCGACTTCAACGGCGTGGGTGCCTCGCTCGGGCTCGCCCCGGAAGGCACGGAGGGCGAGGACCTCCCGCAGTGGAAGGGCGTCGACGTCGGCTCGCCCTTCGACTACCCCAGGCAGGGCATCCTGTACGTCGCCAAGCACCTCTCGCGCCCCGCGCGCGATGGCGACCGCGCGGACATGCTGGACGAGCTGACGGAGCTGATCCAGGCGGCCGGCGGCCGTACGCTCGGCCTCTTCTCGTCCATGCGGGGCGCGCAGCTGGCTGCCGAGGAACTGCGCACCCGTATCCCGGAGTTCCCGATCCTGCTGCAGGGCGAGGAGACCCTCGGCGAGTTGATCAAGAACTTCGCGGCCGACCCGAAGACCTGTCTGTTCGGCACGCTGTCGCTCTGGCAGGGCGTCGACGTCCCCGGCTCCAGCTGCCAGCTGGTGGTCATGGACAAGATCCCGTTCCCGCGTCCGGACGACCCGCTGATGAGTGCGCGGCAGAAGGCGGTCGAGGACGCGGGGGGCAACGGCTTCATGGCGGTCGCCGCCACACACGCCGCGCTGCTCATGGCCCAGGGCGCCGGCCGCCTCGTAAGGGCGTCGGGGGACCGCGGTGTGGTCGCCGTACTGGATCAGCGGCTGGCGACGGCGCGGTACGGCAGCTATCTGAAGGCGTCGCTGCCGGACTTCTGGTACACGACGGACCGTAACCAGGTGCGGAAGTCGCTCGCGGCGATCGACGCGGCGGCGAAGGCCGCGGAAGCGGCGGCCGCGGTGGAGAGCGCGGGAGCGGCGGAAGCGGAGGCGGAGGCCGAATGATCGGGGGGTTAGCCTGTCGCGGCGCCGCGACAGGCTAACCCCCCGATCGCGGACCACCCGTCAGCGGGGTCCGGACAGCACAGGGCCCCGGAACCGGCGCAGGGGTCCCGGGGCCCGGTCATGGGGCGGTACCCACGAGGAACCGCCCGGCCGCAGCCGTCACACGCGGCGCAGCACCGCCACCACCTTGCCGAGGATCGTCGCGTCGTCGCCCGGGATCGGCTCGTACGCCGCGTTGTGCGGGAGGAGCCAGACGTGGCCGTCCTCGCGCTTGAAGCGCTTGACGGTGGCCTCGCCGTCGAGCATCGCGGCGACGATGTCGCCGTTCTCCGCGACGGGCTGGCGGCGGACGGTGACCCAGTCGCCGTCGCAGATCGCGGCCTCGATCATCGAGTCGCCGACGACCTTCAGGACGAACAGCTCGCCGTCACCGACCAGTTGGCGGGGGAGGGGGAAGACGTCCTCGACCGACTCCTCGGCGAGGATCGGGCCACCGGCGGCGATCCGGCCGACCAGCGGGACGTACGACGCGGCGGGCTTGCCGGCGGTGTCGGTGGGCTGCACGGTGGCGCCCTGGTCGGAGCCGCGCACCTCGTACGCGCGCGGGCGGTGCGGATCGCGGCGCAGGAAGCCCTTGCGCTCCAGTGCCATCAGCTGGTGCGCGACCGAGGAGGTGCTGGACAGGCCGACCGCCTGGCCGATCTCCCGCATCGACGGCGGGTAGCCGCGCCGCTGCACCGAGTCCCGGATGACCTCGATCACCCGGCGCTGCCGGTCGGTCAGCCCGGAACTGTCCGCCCGGATGCCTGGAGGTCGGCCCGGCAGGGAGCGCTTGTGCCCCTCGGGATTCACGGCTTCGTTCATCGCATGCACCGGCTCGAGTCGGCCCTGGGAGCGGTCCTGGGCAGTGATGGTGGCACTGTCTGCGGTGGTGGTCACGTCGGCCCCTCTCGATGGTCTCCCTGCTGGACAACGGTAGTTGCTTTCGAAAGGTTGCGCCAAACACACGTTCGAGTGAAAAACCGTGGATCGCCTGACTTGATCATGTGTCTGGGTGTATGGCTAACGCGGCACCTGGCGGACAAAAGGGTCCATTGTTGTACTCTTCACCGCCGGGATGCTGACCTCGTGGGTTGTCGCCCCAGTCTGCCATCCGGCATCCCGTCAACCGGGAACCGGCCTCCATCTGCGCTGGAGTCGCACGCCCCCTCCTTGCGGCACCCACGGTATCTCCGCATGTGCCGTAACGGTACGGCTGTGC
Organism: Streptomyces sp. NPDC047081; assembly: GCF_040643775.1. Taxonomy (NCBI): domain Bacteria; kingdom Bacillati; phylum Actinomycetota; class Actinomycetes; order Kitasatosporales; family Streptomycetaceae; genus Streptomyces; species Streptomyces sp. NPDC047081. The sequence goes on along the minus strand of NZ_JBEYUY010000018.1, from coordinate 126,722 downwards.
GTGTGCGCGTTCCGTGCGCCCTCGCGGTCACGTGGCACATGCCAATACGCGCGCTACGCACGCGTACGGCGTGTCTCTATGGGTCAATCCCTACATGTAGTGCTTGGATTGCAGTAGCAGCCCAGAAGTTGTGGTCCCCCGGGTCTCCGGACCCCTGGCCATCGCCTATGCTTGGGGCTGCTTCGAGGGGCCCGTGGGGCTCAACGAGGCTATTGAGTCTGCTGTGAGGAGGGTTGGGAGTTCATGCACTGCCCCTTCTGCAGGCACCCCGACAGCCGCGTCGTCGACAGTCGTACGACCGACGACGGCACGTCGATCCGCAGGCGCCGCCAGTGTCCGGACTGCTCCCGTCGTTTCACGACCGTGGAGACGTGTTCGCTCATGGTGGTCAAGCGGTCCGGAGTCACCGAGCCTTTCAGTCGTACCAAGGTCATCAACGGCGTGCGCAAGGCATGCCAGGGACGGCCTGTCACCGAGGACGCACTCGCCCAGCTCGGCCAGCGGGTCGAGGAGGCGGTGCGGGCCACCGGAAGCGCCGAGCTGACCACCCACGACGTGGGGCTGGCCATACTCGGCCCGTTGCAGGAGCTCGACCTCGTCGCGTATCTGCGATTCGCCTCCGTCTACCGGGCGTTCGACTCGCTCGAGGACTTCGAGGCCGCGATCGCGGAACTCAGGGAGGAGACGCGACGCGCCGCCGCGGACGACGAAGACCGCCCGGACGCTGTCGTGGGGAGCCAGGAAGACGACGCAGGGCCCGGAGAGGCCGTTCAGGTCCCCGAGCCCGCGCACGCCGCCGACTGATCGGCGGGCCGGAGACCGGGCGGAGACCCCGGATCCGGCCGGACGGCGGCGATCCGAAGACCTGTTGGGGGCAGCGTGAGGGTGCCTCCGACACAAGACAGAACACCGTGCCTCGGGAACATCGTGGCACTTCAGGGCGTTTTAGCCCGTACAGGGAGGCGGCATGACAGAGACGGCGAGCGGTCCGGCACGGAGTTCCCGCGCCAAGGGCACCAAGGCGGCAGCGAACAAGGGCCTGCGTATCGAGCGCATCCACACCACCCCCGGCGTGCACCCGTACGACGAGGTCCAGTGGGAGCGCCGTGACGTCGTCATGACCAACTGGCGCGACGGCTCGGTCAACTTCGAGCAGCGCGGCGTCGAGTTCCCCGACTTCTGGTCGGTGAACGCGGTCAACATCGTCACCAGCAAGTACTTCCGGGGCGCCGTCGGCACCCCGCAGCGCGAGACCGGCCTCAAGCAGCTGATCGACCGCATCGTGAAGACGTACCGGAAGGCCGGTGAGGACTACAAGTACTTCGCCTCGCCCGCCGACGCCGAGATCTTCGAGCACGAGCTGGCGTACGCCCTCCTGCACCAGATCTTCAGCTTCAACAGCCCCGTCTGGTTCAACGTGGGCACCCCGCAGCCCCAGCAGGTCTCCGCCTGCTTCATCCTTGCCGTCGACGACTCCATGGAGTCGATCCTCGACTGGTACAAGGAAGAGGGCATGATCTTCAAGGGCGGCTCGGGTGCCGGCCTGAACCTCTCCCGGATCCGCTCCTCCAAGGAACTGCTGTCCTCCGGTGGCAACGCCTCCGGTCCGGTCTCCTTCATGCGCGGCGCCGACGCCTCCGCCGGAACCATCAAGTCCGGTGGCGCCACCCGCCGCGCCGCCAAGATGGTCATCCTGGACGTCGACCACCCCGACATCGAGGACTTCATCGAGACCAAGGTGAAGGAGGAGGAGAAGATCCGCGCCCTGCGCGACGCGGGCTTCGACATGGACCTCGGCGGCGAGGACATCACCTCCGTCCAGTACCAGAACGCCAACAACTCGGTGCGTGTGAACGACGAGTTCATGAAGGCGGTCGAGCAGGGCGGCAAGTTCGGTCTGCGCGCGCGGATGACCGGCGAGGTCATCGAAGAGGTCGACGCCAAGGCCCTGTTCCGCAAGATGGCCGAGGCCGCCTGGGCCTGTGCCGACCCGGGCATCCAGTACGACGACACCATCAACCACTGGCACACCTGCCCGGAGTCCGGCCGTATCAACGGCTCGAACCCCTGCAGCGAGTACATGCACCTGGACAACACGTCCTGCAACCTCGCCTCGCTGAACCTGATGAAGTTCCTGAAGGACGACGGCAAGGGCAACCAGTCCTTCGAGGTCGAGCGCTTCGCGAAGGTCGTCGAGCTGGTCATCACCGCGATGGACATCTCCATCTGCTTCGCGGACTTCCCGACCCAGAAGATCGGCGAGAACTCGCGCGCGTTCCGCCAGCTCGGCATCGGCTACGCCAACCTCGGCGCCCTGCTGATGGCGACCGGCCACGCCTACGACTCCGACGGCGGCCGCGCCCTCGCCGGCGCCATCACCTCCCTGATGACGGGTACGTCGTACAGGCGCTCCGCCGAACTCGCCGCGGTCGTCGGCCCGTACGACGGCTACGCGCGCAACGCGAGCGCCCACAACCGCGTCATGAAGCAGCACGCGGACGAGAACACCAAGGCCGTTCGCATGGACGACCTGGACACGCCGATCTGGGCCGCCGCCACCGAGGCCTGGCAGGACGTGATCCGCCTCGGTGAGAAGAACGGTTTCCGTAACGCCCAGGCGTCCGTCATCGCCCCGACCGGCACCATCGGTCTCGCGATGTCCTGCGACACCACCGGCCTCGAGCCCGACCTCGCCCTGGTCAAGTTCAAGAAGCTGGTCGGCGGCGGCTCGATGCAGATCGTCAACGGCACGGTCCCGCAGGCCCTGCGCCGTCTGGGCTACCAGGAGGAGCAGATCGAGGCGATCGTCGCCCACATCGCCGAGCACGGCAATGTCGTCGACGCCCCCGGCCTCAAGCACGAGCACTACGAGGTCTTCGACTGCGCCATGGGCGAGCGTTCCATCTCCGCGATGGGCCACGTCCGCATGATGGCCGCGATCCAGCCGTGGATCTCCGGCGCGCTGTCCAAGACGGTCAACATGCCGGAGTCGGCGACCGTCGAGGAGGTCGAGGAGATCTACTTCGAGGCCTGGAAGATGGGCGTCAAGGCGCTCGCCATCTACCGCGACAACTGCAAGGTCGGCCAGCCCCTCTCCGCCAAGACCAAGGAGAAGGAGAAGGTCGAGGTCACGGAGAAGGCCGAGGCGACCATCCGCGAGGCGGTCGAGAAGGTCATCGAGTACCGCCCGGTCCGCAAGCGTCTCCCCAAGGGCCGCCCCGGCATCACGACGTCCTTCACGGTCGGCGGCGCCGAGGGCTACATGACCGCCAACTCCTACCCGGACGACGGTCTCGGCGAGGTCTTCCTGAAGATGTCCAAGCAGGGCTCCACCCTCGCGGGCATGATGGACGCCTTCTCGATCGCGGTCTCGGTCGGCCTCCAGTACGGCGTGCCGCTGGAGACGTACGTCTCGAAGTTCACCAACATGCGCTTCGAGCCGGCCGGCATGACGGACGACCCGGACGTGCGGATGGCGCAGTCGATCGTCGACTACATCTTCCGCCGCCTGGCGCTGGACTTCCTGCCCTTCGAGACGCGCTCCGCGCTCGGCATCCACTCCGCCGAGGAGCGTCAGCGGCACCTTGAGACCGGCTCGTACGAGCCCTCCGAGGACGAGGTGGACGTCGAGGGCCTCGCCCAGTCGGCGCCGCGCGCCCAGGAGCTGAAGGCCGTCGCCACGCCGCGTGCCGAGGTCGAGGCGGCCAAGCCCGCCCCGAAGCAGGCCCACACCAGCGCCGAGCTGGTGGAGATGCAGCTGGGCATCCAGGCCGACGCCCCGCTGTGCTTCTCCTGCGGTACGAAGATGCAGCGGGCCGGTTCCTGCTACATCTGCGAGGGCTGCGGCTCGACCAGCGGCTGCAGCTGATAGTGGGCTTTATTGCATCGAATGCAACACCCGACAGTTCTGTGTGAGCGCATCTCGATGTAGGTGAGCGGTGAGCCCCGGACCGTTATGGGTCCGGGGCTGCCAGCAGACGTTCCAGTACCGAATCTCGGTGACTGAAACGACGAACGCCCGGTCCTGTAGGGGACCGAGCGTTCGTTGCGACTCGGACGGTATGTCCTTTCGCGGGTAGGACTGCCAATGACATCACTTTCCGGGTCGCGGATCAAAACCGCCCGGGAAGGAGGTGGTGCTTATGTCCAGCAAGAGTGGCAAGAGTGCAGGTCAGGCGAGGAACTCCGCGCAGACCGGTCGGCGTGCCGCGTCGGCAGCGGGCCGGACGCTTTCGAGCCCGAAGGCGACCCCGGCTGAGCGGTCAGCGGCGGCCAGTGCGCTCGCTCAGACGCCCCCGCGCAGCGGAGGCAGGAACGCGGACCAGACCGGTCAGCGTGCTGCGTCGGCTGCAGGCCGGACGCTTTCGAGCCCGAAGGCGACCCCGGCTGAGCGGTCGGCGGCGGCGAGCGCTCTTGCTCAGACGCCCCCGCGCAGCGGGGGCCGCGCGAACACGAAGAAGTGATCAACGCCGCCCTGGGCCTACAACCGGGGCGGCTACCTCCCCTGCTTGACCAAAAGCATCAATGTTGTGTTTGATGCAACACATGAGTCGGGTTGGGGACCTCGCTGGTGCTGCTCATCTCGTGCTCGCGGGCAACGTCGCGTACTTGGACCCCGAGCCCACGGTTTTCGATGCCATGCTGGAGGGCTGGACCTGCCAGCAGCGGACCCGGTTCTTGAAGGATTCCACGATCCGATCGAGGACCGACTTGGTGCGCCGCTTCGCCGGATTCACCAACGAGTACCCATGGCAGTGGCAGCCAGCGGAGGTCGAGGCTTTCATCGGGCATCTGCGTTCAGGGGCCAGGCCCATCGTGGTGTCGACGGCCCGCGGCTATCAGCACACCCTGCGCCTGTTCATGGAGTACATCACCGACGTCCGGTACGGCTGGCCCCAGCAGTGCCACGAACGCTTCGGGCAAGCACCAGTACAGATCCTCCACGAATGGAACACCGTCACCCACGTCGCCGAGTACGAAGGTGATCCGCGGCGTCGGCCACTGACCTACGACGAGGTGCAAGAGCTCTTTGACGCAGCCGACTCGTTGGTCGAGCACATCCGGGCCCGAGGCCGCAAAGGGGCGCTGGCCGCTCAACGAGATGCAATCGTTCTGAAGACGATCTATGCGTTTGGCCTGCGGCGCCGGGAGGCGTGGGGGCTGGACTTAGCCGATCTGCGGCACAACCCGAAGGCTCGCCATTTCGGCCACTTCGGCGCGCTATTCGTGCGTTGGGGCAAGTCCGCCAACGGCAGTCCGCCCAAGCGACGTACGGTATTGACGGTGCCAGAGATGGACTGGGTCGTGCCTGTGCTGGAGCAGTGGGTCGACGAGATCCGCCCAGCCTTCGGACCGCGCCAGCATCCAGGGTTGTGGGTGACTGAACGGGCTGGGCGCCTGTCGGTCCGCGCAATCAATGCGGCGTTCGAGGCCGCCCGGAGTGAAGCCGGCCTGTCGGAGGATCTCGACCTGCACTGCTTGCGCCACTCGTACATTACGCACCTGATCGAGTTCGACTACCCGGAGCGGTTCGTGCAGGACCAGGTCGGACATGCATACGCCTCCACGACGGCGATCTACACCGGCGTGTCGGACGAGTACCGCAACCGGCTGCTCCGGCGGTCGCTGGAACGCGACCGGGACTTGTGGGAGAAACAGTCGTGATCAAGAAGATGGGAATCCGCTGGAATCTGCGGAAGCTGATGGCGGACCGTGAACTGTTCCAGACCACTGACCTGGTGCCCCTGCTGGCTGAGCGCGGCGTCCATTTGTCTCGGGAGCAGGTGTTTCGCCTGGTCACCCAGCCACCGCAACGGCTGTCCATGGACACCCTCGCTGCCCTTTGCGACATCCTCGGGTGCACCCCGAACGATCTCATCGACGTCGAGGTCGTCAACGAGCAGGTCCGCAAGACTGCCGGAGGTGAGAAGCCCCCGCCCCCCGCAGTGCGGCGCTCGACGATCCGTCGGCCGGAGGGTCTGTGACCCGGAGGACTGAGGTATCGGCCGACATCCTGCAACTGCTCCGCACCGCATTGCCTGACGCGGATGCCGAAGCACTCGCGGACTGCCTCAGCAACCTTCGCTTGCGTCCAACCGCCGCCAGCGATCTGATTTCCTACCTGCAGGAAAATCCGGATGCGTTGACTTCCGGGCGCTCCGACGGCCCAGCTGCCCGGCTCAAGCTGCTCGATGCTCTGGCATCAGGCCACCCGGGCGTCCAGCGCGCCAAGTGCGCCCATTGTTCTCGCGTTAGACCGTTAAGTCACAAGGTCGAGGACGGGAGAATCTGCGTCACCTGCTACAACCGCCAGCATGCACTCCCTTGCGGTCGTTGCGGCGAATTACGCCAGGTGGCACTCCGCGACGCGGACAACCGTCCTGTGTGTTCGAAATGCAAGCGCCGCGATCAATCTTATTGGGAGGAATGCGGAGTCTGTGGCAAGGCTGCACCAGTAGCCGGTAGGCGCGATGGGAGCGCGCTCTGCCAGAACTGCATGCCCAAGCCGACTCACACATGCTCGTCCTGTGGTCGCGACCGGCCCGCCCACAGCCACACCGACCAGGGTCCTCTCTGCGGCCGGTGTTACCACGCATCCAGAGCCGCCGAATGCGACGCCTGTGGTCGGCTCACCGTGAACCGTCGCCGTGACTGGCCATCAGGAAACTTGGTCTGCGAACGATGCTGGAACCCACCCATTCTCACTTGTGTCGACTGCGGCCAACAGCGGCCATGCAGCCGCGGCCGCACAACGGGCGAACCCCGCTGCAGCAGCTGCCGCTCTCGGCGACGCCCCCGCCGAGAGTGCACCATCTGTGGCAATGTGCGTGTGATCCACTCGCGACTGCCTCTCGGCGATGTCTGCGGAGCTTGCCATACGAAGATCCGCCGCAACCCCGCTCCCTGCGCCCGATGCGGCGAAATCCGTCCGCTTATCGGCATCGATTCCACTGACGGGAGAACCTGCGGCCCGTGTGCTGGCGATGCTCGAAAGTGGAACTGCGCCCTCTGCGGTCGCTTTGATGCCTTGTTCGCCGACGGTCGGTGCCCGCGATGTGTCGCATTCCAGCGCGTCCAAGAGCTACTTTCCGGACCAGGCGGAAACATTCGTTCCCAGTTACGCCCCTTGCTGCAGATGCTGGACTACGAGACAGACCCCTACCAGATCCTCATCTGGCTCTACCGCTCCGACTGGGGAGACCTCCTCGGTCAACTCGCCAAAGAGCATGAGGAGATCACGCATGACCTCCTCGACGGATTTCCTTCTCATCAGCGGCACGTCCAGTATTTGCGCAGAGTCCTGGTCGCTGCCGGCATCCTGCAAGAGCGCGATGAGTACCTCGACGGACTTCCATCGTGGCTTGACACGCTGCTCGCAGCGCAGCCCGCGCACGTCACGAAGATCCTTCGTCCCTACGCGTCATGGTCGGTGCTTCGGCGAGCCCGAGGACGGAGCCGAGGACGCGCCTCTACACCCAGCGTTCGAAAATACGCCCGATCACGCATTCTGATCGCGAGCCGCTTCCTGACGTGGCTGGACGAACAGAGCCTCACTCTCGCGACGGTGACCCAACCCCAGCTTGATGCGTGGCTCGCAGGAGGAACCGCCACCCACTACAGGATCAGAGACTTCCTCCGCTGGGCGCACAGTCGCCAACTTGCCGGAGAACTCACCGTTCCCTGGCTCGGACGCAGGGAAGATCCGAATCACATCCTCGACAACCACGAGCGATGGCGGCTCCTACGGCGTTGCTTTCACGACGAGACCATGCCGCTTCACCTGCGGGTTGCTGGCGCCCTCGTGCTCCTCTACGGCCAGGTTCCCCAGCACATTGTCACGCTTACGCGCTCACACATATCAGTAGCCGATGACCGCACCTATCTCACGCTTGGCCAGCACCCAGTTCTCACGCCACCGCCGCTCGCTGAACTGTTGCAGCAACTCGCCGTTGCGGCTCCCACTGGCCGTCGCCCCATCCTCAAAGACCCCAGACAGTTCGAGGAGCTGCTGTTCCCTGGGTCTCGTCCTCAAGCCGCCATGGAGCACGGCCGGCTCACGCAACAACTCAACGCAGTGGGGATCCAGATCCGCCCTGCACGCAACGGCGCCCTCTGCTCCCTGGCAGCCGACCTCCCGGCCCCGGTGATGGCCGATCTGCTTGGCCTCCACATCAACACGGCCGTCCGATGGTCCAGGCTCGTAAAGCGGGACTGGGCCTCCTACCTCGCAGCTCGGGCGGAGCAGGAATAGCGCACCCCTCGAATACGTGCACTCCACCAGTATCAGGGGCACCCGCTTGAGGTGAACTAGCTGGTCAGGGCGGTGGAGCCGATCTCGCGGCTCCACCGCCCTGACGCGCGTGACGCTTGGCTGTTGCGTTTGATGCAACCCGCCGCCGAGTCAAGGGCTTGTCGCGGCGATTGCTGTCGTGGCATGCTCCGAGCCATGATCAAGAGAATCGAGTCCTCCGTCCGCCGATGAGCGAGACGACCGGGACAGGACTGCCCGGGTCACCGACATCGCTGTTCGATCACGCACTCCTGCTACATCAGTTGGCTCCAGGGGAGCCCCTTCCGCGCGACGGGGAACCATATCCCGACGACGAGTTGCACCGTCGTCGGCGAGGCCCGAAGGCACCTGAGGATCGGCATTCGGCCGGCAAGGACGTTGCCCTCGTCCTGGACACGCATTTTGCCAGGGCTTCTGTCCTGCCCAGCGAATTGGCCGATGCCTTCCACGACGTCTACGTCCCGATTCACCAGAACGAGCACATCGCTGCCGCGGCTGAGCGGGCGGGCAGAGAACGCGTTCGCCAAACGGGCCGCTGGTTGGTCCGATACGGGACCGATCGATGCGCGGTCACCGTTGGACTTGCCCTGCTGGCTGCCATGGGCACAGCCGACGACATCCCGCTGATTCAAACGATCGGGCTGCTTTCCAACCGCTTCGGGCCACTCGCGGCGCACGCATTCGAGCGGCAGGCAGGGGGAGTAGAGGCCTTGCTTTGGCTGGCCGAGCGCGTCACCGGCTGGGGACGCGTCTATGTCGTGAAGCGCTTTGCAGGCTCGACGACCCGACTGCCCGACCTTGGCTGCTTCGCAGAGCCTGTGACGGCGATTTCCTTAATGGATACTTTGCCGGCAACGTCGCCACAGTCGCCAAACTCCATGAGGCACTGGCAGACCTCGACACTGACAGCGAGATGGTCGACCACGTCGGTCGCCTACTCCATCAGATGAGTGACTGTGGGGGGATGGGACTCACCCTTGCTCACTACCCCCATTCGGGAGCGGTCCTGGAAGCTCATGCTCGCCATGTGGGGTCTGCTCGGCCCGACGATCGAGCGCTATTTCACGATCGCGGTGCTCGCCCAGCACCTGATTACAGAGCCTCCCCAGGCTGCGGGATGCACTGCGGCGCAGCAGGAAGCGCTCCGGGCGACCTACCTTGAGGTGCTCGACCGAGAGGAGTGGACCCGGGCCGCACGCGCTGGGCTCGCGACGGATGACAACCGGATGCGATGGCTCGCCGACCACCGGGCGCCCCGGTTGAGGCTGCGTGCGTTCCCCGATCGAGAGCCAGATGCCGAGGAATAGCGCACGCCAGGAATAAGTGGTCTCCGCCAGTATCCGGAGCGCCCGCTGGGCGTGAATCAGCGGTCAGGGCGGTGGAGTTCCCACGGGAGCGCCACCGCCCTCGGCGTCTGTGGACGGCCGCCCGGGGCTTTCTGCATGCACGGGACAATTTCATTTCCTCCGCGAAACGATCACCCATTAGGCTCCCCACGGCACAGCGGACGCACAGCACAACAGGGGGCGGGGGACATGACCGAGGCTGTTCCGGAAGCGGAGAAGGGCTGGAGCCCGGCGTCGCAGGCGGTCGCCGCGGTGGTGGTGGTCGGCGGCCTCGCGGCGCTCGTATGGGCGCTGGGCGGAAGCTTTCTGCAGCAGGCCGAGGACCGTAAGCCGGCCGTGTGCGAGAAGTCGGACACGAAGCAGGGGGCGAAGCACATATCGGGAGCGCAGCTGTGCACCGCGCTGAACCGTCCTGACCTGCCCACGCTGCTCGGTACACCGGACGAGTTCGCGCGGACCGCCTACGGCAGCGACGCCACGATCACCTCGGCCGACGGCAGCAAGACCCCGGCACCCGAGGGCAACGTCGACCTGGACACGTACTCCCTGAAGCTCTCGGTGTCCGACGACGACGTGCCGGTGTCCGAGATGGCGGCCTTCCTGGGCAGCGGCGCGCAGACGCGGACGATCCTGGGGCATCCTGCGGTGCTCTACTCGGACCGGACCATCGCCCTCAGCCTCAACCTGGGTGGCGGCAAGGTCGACACCGGTCCCGGTGGCATCGCACGCAGCCTGATCGTCGCGCGGGACGCCAAGGACGGCGGCGGGTTCTTCGAGGTCTCCATCTGGCGTCAGGACGACGTGACGCCCGACGACACGGCACTGCTCCGCGTCGCCGAGGAGGTGCTGCCGGAGGTCCCGGGCTGGACCACCGGCTGAACGGCCGTCAGGGCTGGTGCGCCCGGCCCATGACCCGCGTGAAGGTCGCCGGATCGTCCTCGAAGCCGTGGATCCCGGCCCGGAAGGTCCACGTACCGGACTCGTCGCGGACGAACTCCCCGACGGTCGCCGCCGCTGCTCCCAGGACGTCCCCGAAGTCGTCCTCGGCGAGCACGGTGTAGCCCTCACGGATGCGCAGACCGGGGTTGATCACGTTGACGAAGGTCCGGTGTGCCTCGCGCTGCTGGATGACGATTCCGACCACCACGCGCGCGTACCGGTCGCTGAGCCGGTCCAGCTCCAGGGTCATGACCTCGTCCCAGCCGAAGCCCTTGCCGTCCTTGCTGTCGCGGTTGAGATAGATGGTGCCGTCAGGCGAGCGGCTGTCGAAGTGCACCACATAGGCGGGATCGCCGTACGCGTCGCCCGTGGCATAGGTGGCGGCGACGATGTCCAGATCGGTGGGTGGCTGTCCCGTCGGACTGGGGTCCCACTTCAGTGCGACCTCCGCTTTCCGGATCCCCTTGCTGAGGGCGTTCACCAGACTTCCCCTTCCCCGTTCCCCGTGTGCCCCTCGTGGCCCGAACTGCTGGACAGACAAGGCCCGTTGTCCATCCTGCCACGCGCGCGGGTGCCCATGCGCCGGTGATGTCCGCCGGAGCGTGACCGGCGCCACGCTCCGTGGCCTTACCATGGCGCGGTGCTGGTCAAGTGGATTCGCTGCACCGTGGTGGACCGCCGCGGCTTCGAGCGGGGGCAGCGAAAGTGGGCGGGGCTTCTGGGGGAGCCGGGGTTTCGGGGACAAGGTGGTGGCTGGAGCAGGGGGCGACCCGGAGTGGCGCACATCTTTGCCTTCTGGGAGAGCCGCGCCTTCTACGACTCCTTCATGGCCCGCTCCCACGACCGGCTCGCCGCGTCCCAGGCGGGCACCTTCAAGGACTCCCAGGTCAAGCTGTTCGACTACCGCTTCGACGTGAAGACCGGCTTCGAACCCCGGTTCACCGACGCAGACCTGCTGCGGGTCGCCCTGTGCCGGGTCCACGAGGAGCGCGCGGAACACTTCACCCTGATGCAGGAGAAGGTCTGGAACCCCGCGATGGCCGGCTCGCCCGGCATGATCCGCGGGCTGTTCGGCGAGGCGCCCGGGCACGAGTTCCTGGTGCTGTCGATGTGGCGATCGGCCGCCGAACACGGCAAGTACCGCACCGAGCGCGTGGAGCGGCTGGCCCTGCGCGCACAGATCGAGGCCGACGTGGCGGCCCTCTCGGGTGACATCGTGGAGCTGGAACCGACCTGGACGGTCTGACGGGTCGGTTTGAAAGCCAACGGTCAGTTTGAAAACCGGACCCGCGAATCGTGCACTCTCATGTGGCCTGTGGTGCGAAAACTGTGTGACCTACGCCGTATGGAGCCCGTACGAGTGCTCGATCGGCCGTCACTCGATCTAGGGTTTTGGCATGGCACGACCACGGCGCATCGTCCTTGTCCGGCACGGGGAGTCAACGGGCAATGTTGATGACACCGTGTACGAGCGTGAACCCGACCACGCCCTCGCACTGACCGACCGCGGCTGGCAGCAGGCCGAGGAGACCGGCAAACGGCTGCGCGAGGTGTTCGGCCGCGAGCGGGTCAGCGTGTACGTGTCCCCGTACCGCCGTACGCACGAGACGCTCCGGGCCTTCCACCTCGACCCCGATCTCATACGGGTGCGCGAGGAACCCAGGCTCCGGGAGCAGGACTGGGGCAACTGGCAGGACCGCGACGACGTACGCCTGCAGAAGGCCTACCGGGACGCGTACGGCCACTTCTTCTACCGCTTCGCCCAGGGCGAGTCCGGCGCCGACGTCTACGACCGGGTCGGCGGCTTCCTGGAGAGCCTGTTCCGCAGCTTCGAGGCCCCCGACCACCCGCCGAACGTGCTGCTGGTGACCCATGGTCTGGCCATGCGCCTGTTCTGCATGCGCTGGTTCCACTGGACGGTCGCGGAATTCGAGTCGCTGTCCAACCCCGGGAACGCGGAGATGCGGATGCTCGTTCTCGGGGACGACGGCAGGTATGGGCTGGACCGGCCGTTCGAACGCTGGCGGGACCCGGAGCCGTACGGGATCACCGGATAGAGTGGCAGCGCGATGACCTTTGACTTGTCCCCCGGCGGGCGCCTGGACCGCGCCCTGGCGAGCCTGCGTGGACTGGCGGTGGGGGACGCGCTGGGCTCGCAGTTCTTCGTGCCGGCGAACCACCCGCTGCTGAAGCGTCGCGAGCTGCCGCAGGGCCCCTGGCAGTGGACCGACGACACGGAGATGGCCTGTTCCGTGGTCGCCGTCCTCGCCGCCCACCACCGCATCGACCAGGACGCGCTGGCGCAGTCCTTCGCCGAGCACCACGACTTCGACCGCGGGTACGGTCCCGCTGTCAACCGTCTGCTGCGACTGGTCCGGGAGGGCGGCGACTGGCGCGAGCTGGCCGCCGCGCTTTTCAACGGGCAGGGATCCTGGGGCAATGGCGCGGCCATGCGCATCGCCCCCCTGGGCGCCTGGTATGCGGATGATCCGGAACAGGCGACCCACCAGGCGGAGATCTCCGCCTACCCCACCCACCAGCACCGCGAGGCCGTCGTCGGCGCCATGGCCGTCGCGGCCGCCGCTGCCCTGGTCGCCTCGCCCGACGGGCCGCCGAGCCCCGGGGCGTTGCTCGACGGGGTCGTCGCGCTGGTGCCGAAGAGTGCCGTCGGCGCGGGACTGCGCCGAGCCCGGGACATGCTCGACTACGGCGACGCGGGCACGGTGGCGGCCGTGCTGGGCTGCGGACGGCGTACGTCGGCACACGACACGGTGCCCTTCGCGCTCTGGTCGGCGGCGCGGGCCCTCGCGACTACGAGCGGGCGTTCTGGACGACCGCCCAGGTCGGCGGCGACGTGGACACCACCTGCGCCATCGTGGGCGGGGTGATCGCGGCAGGGAAGGCGGGGGCGCCGCCGGCGGAGTGGGTGGGTCGGACGGAGGCGCTGCCTAAGTGGGTGCCGGACGTCCGGGCGACGCCGTCCTGAGTGCGCGGTCGCCGGGGAGCGGTGGTGAAGCCTTGCCGTCCCGGAGCGGCGATGAAGCGCTGCCGCCCGGGCGGGGCGGTGAAGGCGCAGCCGTTCAAAACTCTCCGTGTCCGGCGGGAACTCTGCGTGACCGGACGCCCGTTGTCATCGTGTCGGCCCGTGTTCCGTACGCGCCGACGGCTACGGACGACACGCGAGAGGTCCTAGGGGGTGGTCATGCGGTTCATGTCGCCTTGGCGAGCCCTGTGTGTGCGGATGGCCGGGCCGACGTCCTCGCCGTCGGTCCCCTGGACTCGGTCCGGCCACCCGCGGTCCCTCGCGGACCCGGGCGGATCAGCCCACCGCCGGGCCCGCCGTGCCGGCGAGTGCCTCCAGGTCGCTCTTGCGGACCCGGATCACGAACCAGGCCGTACCGAGGGCGAGTACGGCCATGGCCGCCGCCGCGACGAAGCCCATCGAGATGCCCTGGGCCAGCACCTCGTGCCCCCAAGTACCGGGCAGCTGGTGCGTCTTGGCGAACTCCGCCTTCTGTTCCGCCGAACCGTCGGCAAGGAACTTCGGCAGTTGCTTCTGCGCCTCGTCCTTGCTGGCCGAGCCGAACACCGTGGTCAGGATGGACAGGCCGAGCGAACCGCCCACCTGCTGCGTGGCGTTGAGCAGTCCGGAGGCCGCGCCCGCCTCGTGCTGGGAGACGCCGGAGACCGCGGTCACCGTGAGGGTCACGAAGTTCAGGCCCATGCCGAAGCCGAACACCAGCATCGGACCGAGCACCCCGCCCGCGTACGAGCTGTCGGAGCTGATGAGGGTCTGCCAGGCCAGGCCGACCACCGCGAGCGCCGAACCCGTCACCATGAAGGGCTTGGGCCCGAACACCGGCAGGAACCGCTGGGAGAGCCCGGCGCCGATCGCGATCACGACCGTCACCGGCAGGAAGGCGAGACCTGCCTGGATCGGGCTGTACCCCAGCACGTTCTGCACGAAGAGCACGATGTAGAAGAACATGCCGAACATCGCCGCGGCCAGGCTCAGCATGATCACGTACGTGCCCGAGCGGTTGCGGTCGGCGAACATCCGCAGGGGCGTGATCGGTTCCTTGGCGCGGGACTCGACGAGCGCGAAGGCCGCGAGCAGGACCACGGCCGCTGCGAAGGAGCCGATGGTCAGGCTGTCCCGCCAGCCCTCGTCCGCGGCGCGGATGAAGCCGTAGACGAGGGCCGCCATGCCCGCCGTCGAGGTCACCGCGCCCGCGATGTCGAAGCGGCCGGTGTGCCGCTCGGACTCGCTGATGTAGAGCGGCGCGAGCAGGGCGATCACCACGCCGATCGGTACGTTCACGAAGAGCACCCAGCGCCAGTCGAGCCACTCGGTGAGCATGCCGCCCGCAAGCAGGCCGATCGCGCCGCCGCCCGCGGAGACGGCGGCGAAGACGCCGAAGGCCCGGTTGCGTTCCGGGCCCTCGGGGAAGGTCGTGGTGATCAGCGCGAGCGACGTGGGCGACGCGATCGCGCCACCCATGCCCTGCAGCACGCGCGCGGCCAGCAACTGCCAGGGTTCCTGTGCGAGTCCGCCGAGCAGAGAGGCGAAGGTGAACAGCAGGATGCCGGTCATGAAGACCCGGCGGCGGCCGAGGATGTCACCGGCCCGGCCGCCCAGAAGCAGCAGGCCGCCGAAGGTGAGCGTGTAGGCGCTGACGACCCAGGTGAGGTCGGTCGTGCTGAACTTGAGAGCGTCTTGAATGTGCGGGAGCGCGATGTTCACAATCGTCGCATCGAGTACCACCATGAGTTGGCAGGCCGCGATGACCGCGAGCGCGATGCCGGGATGCCCTTGCCGGCGAGCCGCACCTGGCTTCTGGTCCTTGATCAATTGAGAGGATGTCACTATGGGTCCCCCACGAACGCTTTAGTGAACGATCCCGTTCACTGTCGCGTCAACGTTAGTGAGTCCCCAATAGTGAACGCAAGCGTTCACTTAAATTGGTGTCGTGCGGCGGGTCCCCCGTTGCCGTCGCGCGGCGCTCCACATCCCCGAAAACTCCACTCCCCCATGCATGCTGGAGACACTCAGATGGTTACCTCGCGCTGGACGGCCGCCCCCGCTCAGGCGGCCTCTCTCCGTCGGCGCGGCGCCGTGCTCGAACGCGCGATCCTCGATGCCGCCCTGGAGCAACTCAGTACGGTCGGCTGGAACGGCCTCACCATGGAGGGCGTCGCCGCCGGCGCCCAGACCGGCAAGGCCGCGGTCTACCGCCGCTGGCCGTCCAAGGAGGATCTCGTCGCGGACGCCCTGCAGGCCGGACTGCCGAGCTTCGCGGAGGCGCCCGACCTCGGCAGTGTGCGCGAGGATCTGCTCGCGCTGTGCCGGCAGGCGCGCGACGCGATGTTCTCGCGCCCCGGGTTCGCGGTCCGCGCTGTGATTCACGAGTGCGATCCGATCCAGGCCGAGCGCTTCCACAGTGTCATCTTCGACGGGATCGTGGAGCCGACGATCGAGCTGCTCCGTGAGGTCATCGCCCGTGGAATAGAGCGGAACGAGGTGCGGCCCGACGCGGCGAACAGCTATGTCATCGATGCCATTCCGGCCATGATGATGTACCGCTCGAAGATGCGCGGAAGCGAATGGGGGGATGGCGACATCGAGGAGATGATCGACCAGTTGATGGTTCCGCTGCTGCGGCCCGACGGCGAATGACCGGGGTTCGGGACGGTCTTGGCGCGGCGCGCGGAAACCGGGGTGTCGCCGGGTGATCCCCGAGGCGTACGCTAAGGGCGCCATGCCGTACGAACCACCTACTCACACCGTCGAGCGCTCCCTTCGCGCAACGACCGGAGCGAAGATCATTGCCGGTGTCGACGAGGTGGGGCGGGGTGCCTGGGCCGGACCTGTCACCGTCTGCGCGGCGGTCACCGGACTGCGCCGGCCCCCCGAAGGCCTCACCGACTCCAAGTTGCTCACCGTCAAGCGGCGCACCGTGCTCGCCGCGGAGTTGCAGAAGTGGGTCACCTCGTACGCTCTGGGTCACGCTTCGCACGAGGAGATCGACGAACAGGGCATGACGGCCGCCCTGCGGCTCGCCGCGGTGCGGGCCCTGGAGGCGCTGCCCGTCCGGCCCGACGCGGTGATCCTCGACGGGAAGCACGACTATCTCGGGACGCCCTGGAAGGTCCGCACGGTGATCAAGGGTGACCGGTCCTGCGTGGCGGTCGCGGCGGCTTCGGTGATCGCCAAGGTTCAGCGCGACAAAATGATGGCCGAACTGGGTATCGACCATGCAGACTTCGGTTTTGCGGACAATGCCGGGTATCCGTCTCCCGTGCACAAGGCCGCGCTGGAGGAGCGGGGCCCCACCCCGTACCACCGGTTGTCGTGGGCGTATCTTGATGCGCTGCCCCAGTGGCGGCACCTCAAGAAGGCCCGCAGTTGGGCGGACGGAAGCGTTCCGGAGATCGAGGGACAGCTCGGCTTCGACTTCTGACGACTCCGCTCGCACTCATGTGCCACCCCCCGACGCGAGCCGTACCAACGTTTGATAAATATCAGCTCATGCCTCTCATTCCCGAGGAGCCTCAGATTCACGAGAGTGCCCAGGGTCCCCGCGCCACTCCGGCCAGTGGCCGAACCGCGCCGACCCCTCGCCCCGTACCCGGCCCCCGCCCCGCGGCCCCGCCGCGACCCGGCCGACCCGGTCCGCTCCGGCCCACTCCGCCGGTGCAACGTACGTCGCGTGACGTGGCCGCCAAGCCCGGACCTTCGGGTCCGGTTGCCGCCGCAGCCCCCGTCGCGGCTCCGGCGACCCCGCAGATCCAGCTGATCCCGGCCTCGCTCGAAGGCGCGCTCGACGCCGCCGAGGAAGCCGTGGACCTGCTCCTGGACTCGGGCCGCGCCCCCGGCGACGTGCTGGTCATCACCACCGGCGAACAGCACCCGTGGGCCGCCCACGAACTGTCCTTCGGTGAAGCCTCCTACTGGGCTCAGCACGACGCGGGCGACGACGTCTTCTACACGGACGCCGCCGTCGCCTCTCGTGCCGGCTCGCGCCCGGTGGTCGTGGTCGCCGTCAACGGCGGTCCCGACACTGCCGCCGCCACCGCCCTGCCGCTGGCCCATGCCCGGGCCGGCGCCCTGCTGATCGTCTGCGGCGACCCGCAGCAGATCAACTCGGTTCTGGGCGCAGGCGTCTGAGCCCGCTCCGGGCTGTCCACGGGGACCCCGGAGCGAGGACGACGCCACGGTTGCGGCATCGGTACGGCGGACGCTTCGGCATGCTCGAATGACGGCCGAGGTGCCCACCGAGGGTGCCCACAGTACGGGCCCGTTCGCCGTGATCCGCAGGTCGCGGGGAGTGCCCGCGCGGCTCGGTGTTACGGCCTACGCGCGGGTCTCGGTCCCAGGTGCTCTACGTGAATACGGCGGGAACGTGCCGTACGGCCCGGTGGGCTCAGCGGGCTGCTACGCGGCGCAGGACCTCCGAGGCGGCACCGCCGGTACGCGGCAGCGGGGGCGGCGCCTCGGCCATGCCGAACGGTTCCGGCGACGAGTCGGCGCTCGGGCGGCGACCGCCACGGCCCTCGCCGAGGACCTGCCAGCCGTCCCGGGTCAGCGTTATGTAGGCCCCGCAGCGCAGTCCGTGCAGTGTGCAGGCGTCACGCAGGCCCCACATCCACGCGCCGTCCTCCTCCGTCCAACGCGCGTCCCCCTCGCGGCAGTACAGCAGCACGGCCGTGCGGACCGGCGTTCGTAGGCGCAGGTCGTGCGGGATGACCCGGCGCAGCTGGGCGAGCAGCGTGTTGCGGAACATCCAGCCGTCCGCCGGAGCCGGGCGGCGGGTGAACGAGGCGCTGGCGCGCAGCCGTTCGTCCGGGTCCAGGACCGCCACGATCGCGGTCGCCGGCCTGGGGCGGTGCCGGGAGTGCAGTCCGCTGACGACCTCCCGTGGATTGCGCAGCAGCGGGATGCCGGCGGCGGCCCACTCCGCCGGTTCGAGCATGCGGGCGAGCGGGTTGGCGGAAGCGGCGGACAGGTCGGCAGACGTCGACGTGGATGCCGCGGAGGACGGAGCGAATGCGAAGGTCACGGTCCTCCCTTCGGCTACGCGCCCACACTGCGGGCGAGGTCGGATTCGGGGGAGCGCACACCGCAGCAGAGCCCTACCGGACCACGGACGAGCCGTGCGGGGAGCGGAGTTCAATTCTTGCTGTCGAACTTGGATGCGGCAACGAGCAATTGGGGCCACTGACCGGATTCTGACGGTACGCGGTTTATATCCCTACCCCGGGCTTACTGCCGCGACGCGTGAGACGACCATTCACCTCGTGTTCGTACACCGTTGGGGCACAGCTGGTCCAGGGGGCGTCGGTCGACTCGGCTGAGGGTGTGACCGAAGCGCCTGCCCGAGGGCCGGCGATCAGCCCTGGACGGCCAGGACGAGAGGCAGCACCTCCTTCGCGCCGGCCCGTCGCAGCGCGCGGGCCGCGACCGCGAGCGTCCAGCCCGTCTCGGTGTAGTCGTCGACGAGCAGGACGGGGCCCGAGGCGTTGGCGAGGGCGGAGGCGAGCGCCGGTGGCACGGTTAGCGTGCCGTCCAGTGCCTTGAGGCGCTGGGCACTGTTGCTGCGGGAGACGTGGGGCGCGTCGGCCGCGTACTCGACGGCGCCCAACAGCGGCAGCCTGCCGATCTCCGCGATCCGCGCGCCCAGGGAATCGATCAGCCGGGGCCGGGTGCGCGAGGCGACGGTGACGACGCCCACGGGGCGCGCCTGCGCGCCTGCCTCCCCCGAGGCCCAGCCACCGGGCCCCTTGGCCCAGTCGGCGAGCACACCGACCACGGCCTTCGCCACGTCGTCCGGCACGGGCGCGTCCGGGGCCTGGGGCGTGAGCATGGGCCGCAGCCGGTTACCCCAGCCGATGTCCGACAGCCGGCCCAACGCCCGCCCGGCAGCCGCCTGTTCACCGGCCGGGATACGGCCCTTGAGGTCGACGCCGATCGACGGCAGCCCGGTCGGCCACATCCGGCGCGGCTCCACCTCGACACCCGCGCGGCCGAGATCGACGCGTGCCGCGTCCAGCGCGGCCGTGGACGTGTCCGCGGTGAAGCGGGTCCCCGCGCAGTTGTCGCAGCGCCCGCACGGCTTGGCACCCTCGTCGTCCAGCTGGCGTTGCAGGAACTCCATGCGGCAGTCCGTCGTCGAGGCGTACTCGCGCATCGCCTGCTGTTCGGCCTTGCGCTGCCGCGCGACCCACTCGTACCGCTCCGCTTCGTACGTCCATGGCCGGCCGGTCGCGATCCAGCCGCCCTTGACCCGCTGGACCGCCCCGTCCACGTCGAGCACCTTGAGCATGGTCTCCAGGCGGGAGCGGCGCAGCTCGACCAGGGGTTCCAGGGCGGGCAGCGACACGGGCCGGTCCGCACGCGCGAGGACGTCGAGTGTGCGGCGCACCAGTTCCTCCGGCGGGAAGGCGAGAGACGCGAAGTACTCCCAGATCGCCTCGTCCTCCCGGCCGGGCAGCAGCAGCACTTCGGCGTGCTCGACACCGCGTCCGGCGCGGCCCACCTGCTGGTAGTAGGCGATCGGCGAGGACGGCGAGCCGAGGTGCACCACGAAGCCGAGGTCCGGCTTGTCGAAGCCCATGCCCAGCGCGGAGGTGGCGACCAGGGCCTTCACCCTGTTCGCGAGGAGATCGTCCTCGGCCTGCTGCCGATCCGCGTTCTCCGTCCTTCCGGTGTACGAGGTGACCGTGTGGCCGCGTTGGCGTAGGAAGGCGGTGACTTCCTCGGCGGCGGCCACCGTGAGCGTGTAGATGATCCCGGAGCCCGGCAACTCGTCCAGATGGTCGGCGAGCCAGGCCATCCGGTGCGCGGCGTCCGGCAGCCGCAGCACGCCCAGACTCAGACTCTCCCGGTCCAGCGGGCCGCGCAGCACCAGGGCGTCCGACGTGCCCCCGGTGCCGAGCTGCTCCGCGACGTCGGCGGTAACGCGCGCGTTGGCGGTCGCGGTGGTCGCGAGCACCGGTACGCCCGGTGGGAGATCGGCGAGCATGGTGCGCAGCCGTCGGTAGTCCGGGCGGAAGTCGTGCCCCCAGTCGGAGATGCAGTGCGCCTCGTCCACCACGAGAAGCCCGGTGGCGGAGGCCAGCTTGGGCAGTACCTGGTCGCGGAAGTCCGGGTTGTTGAGCCGCTCCGGGCTGACCAGCAGGACGTCGACCTCGCCCGCAGCGATCTCGGCCTGGACGGTCTCCCACTCCTCGGTGTTGGCCGAGTTGATCGTCCGAGCGTGGATCCCGGCGCGGGCCGCCGCCTCGACCTGGTTGCGCATGAGGGCGAGCAGCGGGGAGACGATCACCGTCGGACCGCTGCCGCGGGCCCGTAGCAGCGACGTCGCCACGAAGTACACCGCGGACTTGCCCCACCCCGTGCGCTGCACGACGAGCGCGCGGCGTCTGTCGGCGACCAGTGCCTCGATCGCCCGCCACTGGTCCTCGCGCAGCCGGGCCGCGCCGGTGGCGTCCCCGACGAGGCGGGCGAGGACCGCGTCGGCGGCCGCCCGGAGTTCCGCGTTGCTCGTGTGCTCCATGCGTCCCATCCAACAGGACGGCACTGACAATCCGGACCGGGGCGGCTTGGGAGGGGGCCGGGGTGTCGGTGTTTCCGAAGAAGGGAGCGGGGGTGTCGTTGTGCCCGAAGGAGCTGGCCGGGGTTCAGGAGGAGCCTGGGGTAGCGGGCCTGTTTCCGAGTAGCCGGGTTCGGGTCCCGTGCGACCGACGAGGAGATCCTCCCAATCGTCCAACTCGTCGGGCGAGTGACCCGGCTCGGCTTGGCGATTCCGCTCGGTCGGCTTTGGTGTTGACGTGTCCCTGGTCGGACTTATCCACAGGGCAAAGCGGAACTTCATGATCCGCGAGATCGTCGGCGCATGACGAATCATGGCGAAACCACTGGATCCCCCGAAAACGGCAAGTCTGCCGGACGCGATGGCCACGAGCCCCGCGAGGACCGTCACGCGGCCCGCCCTGCCCCGGTCGACTGCACCGCGTACGACAGCCACGGCCCCGAGCACCAGGTCACGCTGCGCACCCCGGCCGAACTGGCCGACGCGCTGCCGTATCTGCTCGGATACCGCCCCGAGGACAGCATCGTCCTGGTCGCCCTGCACGACAGGGACGGCCGTGGGCGGTTCGGCGGCCGTGCCCGCCTCGGTATTCCGACCAGCGCGGACGACTGGCCGTCCGCGGCACGGCAGTTGGCGCACGGGCTGGTGACGGGCAGCGAGCGCAGAGGAGCGCGGCCCGAACAGATCGTCGCCTACCTCTGCCAGGAGCCGGCGAAGGGGGAGTCGGGTCGGCAGGTGATGGAACGGCTGCGCCCGCTGGCCCAGAAACTCCGCATCGAGTGCGGTCAGCTGGACGTCCCGGTGATCGAGGCGCTGTGCATCTCGGACGGCCGCTTCTGGTCGTACTGCTGCGTGAACGAGACCTGCTGCCCGTCCGAAGGCGTGCCCATGGGCCTGCCCGGCACCTCCGTGCTGGCCGCCGCGGCCACCTACGCCGGCCTGCAGGTACGGGGAACCCTGCGTGAGCTGCGAGCCAGGCTGCAGCCCTTGGAAACCGCGGCGGTCCTGGAACAGGAAGTCGCCCTGGACACCGCGAGCATGGCACTGGTGCCCAGGATTCTCGACGGCGCCAGCCGCGCGGGCGTGGCCGAGGAGACGCTGGAGCTGGCCGAGCGGATCAGGCACCGCCTGGCGGAGGCCCCTCCGGTGTCCGGCACGCTCATGGCGGACCTCCGCGACGACGAACTGCTCGGGCACGACGAAGCGGCATCGCTGATTCTCGGTCTGCAGGACCGGTCCACGCGCGACCGCGCGGCTGAGTGGATGGAGGGCGAGGAGGCCGCCCCGGCACTGCGCCTCTGGCGCGCCCTCGCCCGCCGCTGCGTCGGGCCGTACGGCGAGCATGCCGCGGCGCCGCTGACCCTCGCCGGCTGGGTCGCCTGGTCCGGCGGCGACGAACTGGAGGCGCGGGAGGCGCTGGCGATGGCACTGGGCGCCGACCCTGGCTATCTGTTCGCCCGACTGTTGCATCAGGCCTGCAACGAGAATCTGGATCCGGAGTCGATCCGGCGCTGCTTGCGGGCGGAACGGCGGGATCGCGAAAGGGGGGTGGATCGGGGGTCCAGGAGTCGGGAGACGGGCGTTGATGTGGGGCCGGCACAAGGGGAGAGCTCGGAGGGAGTCGAGGCCATCGGGGCAGCTTCGGCACCGGAAATGGGTGACGTGACCGGGGTGCCTTCGGGGGCGCGAATGGCCTCAGAGGCGGCTGAGGCTTGCGAAGCCATTCCTGCGTCGGAGGAAGAGGTTTCCCGGCGACGGCGCCGTACTCGTTCCGGTGGTGCGGCCGGGAGTCGGACTCGCCCAGCGAAGGCGGAGGGTGGCGCGACCGGGAGCCGAACTCGCCCAGCGAGGGCAGACGGTCGGGGCAGCACCGCAGGCGTTGCCCGTTCGCGGAAGTCGACGGCCGACGGCACCCGCCCTCGCCCCGCCCGCACGGCAGGCACGCACTCGCGCGCAGGCGTGAACGGACCGGCACACCGCCAGGGCAGCGATTCCGCGGGCACGCACCCCGGAGGCGACGGTGGCGAGGGGGACACGTGAGCAATGGCCGGGAGCGCCCTGGAATTCGTCGGCGAATCGACGTTGAGTGTGGAGCGACGAGTGAACGGCGGCGACAGGCCGCCGAGAGTGGCCCGTTCCGCCACCGCCATTCGGACGGGTCGGCCGTTCGTGAGCGTGACCCGGCAGAGCCCCGCCGCGTTCACCTGAGTGGCGGAGCGCCTGGATGGGCTGTGCCGCCGTGCAGCCCACGTCCGTCCGGATCCTTCACCCGGTGCCACACACGCCCGAGGTGCACTGAGCGCAGAAGAAGCCACCGCATGCATCAGCCGACCCCGTCCTACGCCGCCGACGACCGCCCACGCGACGCCCGGTTCGAGCCGTTCCCCCGGGCGGGCGCGGACCTGCCGACGCTCGTGAGCCCCAGGGGTGGGCCTGAGCCACTGTTCGCCGAAGACGATCTGCGTACCTCTGCGTCCGCTGGCACTGACCGGCGACCGGCCGCACCGGTGGATCGGCGACCGGTCGGCGGCGCGGTCGGCCGGGCTCCGTCCAACAGCTGGAATCCGCCCGCCGGCCGGCCCGCGGACCACCCCGTCACCCCCGCTCGACCGACGGATCCAGGACCGCCGATGCCTCGTTCGCCCGGCGTGGACCGGCCCGCCCCTCCGCCCACCGGCCCGACGCGTCGCCCACTCGCCTTCCCACCTTCAGGAACTGCCCCTCAAACCCGAGGAGTTCCCACGCCGTCCCGCCGGCCAGTAGAGCTGCCGTCAACCCACACCGCCATGATCTGCGTCGCCCTTCCCGGCCTCGCCATCTCCACGGAGCAGGGGCAGATGACCGGTCAGGGGCTGGAGGGGTTCTACCGCGCGGGTCGGCGCGTCCTGTCCCGTTGCCAGGTCCGGGTGGCCGGGCGTGAACCGGTCGCCGTGCAAGCCCGGATGACCGCGGCCGACCGCGCCCGTTTCGTGGGCACCCTGCGTGTCTCCCCGCACTCCGGCCCGGACCCGGACGTCGTGGTCAAGCGCATCCGGCACGCGGACGGTACCGAACGCATCACCCTGCACAGCGCGGCACTGCGCCCCCTGCGGATCCCGGTCGAGGTCGCCCTCGGCACGGACCTGGCCGATCTGGGCGCCATCGCCTCGGGAACCGCCGGCCCCGAACTGCCCGCCAGCGTCCACGACTCGGGCCTGCGCTGGTCCTGCGCCACCGGGAACTCCTGGGTCACGGCGGATCCGCCACCCGCCGACGCGCTGGCCTCCGCGGGGCTGCTGCGCTGGGAGTTGGAGCTAGCACCAGGCGGCAGCACGACCGTGGAGTTACGGGTGCGGCCGGACGGCGCCGGACCCGTCCGGGCTGCGGGCCGCGCTGCGACGAGCCCGCTCGCCGCAGCACGCGCGTCGGGCGACGATCCCCGGATCGGATCGCTCCTGCGCACGAGCGTCGAGGACCTCCAGGCCCTCCTGATGCGTGACCCTGTGCACCCCTCCGACCTGTACCTCGCAGCCGGGGCACCTTGGCGCTGCGGCCTGGCCCCGGCCGACGCCCTCGCCGCGGCCCGGATGACGCTGGCCCTCGGCACCCGGCTCGCCGCGGGCACGCTGCGCACTCTCGCCCGCACCCAACTCCCGGGATCCGGGCCGCAGTCCGGCATGATCCCCGGCCCGCGGCGCGACGCGGGCACCCACCTGCCGCCGGGCTGCACCGGCACGGAGGCCACTCTGCTCTTCCCCGTGCTCCTGGCGGAAGCCCGCCGCTGGGGGCTTCCCGAGCAGGAGACCGAGGAACTCCTGCCGGCGGCGGAGCGCTGCCTGACCTGGCTGCGGACGACTGTTGGCGACGGTACCTACCTGTCCGACCCCCACCCCGGCGGCCCCGTCCGCTGCGAGACACAGGCCCACGCACACCGCGCCGCGCTCCTCGGCGCCGACCTGCTCGACGCCTGCGGCAGACCCGGCGGCGCCGAGCTGCGGCAGTGGGCGCAGGCGCTGCGGACGGCGTTCCGCGAGGACTTCTGGATCGACGACCTCGGCGGCGGCAGACCCGCGGCCGCCCTCGCCCCGGACGGAGGCCCCGTGCCGCACCTCGGCGCGGCAGCCGCCCACCTCCTCGACACCGGCCTGCTGGGCGGGGGCGCACTGGCCGTCGGGCTGCTCGACAAGGTGCAGACCGAGCAGCTCGCACGATTGCTCGGCGGTCCGGCCATGGACTCGGGCTGGGGGCTGCGCGGACTGGGCGTGAAGGAAGCCGGATACAACCCGTTCGGCCACCGTAGCGGTGCCGTACGGGTACACGAGACGGCTGTGGCCGTCGCGGGGCTGGCAGCCGCCGGATACGAGAAGGAGGCCAACTCGCTGCTGCGCGGCGTGCTCGCGGCGGCGGAGGCCTTCGACCACCGGCTGCCCGAGATGTACGCGGGGGAGCAGCGCACCGACGGAAGCGTTCCCCTCCCGCACCCGGCGTCCTGCCGCCCCGCCGCCACCGCGGCGGCCGCCGGAGTGCTGCTGCCGATCACCCTCGCGGGCATCCGCCCCGACGCTCCCGGCGGGACCGTCACCCTGCGCCCCGTGCACAGCGCACCCCTGGGCGAGATCGTCCTGACGGGACTGCGCGTCGCGGGCGCCCCCTTCTCCGTACGGGTCAGCAGACTCGGCCTCGCCATGGTCGAGGAGGCGGGCGACGGGCTCCAACTGGGCGGGTGACCTCGGATGACGTACCACCGGAGGGCGGCCGGGAGCGGATGGCGAGGCGCATACCAGACCGAATTGGATCAGCCACCGAAGCGGCCGACGAAGGGAGTGTTTATCGTCAGGCAGACGACTATGATCGCCGCATGCCCTACGACCCGTCAGCCTTTCCGCCCTTTGCCGTCACCGTGGACCTGGTCGTGCTGACCGTGCGCCGCCATGCGCTGTGCGCGCTCGCGGTGCGCAGGGGCGAACCACCGTTCCAGGGGCGCTGGGCGCTTCCCGGCGGATTCGTACGGGCCGACGAGGATCTGGCACAGGCGGCGGCGCGCGAGCTGGCCGAGGAGACAGGGCTGCGCGCGCACGACCCCGCCGTACCGGCTCAGGACAACGGTGCCCATCTGGAGCAGCTAGCCACCTACGGCGACCCCAAGCGGGACCCGCGGATGCGCGTCGTGAGCGTCGCCCACCTGGCGCTCGCCCCCGACCTGCCCGCGCCCCGGGCCGGCGGCGACGCCAGCAACGCGCGATGGGCGCCGGTCGAGGAACTGCTGCAGCAGGGTGGTTACGGCCGTGACGGCGAACCGGTGGCGCCGCTCGCCTTCGACCATGCCCAGATCCTCTCCGACGGCGTGGAGCGCGCCCGCTCGAAGATCGAGTACTCGTCGCTGGCCACGGCGTTCTGCCCCACCGAGTTCACCGTCGGCGAGTTGCGCCGGGTCTACGAGGCGGTCTGGGGCGTGGCGCTCGACCCGCGCAACTTCCACCGCAAGGTGACGGGCACGCCCGGCTTCCTGGTGCCCACCGGTGGTACGACGACTCGCCAAGGCGGTCGCCCCGCCCAGTTGTTCCGCGCGGGCGGCGCCACGCTGCTCAACCCGCCGATGCTGCGCCCCGAGGTATGACGGCCGCCCGCGTGGAGCGAGCGCCACTATGCCCAAAAAGCGGACATAGCGCGCTATCTTGCTGCGGGTGATCCAGGCCTTCGGACTGACCAGCAACCCCCGCAAGGACCTTCCGCCCGCCGTCGACGACGTCTCCTTCGAGGCGCGCGCGGGCCGTGTCACCGCGCTGCTCGGTGCTCCGGGCGCCGGCCGGACGACGGCGCTCAGACTCATGCTCGAACTCCAACAGGGCCGTGGCATCACCTACTTCAGGGGCCGCCCCCTGCACCGCATCGCCCACCCCTCGCGCGAAGTGGGCGTGCTACTCGGTGACGTACCGGGACACCCGGCCCGCACCGTCCGCGGCCACCTCCGCATGCTCTGCGCCGCCGCCGGGGTTCCGGTCCGGCGCGCCGATGAAGTCCTCGAAGTGGTCGGCCTGGTGAGCCTGCGCGACGAACGCCTCGGCACGCTCTCGCGCGGCATGGACCGCCGCCTCGGCCTCGCCTGCGCGCTGCTGTCCGACCCCCACACGCTCGTCCTCGACGAACCCGCCGACGGCCTCTCCACCCGCGAAACCCACTGGCTGTACGGCATGCTCCGCGCTCACGCGACCCAGGGCGGCACCGTCCTGCTCACCACGGCCGACCCCAAGGAGGCCGCACGCAGCGCCGACCGGGTGGTCACGCTGGAGCAGGGCAGACTCGTCGCCGACCAGGACGCCGCCGAGTTCGCCCGCACCCGGCTGCGGCCCCGCGTCGCCGTCCGCAGCCCGCACGCCGCACGCCTCGCCGCCCTCCTCACCAAGGAGGCCCGCACCGCACACCGCTCTGTGGAGATCGTCCGCGAGGGCGGCAACCGTCTCTCCGTGTACGGCAGCACCTGCGCCGACATCGGCGAGACGGCGTTCCGCCACGGCATCCTCGTACACCAACTGGCGGACGAGATCGGGGACATGGGGCCGGGAGCGGGGGCTACGCCGCTGCACGGTTCGGAAGCGGCCGAGGCCACCTGGCGGGTGGCCGACGCGCCCATCACCAACGCGCCCACTATCGAGACACCCGCCACCGGGGCACCCGCCATCGAGGCACCGGCCACCGACGCGTCCACCACTGACTCAGGCCAGGCACTCCGAAGCACACCACACCACTCGGCGCCGGCCGGCGCCCCTCAATCCGCCGCCGCCCCTGGCATTGCCGACAGCGACCACGCCCCCCGCGGTGCTACCGGCCGCCCTCACACCGCCCCCGCTATCGCCGACAGCACTCGCACCGCCCCCTCCGACACCCCCAAGGCCGCCCCCGCACAGCCGCCCGAGCGCCCACGCCGTCAGGACCACCCAGGCACTTCCGCCCCCCGCTCCCTCGACCCCCGAGACCCCCTCTCCCCCCTCCCGCCCCCCATCTCCGTCCGCCCCGCCCCCAGCCCCCTCCGCCCCCTGCGCTACGAGATCCGCCGTGCCACCGGTATCGGGACCGGGTTCCTCACCGCCGCCGCCGTGCTTCTCGTGTCCGCGCTCACCGCCGTACTCCTGGCACGGATCGGACACACCCCGCAGTCGCGCCTGCTGGCCGCGTGGCCGCGGGAGGTGCCGTTGCCGCCGGCTGCCCTGGGGGCGGGGCTGCTCGGGGCGCTGGCCTTCGGTGACGAGTTCCGCCACCCCGCGCTGGCGGCGGATCGCGGCACCGTGCCCCGGCGGCTGGGGCTGCTCGTCGCGAAGCTCCTCGTCGCCGCGGCCACCGCGCTGACGCTGGCCTTCCTCACGGTCGGCTGCGACGCCGAAGTGCTCTATCTCGTATACGGACGAGAGCTCGCAAAGGTTCCCGCCGACTGGCTCTCGCTGAGCGCGAGTTGGATCGGGCTCGTCGTCGGCTGCGCCTGGGCCGGGGTGCTGGCGGCCGGCGTCTTCCGGTCCACCACGGCAGGGCTCGCGGCCGTGGTCGCCGTACCGGTGCTCGTCGTTCCGCTCGTACAGAAGGCCTTGCAGGGATCGTCCGTGCGGACCGCGGCCGGTCTTCCGATGCGGTTGCGCGAGACGCTCCTGCTGCAGTGGCCCTTCGGGGGAGAGCAATATCTTTCCGCCGCGGTACGGGTGCTCGCCCAACCCGTGGGCGGCGCGCTGACGTTGTCGCTGACCGCTCTGCTCTGCGCGTATCTGCTCACGACCCTGCGCAGCAGGGTCCGATGACGACCGTCCGTGTCCGTTCGCCCCACCCTGCGCACAACTCCCCGGGGAAAGCCCATTTCTTTCCGATAAGGCGTCAATTGCGACGGGGTGAGCGATCACCCTTTCGTGTGCTTTTCACCAAAGACCTCAAGGGAGTTGGAGGCGACGCCGACAAAGGATCCGTGAGTACCCTTGCGCACACCATGATGACCGCCGCCCGCTCCGCAGACTCCGGTCTCGCCGGCCCGGGCGAACTCGACCGCTACCCCTATGCGGAGGCCCCCGTCGCCGACCGTGTCGGAGTCCCTGCCTGGGAGAGCGCGGACCCGGAGCTGGGCCGCGTGGGCCGCCGCGCCGCGGGCAGCCGCGGACGCGGACTGCACGGCCAACTCGTCCAGCAGCTGGGCCAGATGATCGTCTCCGGCGACCTGGGCGCCGACCGCCCGCTGGTGCCCGAGGAGATCGGCCAGCGTTTCGAGGTCTCCCGCACCGTCGTCCGCGAGTCGCTCCGCGTCCTGGAGGCCAAGGGCCTGGTGAGCGCCCGGCCGAACGTCGGCACGCGCGTGCGTCCCGTCAGCGACTGGAACCTGCTCGACCCGGACATCATCGAGTGGCGCGCCTTCGGGCCGCAGCGCGACGACCAGCGCCGCGAGCTGAGCGAGCTGCGCTGGACGATCGAGCCGCTCGCCGCCCGCCTCGCCGCCGGGCACGGGCGCGAGGACGTCCAGCAGCGCCTCGCCGACATGGTGGAGATCATGGGCCACGCGATGGGGCAGGGTGACGCGCTCACCTTCTCCCGCGCCGACGCCGAGTTCCACTCGCTGCTCATCCAGGTCGCCGGCAACCGCATGCTGGAGCACCTCTCCGGGATCGTGTCGGCCGCGCTCCAGGTCTCCGGAGGCCCCGTCACCGGCTGTGACCGGCCCAACGAGACCTCGCTGACGTACCACGGCCGGATCGTCGACGCCCTCGCGGCCGGCGACGGCACGGGCGCCGAGACGGCCATGCGCCAACTGCTCACCGTCCACCCCGAGGTGGAGCGCGTGGTGCCGGCGCCGCGCGAGCACTGAGCGCGCGTACCGCGGGTGGCGCGGCCGGGGATGTCTCCCCCTCCTGTGGCATCGCCCGGCCGGCGAACCGTCTCCCGTCGGACCCCGCAGGATCTCCGCCATCCTGCGGGGTCCGACGGCGCGACGGGCCGTGTGTTCCGGGCGCGAGCCCTGGGTAGGAGGTGTTGGTGGCCTCCTCTGCCCTTGTCTGACCGTTTTTGAACGCTTACGGGGTGTGACTCGGGCCACGCAGATTGGGCGTAACGCTCGTGGGAACAGCACGATGACCTAAGAGGTGACAGCCGAGGAGGGAATACGGACGCCGTTCGCGGCGCTGTGCATCTTCCCGGCCCCCGCCCGCGCCGTCGGCCCAATCCCCAAAGCCGGCGGTCGGCTCCTGTCCGTCCCGGACGGGGCCGGAAGCCGTTTTCCAACGTTCCGAGAGGTTGTTCGTGTCGGCCAGCACATCCCGTACGCTCCCGCCGGAGATCGCCGAGTCCGTCTCTGTCATGGCTCTCATCGAGCGGGGAAAGGCCGAGGGGCAGATCGCCGGCGACGATGTGCGTCGGGCCTTCGAAGCTGACCAGATTCCGGCCACTCAGTGGAAGAACGTACTGCGCAGCCTCAACCAGATCCTCGAGGAAGAGGGTGTGACGCTGATGGTCAGTGCCGCGGAGCCCAAGCGCACCCGAAAGAGCGTCGCAGCGAAGAGTCCGGCCAAGCGCACCGCCACCAAGACGGTCGCCGCGAAGACGGTGACCACCAAGAAGGCCACCGCCACCGCCACCCCGGCGGCGCCCGCTGCCGACTCGCCGGTCGAGGACGACGCCCCCAAGGCCGCTGCCAAGAAGACCGTCGCCAAGAAGACGACGGCGGCGGCCGCCAAGAAGACCGTCGCCAAGAAGACGGCGGCGAAGAAGACCACCGCCAAGAAGGACGACGCCGAGGTCATCGAGGAAGAGGTCCTCGAGGACGCTCCCAAGGCCGGCGACGAGCCCGAGGGCACCGAGAGCGCGGGCTTCGTCCTGTCCGACGAGGACGAGGACGACGCGCCGGCGCAGCAGGTCGCCGCTGCCGGTGCCACCGCCGACCCGGTCAAGGACTACCTCAAGCAGATCGGCAAGGTCCCGCTGCTCAACGCCGAGCAGGAGGTCGAGCTCGCCAAGCGCATCGAGGCCGGTCTGTTCGCCGAGGACAAGCTGGCCAACGCCGACAAGCTGGCCCCCAAGCTCAAGCGCGAGCTGGAGATCATCGCCGAGGACGGCCGCCGCGCCAAGAACCACCTTCTGGAGGCCAACCTCCGTCTGGTGGTCTCCCTGGCCAAGCGCTACACCGGCCGCGGCATGCTCTTCCTGGACCTCATCCAGGAGGGCAACCTCGGTCTGATCCGCGCGGTCGAGAAGTTCGACTACACCAAGGGCTACAAGTTCTCCACGTACGCCACCTGGTGGATCCGTCAGGCGATCACCCGCGCCATGGCCGACCAGGCCCGCACCATCCGTATCCCGGTGCACATGGTCGAGGTCATCAACAAGCTCGCGCGCGTGCAGCGTCAGATGCTCCAGGACTTGGGCCGCGAGCCCACCCCGGAGGAGCTGGCCAAGGAACTCGACATGACCCCCGAGAAGGTCATCGAGGTCCAGAAGTACGGCCGCGAGCCCATCTCGCTGCACACCCCCCTGGGTGAGGACGGCGACAGCGAGTTCGGTGACCTCATCGAGGACTCCGAGGCCGTCGTCCCGGCCGACGCGGTCAGCTTCACGCTCCTGCAGGAGCAGCTGCACTCCGTCCTGGACACCCTGTCCGAGCGCGAGGCGGGCGTCGTCTCCATGCGCTTCGGTCTCACCGACGGTCAGCCGAAGACCCTCGACGAGATCGGCAAGGTGTACGGCGTCACGCGCGAGCGCATCCGCCAGATCGAGTCCAAGACCATGTCGAAGCTGCGCCACCCGTCGCGTTCCCAGGTGCTGCGCGACTACCTCGACTAGGTCGCGGTCGTACGACGTCCAAGGCCCGGTTTCCCCGCGGGGACCGGGCCTTGTCGTGCCGTGCGCGGGTGCGGGGTGCGCGTGGCTGGATCACTCTGGGTGTCTCATGACCACCCCAGAGTGAGGAGCGTGCATGCGCCGTTCTCTTGTCCGGGCCCTGGCCCGGCCGCTGGTCCTGGCGGCCGCGGCGACCGCCATACCGCTGCTGTCCGCCGCCCAGGCGCCCGCCGACGTCGTCGTGGGCGGCTTCCCGGTCGACATCTCCGGGAGCCCCTGGACGGTCGCGCTGTCCAGCCGTGACCGGTTCGGGGGTACGCGCGCGGGCCAGTTCTGCGGAGGCGTGGCCGTCGGCCGTACGACCGTGCTCACGGCGGCCCACTGCATGGGCGAGGACGTCCTGGGGGCGCCGCCGAACCGGGTACGCGACCTGAAGGCCATCGTGGGCCGTACGGACCTGCTGTCGGACCAGGGCCGGGAGATCCGGGTCCGCAAGGTCCGGGTGAATCCGGGCTACGACAGCCTCAGCAACGCCGGGGACTTCGCCGTACTCACTCTCGCCGAGCCGCTGCCGCA
Organism: Streptomyces sp. NPDC047081; assembly: GCF_040643775.1. NCBI lineage: Bacteria > Bacillati > Actinomycetota > Actinomycetes > Kitasatosporales > Streptomycetaceae > Streptomyces > Streptomyces sp. NPDC047081. Next base: position 94,203 of record NZ_JBEYUY010000018.1, on the reverse strand, counting down.
GAGTTGGGTCGTCGCGATGGCGGCCGCCGGCGATCCCGCCTACGAGCCCGGTACGAGCGCCACGGTCTACGGCTGGGGGGATGTCACGGGCGGCGGTGACTACGCGCGCGGTCTGCGCGCGGCAAGCGTGCACGTCATGCCCGACGCCCAGTGCGAGCAGGCGTATCCGGGGAGCTCCGACGGCACCTATGTGGCCCGGAGCATGCTGTGCGCCGGGGAGTCGGAGGGCGGGCGGGACGCCTGCCAGGGGGACAGCGGTGGGCCCCTCGTCGCCCAGGGGAAGCTGATCGGGCTGGTGTCCTGGGGGAGCGGCTGTGGCCGGGCGGGCAGTCCAGGCGTCTACACGCGCGTGTCCGAGGTCGTACGGGCGCTGGGCCCGGGCGGGGCGACGGGCGGCCCGGAGAGGGCCGCAGGCGGGGCCTGAGCGCGTCCACGGTTACGAGAGCGGGCGGCGCGGTCCCTGGAAGCAGGGGCCGCGCCGCCCGTAACCGGCCTGTGCCGGAGCTGGCTCGTCGTGGATGCGAGGTGTCAGCGCTCTTCTTCGGAGGCGGTGGCAGGAACGGTCGTCAGCCGCTCCGTCTCGTCCTGTATCTCAGCGGCGATCTTCTTGAGTTCCGGCTCGAACTTGCGACCGTGGTGGGCGCAGAAGAGCAGTTCGCCACCGCTGAGCAGTACAACGCGCACGTATGCCTGTGCGCCGCAGCGGTCGCAGCGATCGGCGGCCGTCAGCGGGCTCGCGGGGGTCAGAACAGTAGTCACGTCGCCTCTTCTCTAGCTCGACGAGCTGTCGTACCAGGGTCAACATCCAACCAGCCCCAAAACGTTCCCGCCCGGGGCTTTTCCTCGAAAGATTTTTTCGAGGCCGGCTGTCTGCTGCCGGTTGGCGGCGAATGTGCCGTATTGCGTGTCTGTGTGTCGTACGGGTTCGCGCTGGCTGTCAGTGTCCGGTCCTCCCGGCTGGCTTGCCGGTTTGTTCATGAGGACGTGCCCGGAGCCTAAATGGTTCATGCCTGGAAGGGAACGTGATATGTACTTCACTCCATCGAGGGATCGAACACCCATGCGACTCTGGACTAGTCTGAGTTCGGACGAGGGTGGCGTGACAACGGCTCTACCAGGCCTCGGTACCCTCTTCACGGCAACCGAAGCCGCGCCCTTACCCAGAAGGGCCCCATCTGAAATTCAGCGAGGAGCGAACCGCGTGACCGCCGAAACGTCCGTGTCGTCCACAGCGCTGCTGGCAGGAGCAGAGCGGGACGGTTCCAACTACACCGCGCGGCACCTGCTCGTCCTCGAGGGGCTCGAGGCCGTGCGCAAGCGTCCCGGTATGTACATCGGGTCGACCGACAGCCGTGGTCTGATGCACTGCCTGTGGGAGATCATCGACAACTCCGTCGACGAAGCCCTCGGTGGCTACTGCGACCACATCGAGGTGATCCTCCACGACGACGGGTCGGTGGAGGTCCGGGACAACGGCCGGGGCATCCCGGTCGACGTAGAGCCGAAGACCGGCCTGTCCGGCGTCGAGGTCGTCATGACCAAGCTGCACGCCGGCGGCAAGTTCGGCGGCGGCTCCTACGCCGCCTCCGGCGGCCTGCACGGCGTCGGCGCCTCCGTGGTGAACGCCCTGTCGGCCCGGCTGGACGTCGAGGTGGACCGTGGCGGCCACACGCACGCCATCAGCTTCCGGCGCGGTGTGCCGGGCGCCTTCTCCGCGACCGGCCCGGACGCCAAGTTCGAGGCCACCAGCGGCCTGCGCAAGGCCAAGAAGATCCCCCGGACCCGCACCGGCACGCGCGTGCGTTACTGGGCCGACCGCCAGATCTTCCTCAAGGACGCCAAGCTCTCCCTGGACAACCTCCACCAGCGTGCCCGCCAGACCGCGTTCCTGGTGCCCGGCCTGACCATCGTCGTCCGCGACGAGTTCGGCCTCGGCGAGGGCGGCAGCAAGGGCGAGGAGTCGTTCCGCTTCGACGGCGGCATCAGCGAGTTCTGCGAGTACCTGGCGAGCGACAAGCCGGTCAACGACGTCCTCCGCTTCTCCGGCCAGGGCACCTTCAAGGAGACGGTCCCGGTCCTGGACGAGCACGGGCAGATGACGCCCACCCAGGTCACCCGCGAGCTCGACGTCGACGTCGCGATGCGGTGGGGCACCGGGTACGACACGACCCTGAAGTCGTTCGTGAACATCATCGCCACCCCCAAGGGCGGCACCCACGTCGCGGGCTTCGAGACGGCGGTGACCAGCACGCTGAACGAGGTGCTGCGCGCCAAGAAGCTGCTGCGCGTCGCCGAGGACGACATCGTCAAGGACGACGCCCTGGAAGGACTCACCGCGGTCGTCACCGTCCGCCTGGCCGAGCCGCAGTTCGAGGGCCAGACCAAGGAGGTCCTCGGCACCTCCGCGGCCCGCCGCATCGTGAACACCGTGATCTCCAAGGAGCTCAAGGCGTTCCTGACCTCCACCAAGCGGGACGCCGCGGCCCAGGCCCGGGTCGTCATGGAGAAGGCCGTCGCCGCGGCACGCACGCGTATCGCCGCCCGCCAGCACAAGGACGCCCAGCGCCGGAAGACGGCCCTGGAGTCCTCGTCGCTGCCGGCCAAGCTCGCCGACTGCCGCAGCGACGACGTGGACCGCAGCGAGCTGTTCATCGTCGAGGGAGACTCCGCGCTCGGCACCGCCAAGCTGGCCCGGAACTCCGAGTTCCAGGCGCTGCTGCCGATCCGCGGCAAGATCCTCAACGTCCAGAAGTCGTCCGTGACCGACATGCTGAAGAACGCCGAGTGCGGCGCGATCATCCAGGTCATAGGGGCGGGCTCGGGCCGGACCTTCGACATCGACGCGGCCCGCTACGGCAAGATCATCATGATGACCGACGCCGACGTCGACGGCTCGCACATCCGGACGCTGCTGCTGACGCTCTTCCACCGCTACATGCGGCCGATGGTCGAGGCCGGCCGGGTCTTCGCCGCGGTGCCCCCGCTGCACCGCATCGAGCTCGTCCAGCCGAAGAAGGGCCAGGACAAGTACGTCTACACGTACTCGGACCGCGAACTGCGCGACAAGCTGCTCGAGTTCGAGAGCAAGGGCATCCGGTACAAGGACTCCATCCAGCGCTACAAGGGTCTGGGCGAGATGGACGCCGACCAGCTGGCCGAGACGACGATGGACCCCCGCCACCGCACCCTGCGCCGGATCAACCTCTCCGACCTGGACTCCGCGGAGACGGTCTTCGACCTGCTGATGGGCAACGACGTGGCTCCCCGCAAGGAGTTCATCTCCAGCTCGGCGGCGACGCTGGACAGGTCCCGCATCGACGCGTAGCGGCCGCGCCGGCCCGGCGGCCCAGTCCGACGAGCCTGGTTCCCGTCGGCTCCACCCATGGGTGGAGCCGACGGCCGTTTGCGGATCCACCCACGATCCACCCCTGCTCCGATCTGCCGACCTGCGGATTTCCGTAGCGTCGAAGGCGTCGGCAGCGCTCGCTGCCGCCACTCCCTTCCTCGCACACGGAGGCTCAGATGTCCGGGCTCGCCAACGCGCTGATGATCGCGGCCGTCGTCGTCCTGGTGATCGTGCGGCAGTTCCGCGCCCAGCAGATAGGCGCCTCGAAGCGCTGGTGGCTCGTCCCCGTCGTCCTCGCCGTCGTCGCACTGCGCCAGCCCGGAGTCGTCGACGCCCACCACCGCGCGGAGTCGGTAGCCCTGCTGGCCGTGGAGCTGCTCATCGGCCTCGCCACAGGAGCCGGCTGGGCCTGGACCACCCGCATATGGGCCGAGCCCGACGGCAGCGTGTGGAGCAGGAGCAGCAAGGCGAGCGTGACCGTCTGGATCATCGGCATCGCCCTGCGCGTCGGCCTCTTCGCGCTCGGCGCCGCGCTCGGTGTGCACCAGGACAGCTCCGCCCTGCTCCTCGCCCTCGCGGCCACCCTGCTGGTCCGCGGCGGGATCCTGGTCTGGCGGGCCCAGTCCCTCGCACCGGCGGCCGGTGCGGCCGCGACGTACGGTGACGACACGGCCCGGTTCGCGCGGAAGGAGCGTGTGTGACGGAGACTTCATGGACACGTTGGCCTTCCCGGGAGGCGCTGAGCCGTGACGGAATCTCACGGTCCCGGCGGCTGCTCGGCTGGGTCGTGCGGCTGCTGGTGATCGGCATGCTCCTGTGGGGCGCCTACAACAGCACCCATGTCCACGGATGGGGCGCGGTCGCGGCCGTCGCGGGAGTCCTGCTCGTGTCGGTCGCGGCCTGGGCCTTCTGGCGGACCACGCTGGAGCACCGGCTCCTGCCGTCGATCGCCCTCATCGCCGTACTCATGGGGCTCGCGGTCGCGGGCGAGGCCGGCGGGTTCACGTCGGCGGCCCTCGTCGTCTGGTGCGGCTGTGCCATCGGCGCCCTGGAGCGGCTGCCGCTCGCCGCCGCCGTGCCCGTCATGTCGGTCGCCCTCGCAGCCTTCGCCGCGATGAACAACGACGTGTGGCTCACCACCGCGGTGACGACAGCCGGGCTGGGGCTCGCCGGGTACACCCTGCGCCTAGACGCCGAGGCCCGTGGCACCGCGCAGCAACTGCTCACGCAGGAGCGGGCCGCCCGGGCCGCCGAGGCGGAGTCGGCGGCGCTCGCGGAGCGCGCCAGGATCGCGCGCGAGATCCACGACGTGCTGGCGCACAGCCTCTCGGCGCAGCTCGTGCACCTGGAGGCGGCCCGTCTGCTGATCGAGCGGGGCGCCGACCGGGAGCAGATCCTGGAGCGGGTGGTGGCGGCACGCGGCATGGCCAGGGACGGCCTCGACGAGACACGGCAGGCGCTCTCCGCGCTGCGCGGCGAGCTGACTCCGCTGGAGGACTTCCTGTCGCAGCTCGTCGGTACGTCCTCCGGGGCCGAGGTCACCATTACGGGTGAGCGCAAGCCATTGCCCGTGGAGGCCTCGCAGGCCGTGCGCAGGGTCGCCCAGGAAGCCCTGACGAACGTGCGCAAGCACGCGCCGGGGGCCAAGGTGCGGGTGCGGCTGGACTACGGAGACCATCAAGTGACGCTGGCCGTACGGGACTCGGGCGGTCCGCCGGGCGAGCTGAGCGGGGCGGGCGCCGGGTACGGTCTGCTGGGCATGCGGGAGCGTGCCGAGCTGCTGGGCGGTTCGCTGCACGCAGGGCCGGACGAGGAGGGGTTCGCGGTGACGCTGAAGGTGCCCGTATGACGGAAGGGGAGGAGACGCGGCCCGCGCGGGTCGTCGTCGCGGACGACCAGACCGTCGTCCGGGAGGGCATCGTGATGCTGCTCGGCCTGCTGCCCGGGATCGAGGTCGTCGGCGCCGCGGGAGACGGCGAGGAGGCGGTGCAGCTCGTCGCCGAACTCGCCCCGGACGTCGTGCTGATGGACCTGCGCATGCCGCGGTGCGACGGCGTCGAGGCGACCCGGCGCATCAGGGCCGAGCACCCCGGGACACAGGTCGTGGTGCTGACGACGTTCGCGGACGACGAGTCGCTGTTCCCGGCGCTGCGGGCAGGAGCGCGGGGTTATCTCACCAAGGACGCGGGAGGGGACGAGATCGTACGGGCCGTGCAGAGCGTGCTGTCCGGGGACGCGGGGCTGTCGCCCAGCATCCAACGGAGGCTGCTGGAGCGGCTGTCGGAGCCCGCACCGCGGCCGGCCGCTCCGGCCGAGCCGCCCGACGGGCTCACCGCGCGGGAGATCGAGGTCCTGGTGCTGATCGCGGAGGGGCTCAGCAACACGGAGATCGGCCGCAAGCTGCATGTGTCCACGGCGACGGTGAAGACGCACATCAACAACATGTTCACCAAGACGGGGCTCAAGGACCGTGCCCAGGCGGTGCGTTATGCGTACGCGAAGGGGATCGCGCGGCCACCGGTGGGTTGAATCACCTGATGGGGTGAAGAGCGCGGGGAAGAGAAGTCGGGGATCTTCCCGTTCTGTCCATCCTTGAGCATGCAGTCAAGCAATGGTCGTCCCCGCAAAGGCGGGGGTGGCGCCGAGAGTCCGGCCGAGCACCGCGAGCGTCAAGGGCAGGCCCGTGCCGAGGCGCCCGGGGGCATGACGTACGACGACCCGTGGTACGACGCACTCGCCTCCGGCTGGGGCGAGTCGGACGGCACCGGCGCGCCCGTGCCCGCGCCGGTGCCGGCGCAACAGGCGGGCGGGGAACGAGGAGTCGCCGCGGCCGACGTCTACCTGGAGGTGCAGCGGAGCGCGGCGTTCCAGGAAGTACGCAGCCGCTACCGGCGGTTCGTGGTGCCGGGAGTCGTCGTCTTCCTGACCTGGTACGTGGGGTACGTCGTGACCGCCACGACCGCGCCGGGACTGATGGCGCGGCCGGTGGCGGGCGCGGTGAACGTGGCGATGCTCGCGGGGCTCGGACAGTTCCTCACGACGTTCCTGCTCGCCTGGGCCTACGCCCGGCATGCTCGGCTGCGCAGGGACCGGGCCGCGCTCGAACTGCGCTGGGACACCCAGGAGCTGACGCGCTCGGTCCGGGGCGGTGCGCTGTGACGGGCCATCATCAGACACTGGCGTTGCTCCTGTTCAGCGCGTTCGTCGCCGTCACGCTGGCGATCACGACCTGGGTCAGCCGCAACCGGCACGGCTCGGCGGAGGAGTTCTACGCCGGCGGGCGGCTCTTCTCGCCCCTGGAGAATGGTTTTGCCATCGCGGGCGACTACATGTCGGCCGCCTCCTTCCTGGGCGTCACCGGACTCATCTCGCTGTTCGGCTACGACGGTCTGCTCTACGTGGTCGGCTTCCTGGTGGCCTGGCTGCTGGTGCTGTTCCTGGTCGCCGAACTGGTCCGCAACTGCGGGCGGTTCACCCTCGCCGACGTGGTGGCGGCTCGGATGAGCGAGCGGCCGGTGCGGATCGCGGCGGGAACTTCCTCGGTCACCGTGTCCGTTCTGTATTTGGTGGCGCAAATGGTCGGGGCGGGCAGCCTGGTGGCGCTGCTGCTGGGGCGGACGAGCGAGGCCGCGCAGGCATGGACCGTGATCGGTGTCGGCGCGCTCATGGTGATCTATGTGTCGATGGGAGGGATGCGGGCCACCACCTGGATCCAGATCGTCAAGGCGGTACTGCTGCTCGGCGGCACGATCGCGCTCACCGTGCTCGTCCTGCTGCGCTTCCACGGCGACTTCGACCGCCTGCTGCTCACGGCGGCCGAGCGCAGTGGCCACGGCGACGCCTTCCTGGCACCGGGGCTGAAGTACGGCGGGAGCTGGACCGCCCGCTTCGACTTCATCAGCCTGGGGCTCGCGCTGGTGCTGGGCACGGCGGGGCTGCCGCACATCCTGTCCCGTTTCTACACCGTGCCCACCGCCCGGGCGGCCCGGCGTTCGGTGCTCTGGTCGATCGGGCTCATCGGCGGCTTCTACCTGATGACGATCATCCTCGGCTTCGGTGCCGCCGCGATCGTCGGGCCCGAGGCGGTACGAGGGTCGAACGCGGCCGGGAACACGGCGGTTCCGCTCCTGGCGCTCGATCTGGGAGGCGGTGCGGATTCCACCGGAGGAACGGTTCTCTTCGCAATTGTCGCCGCCGTCGCCTTCGCAACGATCCTCGCCGTGGTCGCCGGGATCACGCTCGCCTCCTCGGCGTCCGTGGCCCACGACCTGTACGCGTCCCTGCGGCGCAGGCGGACCGAGCCGCGCAGCGAGGTGGCCGTCGCGCGCGTTGCCTCCGTCGGCATCGGCGTGGTCGCGATCGGCCTCGGTCTGCTGGCCCGCGACCTCAACGTCGCCTTCCTGGTGGGGCTCGCCTTCGCGGTCGCCGCCTCCGCGAACCTCCCGGTGCTGATGTACTCGCTGTTCTGGCGCGGCTTCACCACCCGCGGCGCGGTGTGGGCCGTATACGGCGGGCTGGTCCCCGCGCTCGGGCTCGTCGTGCTGTCCCCGGTGGTGTCGGGCAGCCCCGAATCGCTGTTCCCCGGCGTCGACTTCCAGTACTTCCCGCTGCAGAACCCCGGTCTGGTGTCGATCCCGCTCGGTTTCCTCGCGGGCTGGCTCGGCACGGTCACCTCCGCGGAAGTCCCGGACGAGGCCAAGCACGCGGAGACCGAGGTGCGGTCGCTGACGGGGGCGGGAGCCGCGTAGGGGCGGCACCCTCACCGCCGTAGCGCATGCAACGGCCGCCCTTTCGCCGCCGTACCGGACGAAATGACGGCCCCTTCACCGCCGTACCCCATGAAGTGCGGTTTTCGGGCTACGGGGCCACCCATGCGTACAGGTGTTCCGGGCGGCCCGTGTCGCCGTATTTGAGGGAGAGGCGGAGGCGGCCGGCCTGTTCGAGGTTACGGAGGTAGCGCTGGGCCGTGGAGCGGCTCAGGCCCGTTTCGGCGGCGACCTCGTGGGCCGAGAGCGGGTGGTCGGCGTGGTGCAGGACGCGGCAGATGAGATCGCTCGTCGGCTCCGAGTGGCCGCTGGGGAGGCCGGGGGACGACGGCGCCGGGCTGGTGCGCAGCGCGCCGAAGATCCGGTCGACCTGCTCCTGGCCGGCGATACCGCGGCCGCCGACCCGGTCGACCGTGCGGCGCAGGGCGGCGTAGGAGTCGAGGCGGGTGCGCAGGGCGGCGAAGGTGAACGGTTTCACCAGGTAGTGCAGTGCGCCCAGGCGCATCGCGGCCTGCACGGTGGTCACATCGCTGGCCGCGGTGATCATGATGACGTCGGTGCCGTGGCCCTGTTCCCGCATGCGGTGGACGAGTTCGAGGCCCGTCTGGTCGGGCAGGTAGTGGTCGAGCAGGACCAGGTCGATGGTTCCGCGCTGGACGCTGGCCAGGGCCTGGGCAGCGCTGTGTGCGCGGGCGGCGACCCGGAAGCCGGGAACCTTTCCCACGTACTTGGCGTTGATCTCGGCGACGCGGAAATCATCGTCCACGACCAGGACGTCAATCATCGGGCCTCTTTCTGTCAAGGCCTGGCGAGCGTTAAGCCCGTGTTTCGGCTCCGCTGTTGTAGCGCGAGCAAAACGAGCACAACAGGCTGTTGCAAGCAAAAGAACGGCATGTGCTCACAAGGCTGCTGCTGTGGCCCGGGCCACATCTACCGTCCCCGGCCATGAGCGCAGACACCAGCCCCGCCATTCAGCTGCGGGGCGCGAGCAAGATCTTCAGGACCCCGTCGGGGGGTCTGCACACGGCCGTCAGGGAACTCGATCTCACGGTCGGGCGTGGGGAGTTCGTGGCGGTCGTCGGTCCCACGGGCTGCGGCAAGTCGACCACGTTGACGCTGGTCAGCGGGTTGGAGGAGCCCACCGAGGGCGAGGTTCTGGTCGCGGGGGAGCCGGTGAACGGCGTCGGCGACAAGGTCGGTTTCGTCTTCCAGCAGGACGCCACCTTCCCGTGGCGCACCGTCCTGTCCAACGTCATGGCGGGCCCGCGCTTCCGCGGCGTCCCCAAAGCGGAGGCGAAGCAGAAGGCCCGCGAATGGCTGGCCCGGGTCGGGCTCGCCGCCTTCGAGGACCGCTACCCCCACCAGCTCTCCGGCGGCCAGCGCAAGCGTGTCGCGCTCGCCGCGACCTTCGTCAACGACCCCGAGATCCTGCTCATGGACGAGCCCTTCTCGGCGCTCGACGTGCAGACCAGGGCGCTGATGTCGGACGAGCTGCTGGAGCTGTGGTCGGGCACGGGCGCCTCCGTCGTCTTCGTCACCCACGACCTGGAGGAGTCCATCGCCCTGGCCGACAAGGTCGTCGTGATGACCGCCGGGCCCGCCACCGTCAAGCAGGTCTTCGACATCGACCTGCCACGCCCGCGCAAGGTCGAGTCGGTGCGCCTGGAGCCGCGGTTCATCGAGATCTACCGCGAGATCTGGGAGTCGCTCGGCGAAGAGGTCCGCATCACCCGCGAGAGGGGTGCCGCCAATGTCGCCTGACGTCCTCAGCACACCGGTCGTCGACACGGTCAAGGCACCGGACCGCGCCCAGTCACGCGCGCGTGCCGCCCGCAGACGCAAGATCGTCGTCACGGTCACCCGCGTGCTGCTCCTGGTCGCCGTCCTCGGTCTCTGGGAGGTGTTCGCCCGGACCAAGGTCATCGATCCGTTCAACTTCTCGATGCCCTCGAAGATCTGGGACCAGATCTCCACCTGGGTGATGCACGGGACGGCCATCGGCTCCCTGGGCGAGCAGATCTGGTACACGCTGTACGAGGCGCTGCTCGGCTGGGTCCTCGGTGTGCTCGCCGGTGTCGTGTTCGGCATCGTCCTCGGGCGGATCACCTTCCTCGCCGATGTCCTTGGTCCATACATCAAGGTGCTCAACTCAATACCCAGGATCGTCCTTGCACCGATCTTCATGATCTGGTTCGGACTTGGCCCGGCCTCCAAGGTGGCCTCCGCCGTCGTCCTGGTCTTCTTCCCGGTCTTCTTCAACGCCTTCCAGGGCGCCCGCGAGGTCGACCGCAACCTCGTCGCCAACGCCCGCATCCTCGGCGCGAGCAACCGCAGGGTCACGCTCCAGGTGGTCATCCCCTCCGCGACCTCGTGGATCTTCACCAGCCTGCACGTCAGCTTCGGCTTCGCCCTCATCGGCGCCATCGTCGGCGAGTACATCGGCGCGACCAAGGGCGTCGGCCTGCTCATCTCGCAGTCGCAGGGCACCTTCAACACGGCCGGCGTGTACGCCGCGATGGTCATCCTCGCCGTCGTCGCGCTCGCCGCCGAGGGGCTGCTGACCTTCGCCGAGCGCCGCATCTTCCGGTGGAAGCCGGCGGACTCCGACAGCTGAACGGCCCCTGAAGCCACCCCCCTTCCTCCCCGCACCGCCCTCTCACAAGGACGTGAACCCTCATGCGCAAGTCCGCCAGATACACCACCCTGGCCGCCGCCGGCCTGCTCGCCCTCTCCTCCCTCACCGCCTGCGCCAACGACGCGGCCAGCACCGCCTCCACCAGCAAGGGCGACGGCAAGGGTACGAAGGTCAAGATCATGGTCGGCGGCCTGGACAAGGTCATCTACCTGCCCGCGATGCTCGCCCAGCGCCTGGGCTACTTCGACGCCGAGGGCCTCGACGTCGAGCTGCTGAGCGAGCCGGCCGGCGTCCAGGCCGAGACCGCGCTCGTCTCCGGGCAGGTCCAGGGGGCCGTCGGCTTCTACGACCACACGCTCGACCTGCAGACCAAGGGCAAGTCCGTGGAGTCCGTCGTGCAGTTCTCGCAGGCGCCCGGCGAGGTCGAGATCGTCTCCACCAAGGCGGAGGGCGACATCAAGTCGCCGAAGGACTTCAAGGGCAAGAAGCTCGGCATCACCGGCCTCGGCTCGTCGACGGACTTCCTCACCAAGTACCTCGCCGTCAAGAACGGCGTGAAGGTCAGCGAGTTCACACCGGTCGCCGTCGGGGCGGGCCCGACCTTCATCTCGGCGCTGCAGAAGGGCGCGATCGACGGCGGTATGACGACCGACCCGACCGTCGCCACGATCCTCGACAAGAAGGCGGGCAAGGTCCTGCTCGACATGCGGACGCCCGAGGGCTCCCAGGAGGCGCTCGGCGGTCCGTACCCGTCGTCAAGCCTGTACATGCAGACCGACTGGGTCAATGGTCACAAGGACACCGTCCAGAAGTTGGCCAATGCATTCGTCAAGACGCTCAAGTGGATGTCCACCCACAGCCCGACCCAGATCGCCGACAAGATGCCCGCCGACTACTCCCAGGGCAACAAGGTCCTCTACGCCGCGGCCATCGAGAGCTCGCTGCCGATGTTCACCAAGGACGGCGTGATGCCCGCCGAGGGACCCGCAACCGTTGAGAAGGTGCTCAAAGCGTTCAACCCCAACATCAAGAACGCCAAGGTGGATCTGAGCAAGACGTTCACTACCGAGTTCGTGGAGAAGGCCGCGCACTGAATCCGTATCCATGAGGGGGTACGGCCCCTTCCCCCGCCCCCAACGGCCGTGCCCTCAGGCGCGGGTCGCCCACACGTAACGGTGTTCAGGGCGGCCCGCGTCGCCGTACTTCAGCGTGAGCCGGGCCCGGCCCGTGCGCTCCAGGAGCTTCAGATAGCGCTGCGCGGTCTGCCGGCTCACTCCCGTCCGGTCCGCGATCTCCTGCGCGGACAGCGGGCCTTCGGCGTTCATCAGGGACTGGCGCACGAGCTCCGCGGTGGAGGGGGAGTGGCCCTTGGGCAGCCCCGGCTCCGAAGGCGCGGACAGCGCGCCGAAGATGCGGTCCACCTCGGCCTGCTCCGCCTCGCCACCGCCGTCCAGCGTGCGGCGCAGTGCCGCGTACGCCTCCAGCTTGGTGCGCAGGCCCGCGAACGCGAACGGCTTCACCAGGTACTGCAGCGCCCCGTGCCGCATCGCGGCCTGTACGGTCGACACGTCCCGGGCCGCCGTCACCATGATCACGTCGGTCTGGTGGCCGCGCCGGCGCATCTCCTGGACGACCGCCAGACCCGTCTCGTCGGGCAGATAGTGGTCCATCAGGACCAGGTCCAGTCCGGGCAGCGCCTCCAGCTGCCGCAGCGCCTCGGCCGCGCTGTGCGCCTCACCTGCGACGTGGAAGCCCGGCACCTTCTCGACGTAGGCGGCGTTGACCTGCGCGACCCTGGTGTCGTCGTCCACGACCAGGACCTCGATCATCGCGACTCCTCCTTGACGGGCGTGTCCACGGGCGCGATCGGCGCCGGAACCGGCGTCGGCTCGTCCAGCGCCTCGGGCAGTACGACGACGAACTCAGCGCCGCCGCCGTGCGCCTCGCCCACGGTCGCGCTGCCGCCCTGCCGCTCCGCGAGCCTGCGCACCATGGAGAGCCCGATACCGCGCTTGCGGTGGGCGGGCGGCTCCTTGGTGGACCACCCCTCGGTGAAGACCAACTCCCGCTGTTCCGCGGGGATTCCGGGCCCGGTGTCGCGCACCCTGAGGACAGCGGTACGTCCCTCGGCGCGCAACTCGATCTCCACGCGCGCGTGCGGAGTGCCCGCCACCGCGTCGAGCGCGTTGTCGACCAGGTTGCCGACGACCGTGACGACCCCCCTGGCGTCGATCAGCCGGTCCGGGAGCCGGGTCCGGTCCGAGATCCACAGCGCGACGCCGCGCTCGGCCGCCACGGTCGCCTTGCCGACCAGCAGGGCCGCGAGCAGTGGGTCCTGGATCTTCTCGGTGACCTGCTCCGAGGTGGCCCGGTGATCGCCGACCACCTCACCGACGAAGTCCACGGCGTCGTCGTACATCTCCAGTTCGAGCAGCCCGAGGAGCGTGTGCATGCGGTTGGCGTGCTCGTGGTCCTGGGCGCGCAGGGCGTCGATCAGCCCGCGCGTGGAGTCGAGTTCCCGGCCGAGCTGCTCCAGCTCGGTGCGGTCGCGCAGGGTGGCTACGGCGCCGCCGTCGTCGGTGGGCATGCGATTGGCGACCAGGACGCGCTGGCCGCGGACGGTGAGCAGGTCGGTGCCGGTCACCCGGCCGGCCAGGATGTCGGCCGTGCGTCCCTCGCCGAGCGCCTCGTCGGGGGAGCGGCCTACGGCCTCCTCGTCGATGCCCAGCAGGCGGTGTGCCTCGTCGTTGAGGAGACGCACCCGGCCGGCGCGGTCCAGGGCCACGACGCCCTCCCGGATGCCGTGCAGCATCGCCTCGCGCTCCGCGAGCAGCGCCGAGATGTCGGAGAAGGCCAGGTCGCGGGTCTGCCGCTGGACCCGGCGGGAGATGAGCCAGGCGGCCAGCGCACCGACCGCCAGGGCGCCGCCCGCGTATGCGAGCAGCCCCGGGATCGCGCTGAGCAGCCGGGCGCGCACGCTGTCGTAGGCGATGCCGACCGAGACCGCGCCGACGATCCGGTGCTCGGTGTCGTACAGCGGCACCTTGCCGCGGGCCGTGCGGCCCAGGGTGCCGTTGTCGATCGCCATGACCTCGTTGCCGGCCAGGGCCTCGCCGGGGTTCGTCGAGACGATGCCGCCGATCTGCTTGGTGTCGGTGTGCGACCAGCGCACGCCCCGCCAGTCCATGATCACGACATAGCGGGCGTGGGTGGCCTTGCGGATCCGTTCCGCCGCCTTCTGCAGCGGACCGTCCGGCGACGGCGGGGTGGTCTGCAGCTCCTCGGCGATCTGCGGCTCCTGCGCGGTGGTCTCCGCGATCGACAGCGCCAGGCGCATCGCCTGATCGTCCAGCTGCTGGCTGAGCGGTGCGAGGAAGAGTCCGGTCGCGAGCACCGCGACCCCCGCGGCGATCGCCACCTGCATCAGCAGCACCTGCGAGAACATCCGCTTCGGCATACCGAGGCGCAGGCGGCGTGCGGGGGGAGTGGGGCTCATACCCACGACGGTACGTGGGCGTGCGGGAACTGCCGTAGGGGGTGTGGCATGGATCTCTTGATCGGGGACCTGGATCTCTTGATCAATGCTGAGATGTGCTGATCGCGATGTTGATCAACTGGATCAGCTCGCGAGTGCGGTCGTCCTGATCAACTCGCGGACCTCCACGACGTCCATACGTGCCGGCGCGCCCAGGATCGATGTGCCGCAGCTCTCGGGGCGGGGCGGCGCGGACGCGCCCTGGGCCACGACGACCCGCCAGCGGCGCCCGTCCGCGTGCGTGACGGTCACCTCCCAGCGCGGGGCCGCGCCGTCCGTCCGTACGACACTCAGGGCGTCCGCGGCGTACACGCGCGCGTGCGAGCGCACGGCCAGCTCGGCCGCCTGGCCCGGACGCTCCCAGGCGGAGTTCCCGCGGCAGCCCTCCACGACGATCCGCCCCTCCTGGACGCCGTGCAGGACCTCCTTGACGGCGTGCGCCTCGGCGCGGCCGTACGCGTAGCCGTACGGCAGGACCAGCAGCGTGGGCGAGAAGCGATGACCACCCAGATGGGTGACCTCCCAGACGCCTTCCACGCCGGACGCGGCCAGCTCAGCCGCGAGCGGGCGGCCCAGCAGGGCGCAGCAGCGGTCGCGCTTGCCGTTGGTGCACACGAGCGCGAGCGGGTCGCCCGCGTGCGGCCGCGCGGCGAGAACCGAGTCGAAGTTGTGGTGCTCGCCCCGGCCGAGTGCGGTGAAGTCCAGGTCGAGCAGGTCCCGCGGATCGCGGGTCGTGGCCGAGTGCAGCCACACCTTGCCGGGCGCGGTGTGGGCCGCGTAGACCTGCCGGGTGGCGGGCGTGCGGCAGTCGGCGTGCCGTCCGGGGCGGCGGATGAGCGCGACGCGGACGCCCGTGCCCTTCGCGGCCGCCTCCAGGGCGCGGCCGAGTGCCGGATCGAGGTGGCTCGACGTGAGCGCCTTGGCGCCCCAGGGACCGGACTGCTCCAGCAGCAGCCAGGTCCGCGCGGTGGCCGCGGTTCCCGCAAGGGGCTCGTCGAGATCCCGGGACGCGGTTGAGCACGTACTCACAGAGGTGAGCCTAACCTGACTTGGCCCGTGGTGACTTCCTGGCCGGGTCGTGTCCTACTCCGGCAGGGGCTGAGGAGGTTTCGGGCCTACGTAGTGTCCGCTCGGGCGCATACGCAGCGGCCGTTCGCCGTACTCCTCCAGGGCGTGCGCGATCCAGCCCGCCGTACGGGCCACGGCGAAGATCGTCTCGCCCGCCGAGGACGGCATGCCGCTGGAGGCGGTGAACACGGCGAGGGCCAGGTCGACGTTGGCGTGCAACGGTGTGTGGCGGGCGGCGGTGGCGACGATGTCACGGGCCGCGGCCAGGGCGGGGGCCGAGCGGGGGATCTCTTCGAGGAGGCCGAAGAGGACACGCGCGCGTGGATCCTCGCCCGGGTAGAGCCGGTGGCCGAGTCCCGGGATACGGCGGCCCGCGCGTAGTTCCTCCGCGATCGCGGGGGCGGCGTCGCCCTCGTCGAGGACGTCGAGCAGCAGCCGGTGGGCGTGGTTGCTGGCGGCTCCGTGCAGCGGGCCTTCGAGCACGCCGAGTCCGGCGGAGACGGCCGCGTAGGCGTGCGCGCGGGCCGACGCGGCGACACGCACGGCGAGCGTCGAGGCGGCCAGGTCGTGGTCGACGAGCAGGGCGAGGGCGGTGTCCAGGACGCGCAGCGAGGCCTCGTCGGGATCCTGTCGGCTCAGCCGCCCCCACAGCCGGTGGGCCAGCGGGCCCTCGTCCAGGAGGCTGCCGCGGGCCGGGAGGGCGGCGACGAGGGTGGGGATGAGGGTGCGTGCGGTGCCGAGCACGGCGTCCTCGGAGAGGTCGAAGCGCAGCGGGTCGGCCACCGCTGCGGCGATCGCCGCGACCCGCAACCGGTCGGTGGGACCGGCGTGTTCGGGCAGTGCGTCGACCGCGTGGCGGGCCACGGTGACCGAGGCCTTCGGCGCGGTGAAGGCGATGCCGGGGCGGAGGGTGCCGGTCCACAGCCACTCCGCGACCTCTTCGTACGAGTGCCGCGTGGCCAGTTCGGTGGCGTCGACGCCCCGGAAGTAGTACCGGTCCTCCTCGATGAGGGTCAGGCGGGTCCGGACGGACAGCTCGCCGCCGGACGCCGGACTTCCGCTGCTCTCCCGCCTGTTGCGCCGGGCGAGCGCGGCGACCTCGTCGGCGTCGAAGGTGCTGCCCCGGCCGCCGGGCACGCGGCGGCTGCTGAGCTGACCGCGGCTCACGTACGCGTACACGGTCTCGGGTTTCACGCCCAGCAGTTCGGCGGCTTCCTTGGTGGTCAGCCGTTGCTCGGCGGGGCCGCGGGAGGGGTCTTGATCGCGCATGGGGTCACCGTATCGGCATCACGACGTATGGATTGAATGCATTGATTGAATCAATATTGACATGAGGTTAGTCAAGCATGGACAGTCGAATCAAGTCCAGGGAGGAATCATGTCCGTCAACAGGTCAGCAGCCGTCACCGTCGACGTACCGCGGGGACTCGCCGGTGTCGTCGTCACCGACACCGAGATCGGGGACGTCCGGGGGGTCGAGGGCTTCTACCACTACCGCCAGTACTCGGCCGTCGAGCTCGCACAGACCCGCGGCTTCGAGGACGTCTGGCATCTCCTGGTCCACGGCGAACTGCCGGACGCGGCACAGCGGTCGGCGTTCGCCGCCGAGACGGCCGCACTGCGGCGGCTGCCCGACGAGGTGCGGGCGGCGCTGCCGGCCATCGCGGCGGCGAGCGGACGCTCGGGCCCGCTGTCCGGCATGCGCACCGCACTCTCGCTGCTCGGCGCGGCCAAGGGCTTCCGGCCGGTTTACGACATCGGAGCGGAGGAGCGCCGCCGGGACACCCTCGTGGCTGCGGCAGCCGTGCCTACCTTGCTCACGGCACTGCACCGATTGGGCCATGGGCTCGACCCGGTCGAACCCCGCGACGACCTCTCCTACGCGGCCAACTACCTCTACATGCTGACGGGTTCGGAGCCGGGTGTGCGGGAGGCGCGGGCGGTCGAGCAGTACTTGATCTCAACCATTGATCACGGATTCAATGCATCAACCTTCACGGCGCGGGTGATCGCGTCGACCGGAGCGGACGTTGCCGCGTGCCTCGTCGGGGCCGTGGGGGCGCTGTCGGGGCCGCTGCACGGGGGTGCGCCGAGCCGGGCGCTGGACACGCTGGACGCGATCGGCACGCCGGACCGCATTGACGCGTGGATCCGCGAACGTGTCCTGTCCGGCGACCGGATCATGGGCTTCGGCCATGCCGTCTACCGTACGGAGGACCCTCGTTCGCGCATGCTCCGCGAGGTGGCCGAGAGCTTCGGGGGGCCGCGGGTGGCGTTCGCCGTGGAGGTCGAGCGCCGGGTGGAGGCGATCCTGGCGGAACTGAAGCCCGGTCGCGAGCTCCACACGAACGTCGAGTTCTACGCGGGCGTCGTCATGGAACTCTGCGGCCTGCCGCGCGAGATGTTCACGCCGACCTTCGCGGCGGCGCGGGTGGTGGGCTGGAGCGCGAACATCCTGGAACAGGCGGAGGACCGAAAGATCATCAGGCCGGTGGCACGGTATGTGGGGCCGGGGGCGCCGGTGGCGGTGCCGGCCTGAGAGACGCGTGCGGCCTGGTGCCGTTCTGGCGCCAGGCCTCATCGGTGGTGGTCGAGCAGAGACGGGGTGCCGGGCTGCTCGCGGCAGGTGCCCGGCGCGGAGCGTTGTCGCGTGCGGCCGGGGGGCTGGGACGGGACGGAGCTGGGGTGGAGACGTGCCCGTGGGGGAGGTCAGGCGTCGGGGATGTCCGCCTTGGCGCGGATCAGGGTCTCCCGGCTCACGACGACGATGCGTTCATAGTCGGCTCGGGAGGCGTCGGAAGGGAGCTCACGCTCCAGCGCCTCGGTGGCCTCGGTGCCGATGACGGCGAAATTTCCGTCGCTCAGTTCGAAGACGTCCGGGCAGTTCGCTCCTGAGGCACTGCCACGGGCACTTGGAGGCACACCGATGCGGCGCACGATCTTCAAGGGGTACCGGTCCTTACACACGATCTGGGCAGAGTGGTGGGCAGCACGTTACTGGGATTGCTGATGCACGTGCGTCTGCATCGACAAAAGTCACCCGAACCACGCTGCTGATGCTCGTGTGTTGACCGGCGTCCCAGGAAGCCCAGGCGTACCCCCGGAGACCGGACACACCCTCGGAAGATCAATCGGGCGGGTCCCCCACCACCCACCACTCGTCCGTGTCGGCCTCGTCGATCTCCTTGATGAGCTTGTCGACCAGGCGTCCGAGCCGTGCCTCGTCGGATGCCGCCTTCAGCGTCGCGCGCTGCCCCTTGGAGGCTTGCCAGTACTCGCGCATCAAGGGGTTCTGGAACAGCTCGCGAGCATGCCCGTAGAACTGCTCCTGGTCGAGGATTCCCGCCCGATAGAGGTGGTAGAGGTTGATGTACCAGGCATTGGCGTACAGGTACTGCCGCCGTTTCGCCTCCGGGATCTCCGAGTCGTACGTGTCGATCACCGCGGCCAGCGACGGATCGTCGATCGCCCTGGACAGCAACTCCCAGTGCATGCGCTGCTGGTGCGCGAGGGCCCTGCGCCGGGCGGCCCGCTCTTCCAGTTCCAGTCGTTTCGTCTGTAGCCGTTCCGCCTCGATGCGCCTTCGGCCTGCGGCCAGGGCCATCCCGGTGGTGGCGAGCAGCAGGCTGGCCGCGGCGAAGCCGAGCCTCCCCGCGGCGTACTTCCGTGTGGCCATGTCAACTACCCCCGATCAGGCGGCCGTCCGCCGGTCGTCGGGGTGCGGGTCGACTGATGGGGACCGGCGAGCGGTGGGCGGCGCTTGCCGTCTCCCAGAGTGCCGAGCGGCTCTGATCGGCGGGGAGGCGGAGAGGAGGCGCACGGAGGGAAGCGAGGGTCGCACACTCCGGCGCCTTCCCCAACGTCTGCCCCGCAAGTGCTGCTAACAATCGTTCACTTCGCAGTGATTATTCCGGCTCGTATCCTGGTCCGGCATTCAAATCTCGTACGTGCGCCGCAGCCGCGATCCGGCGCACAAGGAAGCGCGGAAGAGGTCGCACGTTGAGCCAGCCGAGCCGCAGCCGTCGGCAGATCCCCGTCGTCGTCCTCGCCGGATTCCTCGGTTCCGGCAAGACCACGCTCCTCAACCACCTCCTCCACCGCAGTGGTGGCAGCCGTATCGGCGCCATCGTCAACGACTTCGGCGCCGTCGAGATCGACGCCATGGCCGTCGCCGGTGCGCTCGGCGACTCCACCGTCTCCCTCGGCAACGGATGCCTGTGCTGCGCCGTCGACGTCAGCGAACTCGATCTCTATCTCGAGAAGCTCGCGCGGCCCGAGGCCGGCATCGACGTGATTGTCATCGAGGCCAGCGGGCTCGCCGAGCCGGAGGAACTCGTGCGGATGGTGCTCGCCAGCGAGCAGCCGGACATCGTCTACGGTGGTCTCGTCGAGGTCGTCGACGCCGCCGAGTTCGACGACACGCGCGCGAAGCATCCCGGCATCGACCGCCATCTCGCCCTCGCCGACCTCGTCGTCGTCAACAAGGTCGACCGGGTCGAGGACGGGGAGAGGGTCCTGACGCTCGTGCGGTCCCTCGTCGATCGCGCCGCCGTCGTGCCTGCCGCATACGGCCGCATCGACCCCGAGTTCCTCTTCGACTGCCGGCCCAGCGAGGAGCGCGTCGGACAGCTCTCCTTCGACGACCTGCACGACGACACCGCGGACGGACACGAGGCCCATCTCCACAGCGCGTACGACAGCCTGTCCTTCAGCTCCGAAGTGCCCATGGACCCGCGCCGGCTGATGTCGTTCCTCGACAGCCGCCCCGAGGGGCTCTACCGGATCAAGGGATACGTCGACTTCGGCGCGTACGACGCGCGGAACCGGTACGCCGTGCACGCCGTCGGCCGCTTTCTTCGGTTCTGTCCAGAGGCCTGGGGAGCGGACGATCCGCGGCTCACCCAGCTCGTCCTGATCGGCTCCGGCATCGACTCCGCCGCCCTCGGCAAGGAGCTGGAGGCGTGCAAGAGCGACGCCCCGCACACCGCCGACGAGCACGGTATGTGGGGCGTCCTGCGCTACGTAAGAGAGCCGGATGACGTGGAGGAGCCGTCGGTCTAGACCGGGCCCGCCACCACCGCCACCGTCTTCGGCAGTGACACGCCCGAGCCGTCGCGGCGCGGGTCGATCTCGGGGAGGTCGGCCGGTGTGCCGTTCTTCTGTGCCGCCTTGGCCGGGACCGGGCCCGCCCAGGCCAGGGAGAGGCAGTCCTCGCCCTTGAGGAACCGCTGGCAGCGGACGCCGCCGGTGGCCCGGCCCTTGCGCGGGTACTGGTCGAACGGGGTCAGCTTGGCCGTCGTCTGGACCGAGTCGTCGAGCGTGCCGCGGGAGCCCGCGACCGTGAACACGACAGCGTCGGCCGCAGGGTCCACCGCCGTGAAGGAGATGACCTTCGCGCCGTCCGTGAGCTTGATGCCGGCCATGCCGCCCGCCGGGCGTCCCTGAGGACGGACCTGGGAGGCCTGGTAGCGCAGCAACTGCGCGTCGTCCGTGATGAAGACCAGGTCCTCCTCGCCGGTGCTCAGCTCGACCGCGCCGACGATCCGGTCGCCGTCCTTGAGCGTGATGACCTCCAACTCCTCCTTGTTGGACGGGTAGTCGGGCACCACACGCTTGACCACGCCCTGCTCGGTGCCGAGCGCGAGACCGGGGGAGGACTCGTCGAGGGTGGTCAGGCAGACCACCGTCTCGTCGTCCTCCAGGGAGAGGAACTCGGTCAGGGGCGCTCCGCCGGACAGGTTCGGTGCCGACGCCGTCTCCGGGAGCTGCGGGAGGTCGACGACGTTGATGCGCAGGAGGCGGCCGGAGGACGTCACGGCGCCGATCTCGCCGCGGGCCGTCGCGGGTACCGACGAGACGATCACGTCGTGCTTCACGCGCCGGGCGTCGGCGTCCTCCGGGAAGGGCTCGCCGTTCGACGTACGCGCCAGCAGGCCCGTCGAGGAGAGCAGCACCCGGCACGGGTCGTCCGCCACCTGCAGCGGTACGGCGGCCGCCGGGGCGCCGGACGCCTCCAGCAGGACCGTACGCCGCTCGGTGCCGAACTTCTTGGCCACCGCGGCCAGTTCGGTGGAGACCAGCTTGCGCAGCTCGGTGTCCGAGTCCAGGATCCGGGTCAGCTCGGCGATCTCCGCGTTGAGCTTCTCCTTCTCCGACTCCAGCTCGATGCGGTCGTACTTGGTGAGACGGCGCAGCGGGGTGTCGAGGATGTACTGGGTCTGGATCTCCGACAGGGAGAAGCGCTCCATCAGGCGCTCCTTGGCCTGCGCGCTGTTCTCGCTGGAGCGGATCAGACGGATGACCTCGTCGATGTCGACGAGGGCGGTCAGCAGGCCCTCCACCAGGTGCAGCCGGTCGCGACGCTTGGTGCGGCGGAACTCGCTGCGGCGCCGTACGACCTCGAAGCGGTGGTCGAGGTAGACCTCCAGGAGCTCCTTGAGGCCGAGGGTGAGCGGCTGGCCGTCCACCAGCGCGACGTTGTTGATGCCGAAGGACTCCTCCATCGGCGTCAGCTTGTACAGCTGCTCCAGGACTGCCTCCGGCACGAAGCCGTTCTTGATCTCGATGACCAGGCGCAGCCCGTGCTGGCGGTCGGTGAGGTCCTTGACGTCGGCGATGCCCTGGATCTTCTTCGAGCCGACCAGGTCCTTGATCTTGGCGATGACCTTCTCCGGACCGACCGTGAAGGGCAGCTCGGTGACGACCAAGCCCTTGCGGCGCGCGGTGACGGTCTCGACCTCGACCGTGGCGCGCATCTTGAAGGTGCCGCGGCCCGTCTCGTACGCGTCCCGGATGCCGGAGAGCCCGACGACACGGCCGCCGGTGGGCAGGTCGGGGCCGGGGACGTACTTCATCAGCGTTTCCAGATCCGCGTTCGGATAGCGGATCAGATGGCGGGCGGCCGCGATGACCTCGCCGAGGTTGTGCGGGGGCATGTTCGTCGCCATGCCGACCGCGATGCCCGACGAGCCGTTCACCAGCAGGTTCGGGAAGGCGGCCGGGAGGGCGACCGGCTCCTGCTCCTGGCCGTCGTAGTTGGGCGCGAAGTCGACCGTGTCCTCGTCGATCGACTCCGTCATCAGGCTGGTCGCCTGGGCCTGGCGGCACTCGGTGTACCGCATGGCGGCGGGCGGGTCGTCGTTGCCCAGCGAGCCGAAGTTGCCGTGGCCGTCGACCAGCGGGACGCGCATCGAGAAGGGCTGGGCCATGCGCACCAGGGCGTCGTAGATCGACGCGTCGCCATGGGGGTGCAACTTACCCATGACCTCGCCGACCACGCGCGCGCACTTCACATAGCCGCGCTCGGGGCGCAGGCCCATCTCGTTCATCTGGTAGACGATGCGCCGGTGCACCGGCTTGAGTCCGTCGCGGGCGTCGGGCAGGGCGCGGGAGTAGATGACCGAGTACGCGTACTCGAGGAAGGAGCCCTGCATCTCGTCGACGACGTCGATGTCGAGGATCCGCTCCTCGAACGAGTCGTCGGGCGGCGGGGTCTTCGTGCTGCGGCGGGCCATCGCTGCCGGCTCCTCTTTTCTGGTCGCTCGCCTTCGGGACGCGCCCCTTCGGCTCACTACTTGCTGAAGCGTGAACGGGATCTGACGCGAACCATTGTGGACCGCGGCACTGACAACACGGACGAGGACCCGGCGAGGGGCCCTCCTGTCCAACGTGCCCGCAGGCTACGCGATCCGCTGTGGGCGTACGTCCCGCGGGAACTTCGCCGACGGTGCGCACGCTTGCATACAGTGGCAGGACCGGCAGGAAAACCGCGGTTTCAACCACCGCATCCGCGAGGCGAAGGGACGTACATGCCCATGGCTCACACGGCCACAGACCAGGCAGGCACCGGGGGCCTGACAGCGACCGAGCACCGCCTGGCCAATGGGCTGCGCGTGGTGCTCTCCGAGGACCACCTGACCCCGGTCGCGGCGGTGTGCCTCTGGTACGACGTCGGCTCGCGGCACGAAGTCAAGGGACGTACCGGCCTTGCTCACCTCTTCGAGCACCTGATGTTCCAGGGCTCGGGCCAGGTCAAGGGCAACGGCCACTTCGAGCTGGTACAGGGCGCCGGCGGCTCGCTCAACGGTACGACCAGCTTCGAGCGCACCAACTACTTCGAGACCATGCCCGCCCACCAGCTGGAGCTCGCCCTCTGGCTGGAGGCCGACCGCATGGGCTCCCTGCTGGCCGCCCTGGACGACGAGTCCATGGAGAACCAGCGGGATGTGGTGAAGAACGAACGCAGGCAGCGCTACGACAACGTCCCGTACGGCACCGCGTTCGAGAAGCTCACCGCCCTCGCCTACCCGGAGGGCCACCCCTACCACCACACCCCGATCGGCTCGATGGCCGACCTGGACGCGGCGACCCTGGAGGACGCGCGCGCGTTCTTCCGCACGTACTACGCGCCGAACAACGCCGTCCTGTCGGTGGTCGGCGACATCGACCCGGAGCAGACCCTCGCCTGGGTCGAGAAGTACTTCGGCTCCATCGCCTCGCACGACGGCAAGCCCGCGCCCCGCGACGGCTCGCTGCCCGAGGTCATCGGCGAGCAGCTGCGCGAGGTCGTCGAGGAGGAGGTCCCCGCGCGCGCGTTGATGGCCGCCTACCGGCTCCCGCACGACGGCACGCGCGCGTGCGACGCGGCCGACCTGGCGCTGACCGTCCTCGGTGGCGGCGAGTCCTCCCGCCTCTACAACCGCCTGGTGCGGCGCGACCGTACGGCCGTCGCGGCCGGCTTCGGCCTGCTGCGGCTGGCCGGAGCGCCCTCCCTGGGCTGGCTGGACGTGAAGACCTCCGGTGACGTCGAGGTGCCAGTCATCGAGGCCGCCATCGACGAGGAGCTCGCCCGGTTCGCCGAGGAGGGCCCCACGGCCGAGGAAATGGAGCGCGCCCAGGCCCAGTTGGAGCGCGAGTGGCTCGACCGGCTCGGCACGGTCGCCGGCCGCGCCGACGAACTGTGCCGGTTCGCCGTCCTGTTCGGCGACCCGCAGCTCGCCCTGACCGCGGTGCAGCGCGTCCTGGAGGTGACGCCGCAGGAGGTCCAGGAGGTCGCCAAGGCCCGCCTGCGGCCCGACAACCGCGCGGTGCTCGTCTACGAACCCGTCACCGGAGAGGTCGCCGAGGACGCGGATCCCCCCGAAGACCCCGAGGCCGAGGCCACGGTCGAAGCCGGCGACAAGAACGAGGAGGCGGCCAAGTGACCGAGCTCGCCACGATGCAGTTCCACCCGCAGCCCCAGGCGGGCGAGGCCAAGCCGTGGGCGTTCCCCGCGCCCACGCGCGGGGCGCTCGGCAACGGCCTGACCGTCCTGCGCTGCCACCGCCCCGGCCAGCAGGTCGTCGCCGTCGAGGTCCTCCTGGACGCGCCCCTGGAGGCCGAGCCGGCCGACTTCGAAGGCGTCGCCACGATCATGGCGCGCGCCTTCTCCGAGGGCACCGACAAGCACTCCGCGGAGGACTTCGCCGCCGAGCTGGAGCGCTGCGGCGCCACCCTCGACGCGCACGCCGACCACCCCGGCGTCCGCCTCAGCCTGGAGGTGCCGGCCTCCCGCCTGGCCAAGGCGCTCGGCCTGCTCGCCGACGCCCTCAGGGCGCCCGCGTTCGCCGACAGCGAGGTCGAGCGGCTGGTCCGCAACCGCCTCGACGAGATCCCGCACGAGCTGGCCAACCCCTCCCGGCGGGCCGCCAAGGAACTCTCCCGGCAGCTGTTCCCGGCGACCTCGCGCATGTCCCGCCCGCGCCAGGGCACCGAGGAGACCGTCGAGAAGATCGACGCGGCGGCCGTACGCGCCTTCTACGACCGCCATGTCCGGCCCGCCACCGCCACCGCCGTGGTCGTCGGCGACCTCACCGGCATCGACCTGGACGCACTGCTCGGCGAGACCCTGGGCACCTGGACGGGCTCCACCGCCGAGCCCCGCCCGGTGCCGCCGGTCACCGCCGACGACACCGGCCGCGTGTTCATCGTCGACCGTCCCGGCGCCGTCCAGACCCAGCTGCTCATCGGCCGCGTCGGCGCCGACCGGCACGACCGCGTGTGGCCCGCGCAGGTGCTCGGCACGTACTGCCTCGGCGGCACCCTCACCTCCCGCCTGGACCGCGTCCTGCGCGAGGAGAAGGGCTACACCTACGGTGTGCGGGCGTTCGGCCAGGTGCTGCGCTCCGCCCCGGACGGCACCGGCGCCTCGATGCTCGCCATCAGCGGCTCCGTCGACACCCCGAACACCGGCCCGGCGCTGGACGACCTCTGGAAGGTGCTGCGCACCCTCGCCGAGGGCGGCCTCACCGACGCGGAGCGGGACGTCGCCGTACAGAACCTCGTCGGAGTCGCGCCGCTCAAGTACGAGACCGCGGCGGCCGTCGCGAGCACGCTGGCCGACCAGGTAGAGCAGCACCTGCCCGACGACTACCAGGCCACGCTGTACCGGCAGCTCGCCGCGACCGGCACCGTGGAGGCCACCGCGGCGGCCGTGAGCGCGTTCCCGGTGGACCGCCTGGTGACCGTCCTCGTCGGCGACGCGGCGCAGATCAAGGCGCCCGTGGAGGCGCTCGGCATCGGCGAAGTGACCGTGGTGTCCGCCGAGTAGCGGCACGCGCGCGTGGAGGGCCCTGGTGACTGATGCGTCACCAGGGCCCTCTTATGTCCGAATTGGGGCGGAGGTTGCCTGTCTGCCCTGTGGGATGCGCTACAAACACCGTGATCCGTTTGGGGATTGAAAGTCGCCCCGCTTAGCGTCGTCCGGGCTGTCCGTCAGGCACCGCGCCGCATCCGCGGCACCGGACAGTCATCGCCGAGTCCCCGTACGGCGCGAGCCAGGGGAGCCGGGGACCCACGCAGTCCCTGGGGTGAATCGGACGCCCGCGCTCCGGCGAGGGGGCCCGTAGGAGACCTTCCTGCTCCGAACCCGTCAGCTAACCCGGTAGGCGAGAAGGAAGGAAAGGACCAGCCAGTACATGGCGTTCATGTGCGCCACCGGGAAGCACCGCCGTCCCGGCAAGCTCAAGCGCTCCACCGTCCAGGCGGCCGGCGTCGCAGCCCTCGCCACCACCGGTGTCATCGGTACCCTCGCGGCCCCCGCGCTCGCCGCCGACAACTCGGTCGAGAGCACCGTCGAGCAGACCGGTCTCAACCCCGTCATCGCCATCGGCGACTCCATAGCCGACAAGATCGACGCCCAGGCCGACGCGCAGAAGCAGGCCGCCGAGGAGGCCGCCCGCAAGAAGGCCGCCGCCGAAGC
This sequence comes from Streptomyces sp. NPDC047081, assembly GCF_040643775.1. NCBI lineage: Bacteria > Bacillati > Actinomycetota > Actinomycetes > Kitasatosporales > Streptomycetaceae > Streptomyces > Streptomyces sp. NPDC047081. The sequence goes on along the minus strand of NZ_JBEYUY010000018.1, from coordinate 67,614 downwards.
CGCGCGCAAGAAGGCCGTCGCCAAGGCCAAGGCGGAGCGCGAGGCCAAGCAGCGCGCCGCCCGCGAGGCCGAGCGCAAGCGCCTCAACACCTTCGTGGCGCCGATCGCCAACTCCTATGTCTCCACGGGCTACAAGGCCAGCAGCTCTCTGTGGTCCTCCGGCAGCCACACAGGCATCGACTTCCACGCGGCCAGTGGTACGTCCGTGCACGCGGTCGGCTCCGGCACGGTCGTCGAGGCCGGGTGGGGCGGCTCGTACGGCAACAACATCGTGATCAAGATGAGCGACGGCATGTACACCCAGTACGGCCATCTGTCGTCCATCGGTGTCTCGGTGGGCCAGAAGGTCGCCCCGGGCCAGCAGATCGGCCTCTCCGGCGCGACCGGCAACGTCACCGGACCGCACCTGCACTTCGAGGCCCGTACGACCCCCGACTACGGCTCGGACGTCGACCCCGTCGCGTACCTGCGCTCGCACGGCGTGAACGTCTGACGACGGACCGCGAGATCTTCCGGAACCCCGGCTCCACGAGCCGGGGTTTCGCCGTTTCCGTCCGGTTGCTGTCCAAAAAATATCCATGGATTCCGGCCCCCCGTCGGAAATTCCCGCCGATTGCAATAGAGTCACGGAACACACGTCAATCGGCGACGTTTCACGGGGATTAAGACGGAGGTCGGTCATGCGTATTCCGGCGCACTCGGTATGCACGGCGATCAGAGACGACATCGTCGCCGGTGTCTACGAGCGCGGGAGCCGCCTCACCGAGGAACTCCTGGCCCGCCGCTACGGCGTCTCGCGCGTCCCCGTCCGCGAGGCCCTGCGCACCCTGGAGGCCGAGGGCTTCGTGGTGACCCGCCGGCACGCGGGCGCGTGCGTGGCCGAACCGAACGAGCAGGAGGCCGCCGACCTGCTGGAGATGCGCATGCTCCTGGAGCCGCTCGGCGCCTCCCGGGCCGCCCAGCGCCGCACCGAGGCCCACCTCAAGGTCCTGCGCGGCCTGGTCAGACTGGGCCAGGAGCGGGCCAGGAGGGGCAACAGCGAGGATCTGCGCTCCCTGGGCGGCTGGTTCCACGAGACGCTCGCCCAGGCCTCCGCCAGCCCCGCCCTGACCTCGATGCTGACCCAGCTGCGCCACAAGATCGCCTGGATGTACGCCGTGGACGCGCCCGCCAACCCCGTGGAGTCCTGGGCGGAGCACGGCGCGATCGTCGACGCCGTGGCGCGCGGCGACAGCGAACGCGCGCGTGCCGTCACCACCCTCCACACCGAGCGCTCCAGCGCGGCGCACCGGCTGCGGTTCGGTACCGGCGCCGAGCGTGTGAGGAACTCGCAACATCCCGTAAACATGCCGAGCCTGCGGCATTAACACAGGCGCCGTATACAAAGAAGTGAGAATTCCCGGGGGTTTATTCATGCTGCCCCCGAGTGGAATTCCGTGGTCTCTGTGCAGGAAATGCGAAGGGCTCGCCCGGTAATTCGGACGAGCCCTTCTGTGATGCCCTGATCAGACGGTCTCGGGAAGTTCCTCGAGACCCTCGGAGACCAGCTTGGCCAGTCGGTCGAGGGCGACGTCCGCACCCTCGGCGTCGGAGGCGAGGACGATCTCCTCGCCACCCTGGGCGCCCAGGCCCAGGACGGCCAGCATGGAGGCCGCGTTGACGGGGTTGCCGTCGGCCTTGGCGATCGTCACCGGGATACCTGCGGCCGTGGCGGCCCGGACGAAGATGGAAGCGGGGCGGGCGTGGAGGCCCTCGGCCCAGCCGACGTTGACGCGGCGCTCAGCCATGTGATGCTGCCCTTCGGTGTTCAGGGTTGTCTAGACCAGTTTCCCACACATGAAGCAAGCCCGGAACGGACCTTCGCCCGTCCGGATCGGGGGCGTCGGACCGCGGCCTCGGCCCGACTTCCGTCCTGTCCCTCTTCTGCTGTCGTTCTCCACAGACTGCCTCGCGCCGTTGTCGGACGCGAGCCGTACTCTGGGGCCCATGCAGACCTCGTCGGACCGGCACGAGTACCCCGCCCACTGGGAAGCCGACGTGGTGCTGCGCGACGGCGGCACCGCACGCGTCCGCCCCATCACCGTCGATGACGCCGAGCGCCTGGTCAGCTTCTACGAGCAGGTGTCGGACGAGTCGAAGTACTACCGCTTCTTCGCGCCCTACCCGCGTCTGTCCGCAAAGGACGTCCACCGCTTCACGCACCACGACTTTGTGGACCGGGTGGGACTCGCGGCCACGGTGGGCGGCGAGTTCATCGCCACCGTACGCTATGACCGCATTGGTGCCGACGGGATGCCCGCGTCCGCACCCGCCGACGAGGCCGAGGTCGCCTTCCTCGTCCAGGACGCGCACCAGGGCCGCGGCGTCGCCTCCGCCCTCCTCGAACACATCGGCGCCGTCGCCCGCGAGCGCGGCATCCGCCGCTTCGCCGCCGAGGTACTGCCGGCCAACACCAAGATGATCAAGGTGTTCACGGACGCCGGCTACACCCAGAAGCGCAGCTTCGAGGACGGCGTCGTACGCCTGGAGTTCGACCTCGAACCCACCGACCGCTCGCTCGCCGTCCAGCGCGCGCGTGAGCAGCGCGCCGAGGCGCGGTCGGTACGACGGCTCCTCGTGCCCGGCTCGGTCGCCGTGATCGGCACCGGGCGCATGGCCGGGGGCGTGGGCCGCAGCATCCTCGACAACATCAGGGAAGCCGGGTTCACGGGAGAGCTGTACGCCGTGAACAGGGCCTTCCCCGAAGACCTCAAGGAGCTCGACGGCATCCCCGCCCACCGCTCCGTCGGGGACATCGACAGGCACGTGGACCTCGCGGTCGTCGCCGTGCCCGCCGAACACGTCCCCGAGGTCGTCACCGAGTGCGGCGAGCACGGCGTGCAGGGGCTGGTCGTCGTCTCCGCCGGGTACGCCGAGAGCGGGCCCGAGGGCCGCGAGCGCCAGCGCGAACTCGTGCGGCACGCGCGCACGTACGGCATGCGGATCATCGGGCCGAACGCCTTCGGGGTCATCAACACCTCGGCGGACGTACGGCTCAACGCCTCCCTCGCCCCCGAGATGCCGCGCCCCGGCCGCATCGGCCTGTTCGCCCAGTCCGGCGCCATCGGCATCGCCCTGCTGTCCCGGCTGCACCGGCGCGGCGGCGGCGTCACCGGGGTCACGGGTGTGTCGACCTTCGTGTCGTCCGGCAACCGCGCGGACGTGTCCGGCAACGACGTCATCCAGTACTGGTACGACGACCCCGACACCGATGTCGTACTGATGTACCTGGAGTCCATCGGCAACCCGCGCAAGTTCACCCGCCTCGCCCGGCGCACCGCGGCCGCCAAGCCCCTGGTCGTCGTCCAGGGCGCCGGCTCGGCGCCGCAGGGGCATGCCGTACGGGCCACGCGGCTGCCGCACGCCACGGTGTCCGCGCTGCTGCGGCAGGCCGGCGTCATCCGCGTGGACACCATCACCGAACTCGTCGACGCGGGCCTGCTGCTGGCCCGGCAGCCGCTGCCGGCCGGCCCGCGCGTGGCGATCCTCGGCAACTCCGAGTCGCTGGGGCTGCTGACGTACGACGCCTGCCTCTCCGAGGGGCTCAGGCCGCAGCAGCCGCTGGACCTGACCACCGGGGCCACGGCGGGCGACTTCCACGCGGCCCTGCTGCGGGTCCTCGGGGACGACTCCTGCGACGCCGTGGTCGTCACCGCGATCCCGGCGATCGGCGAGGCCTCGGTCGCGGACGCCGAGCTGGCCGAGGCGCTGCGGTCCGCCGCCGAGCAGGTCCCCGGCAAGCCCGTGCTCGTCGTCCATGTGGAGCTCGGCGGGCTCGCCGAGGCCCTCTCGGCCGCCGCCGGCACCGCCCCGCAGGTCGAGGCCAAGGCGTCCGGCGCCCGCCGGCTCCGCCCCTCGCAGCAGCTGCCCCCGCCGTCGGCCTCCCCGGCCCCGCCCCAGGCACCGCGGGTCCCCGACACCACCCCCCGCCTCATCCCCGCCTACCCCGCCGCCGAGCGCGCCGTCCGCGCCCTCGGCGAGGCCGTGAAGTACGCCCAGTGGCGGCGCGAGGCGGCCGAGCCCGGCAAGGTGCCCGAGTACGAGGACATCGACGAGAAGGGCGCCGCCGAGCAGATCGACGGCATGCTCACGCGCGGGCAGGGCCTCACCCTCGGCACCGAGGAGACCTGCGAGCTGCTCGGGCGGTACGGCATCGCCGTCCGCAGGGCCGTCCCCGCCTTCACCGCGGACGACGCCGTACGGGCCGCCGACGGACTCGGCTACCCCGTCGCCCTCAAGGCCACCGCCCCGCACCTCAGGCACCGCGCCGACCTGGGCGGCGTACGCCTGGATCTCGCGGACGAGGAGCAACTGCGGCGGGCGTACGCCGAGTTGACCGGGCTGTTCGGGAAGCCGGAGGAGCTGCGCCCGGTGGTGCAGGGGATGGCGCCGCGCGGGGTCGACACGGTGATACGGGCCGTCATCGACCCGGCGGCCGGGGCCGTGCTGTCCTTCGGGCTGGCCGGAGCGGCCTCGCAGCTGCTCGGCGACATGGCGCACCGCCTGGTCCCGGTCACCGACCGGGACGCGACCTCGCTGATCCGGTCGATCCGGACGGCACCGCTCCTGTTCGGCTGGCGCGGCTCGACCCCGGTCGACACGCCTGCCCTGGAGGAACTGCTGCTGCGGGTGTCCCGGCTGGTCGACGACCACCCCGAGGTCGTCGCGGTGACCCTGGAGCCGGTCGTCGTCGCCCCCCGTGGCCTGAGCGTTCTCGGCGCCTCCGTCCGCCTGGCGCCGCCGCCCGTGCGCGACGACCTCGGCCCGCGCACCCTTCCCGTCTACTGAGACGTGCCGGGAGACAGCCCTGACCGGTGCCTCGCAGTCAGTGCACCCCCGTAGGATGGACGCCATGGCCAAGACCAGTACGACGACCCAGGGGCTGCGTGCGGCGATCGAGCGCAGCGGCTACTACCCGGCCCTCGTGGCCGAGGCGGTGGAGGCCGCCGTGGGCGGCGAGCCCATCCGGTCGTACCTGGTCCACCAGGAGACGACGTTCGACCAGAACGAGGTGCGGCGGCACGTGACCGTGCTCGTCCTCACCGGCACCCGCTTCATCGTCAGCCACACCGACGAGCAGGCGGCCGACAGCACCTCCCCGACGCCGTACGCGACGACCTCGACGGAGTCGGTCAAGCTCGGCCGGATCTCGTCGGTCGTGCTCAGCCGGGTGGTCGCCAACCCCGAGCAGTACCAGCCGGGCACGCTGCCCCGCGAGGTCGTACTGACCATCGGCTGGGGCGCCGTCTCCCGCATCGACCTGGAGCCCGCCGCCTGCGGCGACCCCAACTGCGAGGCGGACCACGGCTACACGGGCAACTCCACGGCGGACGACCTCAGCCTCCGCGTCAGCGAGGCCGGGGACGGCCCGGAGACGGTCCGCCAGGCCCTCGCCTTCGCCCAGTCGCTCTCCGAGGCGACCGCGGACACCACCCGCTGATGGTTCACGCTCCTTGGGACGCTGATCCGCAACCCCTCTCCGTCGACTCCGCACCGCTGCCCGAGTACGGCAGCGGCTCGCTCGCCGATCTGCTGCCCACGCTGGCCGCCGGCATGGGCGTACCGGACACGACCGCCGCGATCACCGAGCTGGCCCCCGCCGACCGGAACTGCGTGTTCCTGATCGACGGGCTCGGCTGGGAGCAGCTGAGGGCGCACCCGGACGAGGCACCCTTCATGACCTCGCTGCTCGGCAGCTCGCGCGGTGGCACCGGCCGCCCCCTGACCAGCGGCTACCCGGCGACCACCGCGACCTCGCTCGCGTCCGTCGGCACCGGGCTGCCGCCGGGCGCGCACGGCCTGCCCGGCTACACCGCGCGCAACCCGGAGACCGGCGAGCTGATGAACCAGCTGCGCTGGCAGCCCTGGACGTCGCCGCGCGCGTGGCAGCCGTATCCGACGGTCTTCCAACTCGCCCACGCCGCCGGGGTGCACGCGGCCCAGGTGTCCTCGCCGCACTTCGAGAACACCCCGCTCACCAAGGTCGCGCTCAGTGGCGGAACGTTCCTCGGGCGGCTGTCCGGCGAGGACCGCATGGACGTCGCGGCCGAGCAACTGGCCGTCGGCGACCGCTCCTTGGTCTACACGTACTACGCCGAGCTGGACGGCGCCGGGCACCGCTACGGCGTCGAGTCGGACACCTGGCGCGGCCAGCTCATGCACGTCGACCGGCTGGTCCAGCGCCTCGCCGAGCAACTGCCGCCGCGCACCGCGCTGTACGTCACCGCCGACCACGGCATGATCGACGTGCCGTTCGACGAGCAGCACCGCATCGACTTCGACGAGGACTGGGAACTGCGGGCGGGGGTCGCCCTGTTGGGCGGCGAGGGCCGCGCCCGGCACGTGTACGCCGTCCCCGGCGCCGAGAACGACGTCCTGACCTGCTGGCGCGAGGTGCTCGGCGAGCAGTTCTGGGTGGCGTCGCGGGACGAGGCGATCGCGGCGGGCTGGTTCGGGCCGCGCATCGACGAGCGGGTGTACGCCCGTATCGGCGATGTCGTCGCGGCCGCGCGGGACGACGTGCTGATCATCGCGTCCGAGCGGGAGCCGAAGGAGTCGGCGATGGTCGGCAACCACGGTTCGATGACCCCCGCCGAACAGCTGATCCCGCTCCTCGAAGTACGCTCCTGAAGCTCCGCCGTCTCCTCTCTCCTTGCCGAAAGGTGCTCGACTCCCCATGCCCGAGCTGGTGTTCTTCTCCGGAACGATGGACTGCGGGAAGTCCACGCTGGCTCTGCAGATAGAGCACAACCGCTCGGCGCGGGGCCTGGTGGGCATGATCTTCACGCGCGACGACCGGGCGGGCGAGGGAAAGCTCTCCTCGCGCCTGGGCCTGGTCAGGGACGCGGTGGAGGTCGGGGACGACCAGGATCTGTACGCGTACATCGTCGACCACCTCTCCCAGGGCGGCCGGGCGGACTACGTGATCGCCGACGAGGCGCAGTTCCTGGCGCCGGAGCAGATCGACCAACTGGCCCGGGTGGTCGACGACCTGGGCGTGGACGCGTACGCCTTCGGCATCACCACGGACTTCCGCTCGAAGCTCTTCCCCGGCTCCCAGCGCCTGGTCGAACTCGCCGACCGCGTCGAGGTCCTCCAGGTGGAGGCCCTGTGCTGGTGCGGAGCCCGCGCCACCCACAACGCCCGTACGGTCGGGGGCGAGATGGTGGTCGAGGGTGCCCAGGTGGTGGTGGGCGACGTCGACCAGCCGGACGCGATCGGCTACGAGGTCCTGTGCCGCCGCCACCACAGCCGCCGAATGACAGCGGCGACGGCCCGAGCAGCGGCCCTGTCCCCGGACGTGCTGCCGGTTTCGTCGGCCGGAGTCTGAGCCTGAGCCCCCGAGCCCTTGCGCCCCGGCTCAGTGCGGGTTCTGGATCAGGGAGAAGCGGGCGCCCTCCGGGTCCGTCACCGTGGCGATTCTGCCGTGGGCGGTGTCGGTCGGGGGTTTCAGGACGTGGCCGCCGAGGGCGGTCAGGTGGGTTGCCGAGGCGTCTGTGTCGGCCACCTCGAAGTACGTCATCCAGTGCGGGCCCCGGTCCCGGGGGAGGGCGTGGCCCACGCCGTGGATGCCGGCCACCGGGTGGGAGTCGATGTGGAGGGTCACGTAGTCGTCGGAGGAGGACACGAGCTGCTCCTCCTCGTAGCCGAAGACCGTTTCGTAGAACTTCGTCACGCTCGCCGACTCGAAGGTCAGGAGTTCGTTCCAGGCGGGGGTGCCGGGGACGCCCGTGATGCCCGTGCCCAGGTGGGCCGCCGCCTGCCAGATGCCGAACACCGCGCCGGACGGGTCCGAGCCGATCGCGAGCCGGCCGGCTTCCGCCGCGTCCAGCGGGCCCACCCCGATCGTGCCGCCGCACAGCCGTACTGTCTCCGCCGTCAGGTCCACGTCGTCCGAGGCGAGATACGGCGTCCACGCGACGGGAAGGTGACGGTCCGCCGGGAGCTGGCCGATGCCGGCCACCTCGTAGCCGTCCAGCAGGGCGCGGACATAGGGCCCGAGCTGCTGGGGGCCCGGCTCGAACTCCCAGCCGAACAGGGCGCCGTAGAACTCCTCGGTGGCGGCCAGTCCATGCACCATCAGGCTCACCCAGCAGGGCGTGCCGGGCGTGCGCCGGGCGTGCGTCTCGCCGTTCGGGCCGGCCGACCCCCGTGCCTCGGTCATCGTCACTCTCCCTCGACCCCTCGCGGTGGCCGTGTCGCGTCCGCTCTCGGATACCCGTGCCGATGCTCGCACCACCCGTCCCGCCGCGCGCTCCGGGCGCGCCGCGGGCTCGGGGGCCACATGCCCGCAGAATGCCCGGTGTGCGGTTTACTGTCCGTTTCCGTGCGATGGCCGACGTATGTCCATCGGCTGTACAGCATGTGCCCGAGTCCGTACGCCTCGTGATCGGGCCTGTCCGGCCGAGCAGAGTAGCCGGACATGGACGATGCGGCCACCCCGTGCGCAAGGATGGTGGCCATGAACGCCATCATCTCCGCTTCCGAACTCGCGAGCGGCCTGGCCGGATCCAACCCGCCGGTGCTGCTCGACGTCCGCTGGCAGCTCAGCGTGGCCAAGGCGGCCGGCGAGCCGCCCTTCGACGGCCGTGCCGAGTACGCCGCCGGGCACATTCCGGGTGCCGTCTACGTCGTCCTGGACTCGGAGCTCGCCTCCGCGCCCGGCGAACGCGGCCGGCACCCGCTGCCGGACCTGGCGGTCTTCGGCGCCGCGATGCGCCGGGCGGGCGTTTCGGCCGGGACACCGGTGGTCGTGTACGACGGCGGACAGGGCTGGGCCGCGGCCCGCGCGTGGTGGCTGCTGCGCTGGACGGGTCACCCGGACGTGCGGGTCCTCGACGGCGGGTTGCCGACCTGGGAGGGGGCGCTCGAGACGTCCGCGCCGACGCCGGCGGAGGGCGATTTCACGCCGGTTCCGCGTGACGCGGGGCTGCTGGACGCCGACGGCGCGGCGGTGCTCGCCCGTTCCGGCGTGTTGTTCGACGCTCGGGCGGGGGAGCGGTACCGCGGGGAGGTGGAGCCGATCGACCGCGTCGGCGGGCACATCCCGGGAGCGGTGTCGGCGCCGACGAACGAGAACGTGGGCCCCGACGGCCGCTTCCGGCCCGCCGAGGAGCTGGCCGAGCGCTTCAAGTCCCTTGGCGCGGCCGGTGGTTCGGACGTCGGCGTGTACTGCGGCTCGGGCGTCTCGGGGGCGCACGAGGTGCTGGCGCTGGCCGTCGCCGGGATCGACGCGGCGCTGTACGTCGGCTCGTGGTCCGAGTGGTCCTCGGATCCGTCACGGCCGGTCGCCGTCGGGGCGGAGCCCCAGTAGGCCGAGCCGGTCCAGTGGGCCGGGCAGGCCATGTGTAAGGGCCGCGCCTCCATGGGCGCGGCCCCTTACACCGTCGCGTCAACCGCCGTACGGCCGACTGCTCCTGCTCTACTCCTGCTTCTTGCGGCGCGTGCCGAACACGATCTCGTCCCAGCTCGGGACGGCCGCGCGGCGGCCCGGGCGGACGCCGTCGGCCTCGGCCTGGCGGTCGGTGGCGCCGACGAGGCGGTCGCGGTGGCTGCCCACCGAGCGGGGCATCAGGACGTCCGCGTAGGCGGAACCCGCCGAGGCCGCGGGCGCCGGGGGCTCCTCCGCCTCGGGTTCGGCGACCGGCTCCTCCGGGGGCGGAGGCGGTGTCTCGGACGGGCGCTCCGGCACCACCAGGTCGCCGCGGAAGCTCGGTACGGCCTCCAACAGGCTGGTCAGCGAGTCCCGTTCGCCCGCCGTGCTCTCCTCGGCGGGCTCGGTCGACTGCGCGGGCAGGCTCGGCCGGTGCAGCGCGCCGTCCAGCGGGCGGTCGCGCGGCAGCCGTGCGATGCGCGGGACGAAGGGGAAGCTGGGCTCCGGCGCGGCGAGTTCCTCGGACTCGCCGATCAGCGAGCGCGCCTCCTCGTCGACGGCCTGTACGAGCCGCCGGGGCGGGTCGTACGTCCAGCTCGCCGAGTGCGGTTCGCCCGCGACCCGGTAGACCAGCAGGACCTCCCAGGTGCCGTCGTCGCGGCGCCAGGAGTCCCACTGCACGGTGTCCTTCTCGGCGCCGCGCAGCAGCAGCCGCTCCTGGACGGCCTCGCCGAGCTGCGGACCGGCCGCGTTCTCGCCGGGGCGGCGGACAGGGGTCTTGCGGGCCCGCTCGGCCATGAACGCGCGCTCGGCGAGGACGGGGCCCTCGAAGCGGCGTACGCGGTCGACGGGGATTCCTGCCAGCTGCGCGACTTCCTCCGCGGACGCACCGGCGCGTATACGCGCCTGGATGTCGCGGGGGCGGAGATGGCTCTCGACCTCGATCTCGATCTGACCGAGGCGGGGGCGGTCGCCGCGGACCGCGGCGCGCAGGCGCTCGTCGATCGGAAGCGTGTACTCCGTTGAGTCGGCAGCCTTGAGCACCAGCCGTGTGCCGTCATTCGAGACGGCCACGACACGCAGTTCGGGCATGGGGACCTCCCGGGTGGTGCCTGCCGACGTCACGTGCGTCGCTGCTTCCGCTAGTCGAGTGTGGCCTGCCCGGGTGCAGCCTGCCACAACCTTGCCGAGTTGCCCGGCGTGTCGGGCCAGGGCCCTGGATCGCCGTTATGGCACGGTTACCTATTCGCAACGCTAAGTGACCAACTCCGTCACCCTGTGCAACTAGCCCCCTCCCGGCGGTCCTTCAGCCGCGGACGCCCTGGCGGGAGACCGGACCCAGGGCTCGCAACAGTACTCCATTTGGACCACGTGCGTGGATTGGCTCGCCCCTCAACTTCTGACAACACGAGCCGCACGGCCGCTCGTTGCGGGCTTTTCGGGATCTTGAACGTGGCGTACTTCACGGAATCACCAGAAACGGAACTAATGGTTTCGCGCGTACGTCCCTTTCTCGCGCAGATGGTTGATCAAGCACGGTGGCTCGCGCCGAGAGCAACCGCCCCCGGCACCCGGCGAGTTCACCGCGGGCGCGGTCCACCGCCGCTCCCGCGCCCGGCGCGGCTACGCCCCCAGAACCCGCCGCAAGTAGTCGTTCTGGAACCGCCGATCTGGGTCAAGGCGGTCTCGCAGCGCGGTGAACTCCCCGAAGCGTGGGTAGACGCCGGCGAAGTACTCGGCGTCCCGCGTGTGGACCTTGCCCCAGTGCGGTCGGCCCTCGTGCGCCGTGAAGATGCGCTCGGCGGCGGTGAAGTACGCCTGGTACGGCGTGCCCTTGAACATGTGGACGGCGACGTACGCGCTGTCGCGGCCGGACGCGGTGGACAGCGTGATGTCGTCGGCGGGGGCCGTGCGCACCTCGACCGGGAAGCTGACCCTGAGGTCGGAGCGGTCGACCATCGCCTTCAGCTCGCGCAGCACCCCGGTCACGGCCTCGCGCGGGACGGCGTACTCCATTTCCACGAAGCGCACCCGGCGCGGAGAGGTGAAGACCTTGTAGGGAATGTCGGTGTAGGTGCGCGCGGAGAGGGCCTTGCTGGAGACCCGGGCGATCGTCGGGACCGTCGACGGGGCCGCGCGGCCGACCCACTGGGCCACCTGGAAGACGCCGTTGGAGAGGAACTCGTCCTCGAACCAGCCGGCGACCGGGCGCACCGGCTTCTCCGGGCCCGCGCTGCGGTTGTTGCGCTTGGTGTTGGTGGAGCCGGTGTGCGGGAACCAGTAGAACTCGAAGTGCTCGTTCTCGGCCCACAGTTCGTCGAAGTCGGCGAGCACCTTGTCGAAGGGCATCGGCTCCTCGCGGGCCGTGAGCAGGAAGACCGGCTCCACGGCGAAGGTGATCGCGGTGACGATGCCGAGCGCGCCCAGGCCGATCCGGGCGGCCGCGAAGACCTCCGGGTTCTCCTTCTCGGAACAGGTCAGCACCGAGCCGTCCGCGGTGACCAGCTCCAGTGCCCTGATCTGCGCGGCGATGGAGGCGGACTCGCGCCCCGTGCCGTGCGTGCCGGTGCTGGTGGCGCCGGAGACCGTCTGCTCCATGATGTCGCCCATGTTGGTCAGCGACAGACCCTCGCGCGCCAAGGCCATGTTGAGCCTCTTGAGCGGGGTGCCGGCCTCAACCGTGACGGTCATGGCATCGCGATCAATCTTGCGGATGCCGGTCAACAGTTGAGGGCGGATCAATACACCGTCCGTCGCGGCGATGGACGTGAAGGAGTGCCCGGTGCCGACCGCCTTCACGGTCAGCCCGTCCTCGGCGGCCCTGCGCACGGCCGCCGCCAGTTCCTCCACGGAGGCCGGCTCGACCTCCCGCGCGGGGCGGGCCGAGACGTTTCCGCCCCAGTTACGCCACGTGCCGTTCTTCGCGCTCGTCGTGCTGCTCAACGGTGCCTCCCCGACGCGGAGCCGGCCTGCTGAGCCGGCGGTACCCCAGGAAACCGACCGCGACCGCGACGGCCCCGGACACCGCCGGAACCCCGTACCCGGCCCGCGCCCCGGCCGCGTCGATGACCCAGCCGGCCGCGGAGGAGCCGAGCGCGACTCCGACCGCGAGCCCGGTGCTGATCCAGGTCATGCCCTCGGTCAACTGCGCGCGTGGTACGTGCTCTTCGATCAGGGACATCGTCGTGATCATCGTGGGAGCGATGGACAGGCCCGAGACGAAGAGCGCCACGGCCAGAAACGGCAAGTTTCCGACCAGTAGGAGGGGGATCATACTCACGGCCATCGCGCATATGCCCAGCAGCCAGCGGCGCTGTGGTGACCCTGTGAACCGCAGCAGCCCGAAGACGAGTCCCGCAACGCAGGAACCCGCCGCGTACAGAGCCAGGACCACGCTCGCGGCCCCCTTGTGGCCGCGCTCGTCCGCGAAGGCCACGGTCACCACGTCCACCGCGCCGAAGATCGCCCCGGTCGCCACGAAGGTGGCCACCAGGACCTGAAGGCCACGCGCGCCCAGCGCGCTTCTTCCGCCCTGCTTGTCGCGCGGGTGCGGTGCGGGCTCGGTGGCCCGCTGGGCGGTCAGCCAGAAGACGCCGACGGCGAGGAAGCAGGCGGCCAGCAGCGGCCCGGCCTCCGGGAACCAGACCGTGGACAGCCCGATGGAGATGATCGGCCCGAAGATGAAGCACACCTCGTCGACCACGGACTCGAAGGAGTACGCGGTGTGCAGCTGCGGGGTGCCCCGGTACAGGGCGGCCCACCGGGCGCGGATCATCGCGCCGAGGCTCGGCACGGCCCCGATGCCGGCCGCGCACACGAACAGCAGCCAGTCCGGCCACCCGAAGCGCGCGGCGCACAGCAGCCCGGCCGCCGAGGCGAGCGCGACCAGGGTCGCCGGGCGCAGCACCCGGCGCTGCCCGTACTGGTCCACCAGCCGGGAGATCTGCGGCCCGATCGCCGCGGCGGCCAGCGCGATGGTGGCCGACAGGGCGCCCGCGAGCCCGTACCGCCCGCTGATCTGGGAGATCATCGTGACCACGCCGATGCCCATCATCGACAGCGGCATCCGGCCGAGGAACCCCGCGGCGGAGAAGCCCTTGGAGCCGGGGGCGGCGAACAGGGCGCGGTAGGGGCTGGGCACGGGCGGGCTCCGGGTCAGAGAAAGGCAGTGAAACGCAGGGAGGGTGCGGCGGCTCGGTAAGGCGCGAAGCAAGTCGATACAGCTTACGAGTTAGGTCACCCTAATGCACCGGGGAAACCGCTGTTGAGGCAGCTGCTCCCGTGCCGGCCACCCGCCGTTTCCCGGCTGTCAGTGCCGGGTGGCAGGATCGACCCATGTCAGACGCGCTCGATGCCACCCCCTACGACGCCCTGCTCCTGCTCTCCTTCGGCGGCCCGGAGGGCCCGGACGACGTGGTCCCGTTCCTGGAGAACGTGACGCGTGGGCGCGGCATCCCCAAGGAACGCCTGAAGGAAGTCGGTCAGCACTACTTCCTGTTCGGCGGGGTCAGCCCCATCAACGACCAGAACCGCGCCCTGCTGGACGCCCTCCGCAAGGACTTCGCGGAGCACGGCCTGGACCTGCCGATCTACTGGGGCAACCGCAACTGGGCGCCCTACCTGACCGACACCCTGCGCGAGATGACCGCGGACGGCCACCGCCGCATCCTGGTCCTGGCCACCAGCGCGTACGCCTCGTACTCGGGCTGCCGCCAGTACCGCGAGAACCTCGCCGACTCGCTCGCCGCCCTCGAGGCCGAGGGCCTGGAGCTCCCCAAGGTCGACAAGCTCCGGCACTACTTCAACCACGAGGGCTTTCTGGAGCCCATGATCGACGGCGTCCTGCAGTCCCTGGCCGACCTCCCCGAGGACGTCCGGGACGGTGCCCACATCGCGTTCTCGACGCACTCGATCCCCACCGCCTCGGCGGACAGCTCCGGCCCGGTCGAGGACCACGGCGAGGGCGGCGCGTACGTGGAGCAGCACCTGGACGTGGCCCAGCTGATCGCCGACGCGGTCCGCGAGCGCACCGGCGTGGACCACCCCTGGCGGCTCGTCTACCAGTCCCGCTCGGGCGCCCCGCACATCCCGTGGCTGGAGCCGGACATCTGCGACCACCTGGAGGAGCTGCACGGCGCCGGCGCCCCCTCGGTCGTCATCGCCCCCATCGGCTTCGTCTCCGACCACATGGAGGTCCTCTACGACCTCGACACGGAAGCCGAGGCGAAGGCTGAGGAGCTGGGCCTGCCGATGCGCCGCTCGGCCACCGTCGGTGCCGACCCGCGCTTCGCCGCGGCCGTCCGCGACCTGGTCGTGGAGCGCGCGGCCGTCGAGCGCGGCCAGGAGGTCACCCCCTGCGCCCTGGGCGCCCTCGGCGCGAGCCACAACCTCTGCCCGGTCGGCTGCTGCCCGGCCCGCGCCCCGCATCCCGCCGCGGCCGGCGCCGACAGCCCCTACGCGTGAGGAGCCCCGTGACCGACCCCCGCCATCAGGAACTGCTGGAACTGGCCCTGGAGGCCGCCCGGCGCGCCGGAGACCTCCTCCGGGACGGCCGCCCGGCCGACCTCGCGGTGGCCGCCACCAAGTCGAGCCCCATCGACGTGGTGACCGAGATGGACATCGCCGCGGAGAAACTGATCACGGACCTGATCTCCTCCCACCGCCCGCACGACGGCTTCCTGGGCGAGGAGGGCGCCGCCACCGAGGGCACGAGCGGCATCCGCTGGGTGATCGACCCGCTGGACGGCACGGTCAACTACCTCTACGGCCTGCCGACCTGGGCCGTCTCCATCGCGGCGGAGCAGGACGGCGAGACGGTCGTCGGCGTCGTGGCGGCCCCGATGCGCGGCGAGACGTACCACGCGGTCCTCGGGGCCGGTGCCTGGCAGGGTGAGCGGAAGCTCAGCTGCCGCCCGGCCCCGCCCCTGGAGCAGGCCCTGGTCTCCACGGGCTTCAACTACGTCACCGAGGTCCGCGCCCACCAGGCCGAGGTGGCCCAGCGGCTGATCCCGCTGCTGCGCGACATCCGCCGCAGCGGCTCGGCCGCGGTCGACCTCTGCGACCTGGCCTCCGGCCGCCTGGACGGCTACTACGAGCGCGGTCTGAACGCCTGGGACTGGGGCGCGGGCGACCTGATCGCCCGGGAGGCGGGCGCCCTGACCGGTGGCCGCCCCGGAGAGCGCCCCTCCCGTGACCTGACGGTCGCGGCCACCCCCGGCGTCTTCGAACCCCTCCAGCGCCTCCTGGAGGACTTCGGCGCCTGGCACGACTGAGCACCGCCGGCACAGAACAGCGGGCCCCCGGCGCTGGATTCGCCGGGGGCCCGCTGTCCTGCTCAAAGCCGATCAGACGCTATGCGCCGACCTCCACACCGTGCTCGGCGGCAAGGCGGCGCAGGTCGTCGAGCTCGGCCTGTTCCACCTCGACGAGGAAGTCGTCGCCCTCGTCGCGAGCCCGCGTCAGGTCGGACTCGGTCGTCCTTATGCGCTGCAGAAGTCCTGCGGTGAATGCGTCCATGCTGCGCCCCCTCGTCCTGGGTCGTGGGTCGGTGGCACGGGGGTGTGCCGTTCGGAAGGGGCGATCACGTCTCCATCAGGTGCCCGGCACAGCCCGCGCCGGGTGGCGACGGTGCCGGACACCCACGCCCACTCTGCGGAAAGCGGATTGCGCCGTACCGCATGGTGCTGCGGCACTAGCAGAGCGTGATCGCGGGGTATGAACCGTCCTCCCCTCGCTTCCTTCCACGGAAACCTCAACCCGACGAGAAAATCTCGCATTCCCGGGCCTCACACCTGTTCTTCATGTTGAGACAACCGCGCTCTTCCCCGCTCCGCCCCCGTCTTACAGCCGACTTATGGCCGAAAAGGGCAGGATGGAGGCACACACTGATGAAGAACCCTCAGGCAGGAAGGACAACCGACGTGCGCGTACTCGTCGTCGAGGACGAGCAGCTGCTCGCCGATGCGGTGGCCACCGGACTGCGCCGGGAGGCCATGGCCGTCGACGTCGTGTACGACGGTGCGGCCGCCCTGGAGCGCATCGGCGTCAACGACTACGACGTGGTCGTCCTCGACCGTGACCTCCCGCTGGTCCACGGCGACGACGTCTGCCGCAAGATCGTCGAGCTCGGCATGCCCACGCGCGTGCTGATGCTCACGGCCTCCGGCGACGTCAGCGACCGGGTCGAGGGCCTGGAGATCGGCGCCGACGACTATCTCCCCAAGCCCTTCGCGTTCAGCGAGCTCATCGCACGCGTGCGTGCCCTCGGCCGCCGCACCAGCGTGCCGCTGCCGCCGGTCCTGGAGCGCGCCGGCATCAAGCTCGACCCCAACCGCCGCGAGGTCTTCCGCGACGGCAAGGAGGTCCAGCTCGCCCCCAAGGAGTTCGCCGTGCTGGAGGTGCTGATGCGCTCCGAGGGCGCCGTCGTCTCCGCGGAGCAGCTCCTGGAGAAGGCCTGGGACGAGAACACCGACCCGTTCACCAACGTCGTGCGCGTCACCGTCATGACCCTGCGCCGCAAGCTGGGCGAGCCGCCCGTCATCGTCACCGTCCCCGGCTCGGGATACCGGATCTGATCACTGATGGCCGCCACACCCGCTCTCCCCACGGCACCCCCCAAACCCACCTGGGACCCCCGCAAGCCCGAACCGCCGTTCCCCTGGCTGCGCCCGACCATCCGCATACGGCTCACGCTGCTGTACGGCGGCATGTTCCTGATCGCCGGGATCCTGCTGCTGTCGATCATCTACCTGCTGGCCGCCCAGGCCCTGCACGAGGGCAGCGGCCAGACGTTCTCGGTGACCGGCACCAACCTCGGCATCAGCAGCCCCACCTGTCCCAAGCTCAACCAGGCGGGCAACAACGACGAGTTCAACTCGATCCTCAACTCCTGCGAGGCGGTCCAGCGCCAGCACGCCCTGGACGACCTGCTCAGCCGCTCCCTGCTGGCCCTGCTGGGCCTCGCGGTGATCGCCTTCGCCTTCGGCTACGCGATGGCCGGCCGGGTGCTGTCGCCGCTGGGCCGGATCACCCGCACCGCCCGAGCGGTGGCCGGCTCGGACCTGTCCCGCCGGATCGAGCTGGACGGCCCGGACGACGAGCTGAAGGAGCTCGCGGACACCTTCGACGACATGCTGGAGCGCCTCCAGCGCGCCTTCACCGCCCAGCAGCGCTTCGTCGGCAACGCCTCGCACGAACTGAGGACCCCGCTCGCGATCAACCGCACGCTGCTGGAGGTCCATCTCTCGGACCCGAACGCGCCGGTGGAGCTGCAGCAGCTCGGCAAGACGCTGCTGGCCACCAATGAGCGAAGTGAGCAGCTCGTGGAGGGTCTGCTGCTGCTCGCCCGCAGCGACAACCAGATCGTAGAGCGCAAACCGGTCGACCTGGCGGAGGTCGCCCAGCAGGCCGTCGACCAGGTGCACGCGGAGGCACAGGCCAAGGGCGTGGTGATCCGCGGCGAGCAGAAACCCGCGGTGGTGCAGGGCAACGGCGTGCTGCTGGAGCGCATCGCGCTGAACCTCGTACAGAACGCCGTGCGGTACAACGTCTCCGAGGACGGCTGGGTCGAGGTCACCACCGAGGTCCAGCACGGTCAGGCGGTCCTGGTCGTGTCGAACACCGGTCCTGTGGTACCCGCCTACGAGATCGACAACCTGTTTGAGCCCTTCCGGCGGCTGCGCACCGAGCGGACGGGCAGCGACAAGGGCGTCGGCCTGGGACTTTCCATCGTCCGGTCGGTGGCGCGAGCCCATGGCGGACATATTTCGGCGCAGCCGCGAGAGGGGGGCGGGCTGGTGATGCGTGTCACATTGCCCATCTGAGATGGTGTCGGCGGCACACAGGGTTGTTCGCTTTGCGCGGAATTTTCCGGGCATGGAGGAGGGTGCTCCGTGTGTGATCGATCACATGGGCGAATTTCCGGCCATCTACTCTCCGTGATGATGTTGGCCGTCGGAAAGCCGGGAAAATCCGGGTTTTCGGGTGTCTTGATCACGGGAAGTACAGGTTGAGACGCCTTTGAAGTGCGGCATGGGGACCGTGTACGGTCCCGTTCGCCATCCAAGCCGATCACTCTTGAGGGGTCCGGTTGGGTGTCGATTGAGTAACAGACCTTGATGTGAGGCAAAATCTCCGCCTCGAGGCGGGCACAAGTCCGGCCTCTCACGCGTTACGTGCGCTGGAGACACCCGCAGACACCCAGAGGGGGAGAGCGAAATGGCAACGGATTACGACACCCCACGCAAGACCGACGACGACGTCGACTCCGACAGCCTTGAAGAGCTGAAGGCCCGGAGGAACGACAAGTCGACCTCGGCGGTCGACGTCGACGAGTTCGAGGCCGCGGAGGGCCTCGAGCTGCCCGGAGCCGACCTCTCGAACGAGGAGCTGGCCGTCCGGGTGCTGCCCAAGCAGCAGGACGAGTTCACCTGCATGAGCTGCTTCCTGGTGCACCACCGCAGCCAGCTGGCCAGGGAGAAGAACGGTCAGCCGATCTGCCGCGACTGCGACTGAGGACGGGTCGGCCGTGACTGGCTCGACCCCACCTCGGAAGCGCCGCTTCCTCCTGTCGGGAGCGGACCAGGGGCCGCAGCAAGGCCCCCACGGCACGCGTGACGACGAGCGGGGCTCGTCCGGTACGACATCCGGCACCACCGGATCCACCGGATCGGCCTCGCTCGAACCGGCGACCGACCGGGCTGACCTCCCGGTGCCGTCGGAGAAGGAACCCGCGCCCGTCGCCGGACGGCGGGCCGCGGCGATCCGTGACAAGGCGCGAGAAGGCGTCCGCAAGGGCGGCAGCCGGGCCAGAGCGGGCCTGGCGTACCTCGCCGACCGGATCATCGAGAACGCCCCGCGGATCCCCGTACGCGACCTCGCGACGCTCCGCAGGCAGTTCCCGGGCCTCGGGCCCGAACAGCTCGCCGACAAGCTCGTGGCGGGCGCGGCCGTCGCGACCTCGACGGTCGGAGCGGGGGTCGGAGCGGTGGCGATGCTGCCCGTGCCGCCCGCCATGCCGACGGAGATCGCCGCCGAGATCACCGGCGTGGCCGCGATCGAGCTGAAGCTCATCGCCGAACTGCACGAGGTCTACGGCGTACGGCCGCCCGGCAATCTCAAAGAGCGCAGCACCGCCTACCTGAACTCCTGGTCGGGAGAGCGCGGGGTCGACGTGACGAAGCCGTCGAGCATGGGCGGCGCGCTCAACAGCCAGATGAAGCAGCAGCTGCGCCAGCAGATCATGAAGCGCATGGTGCGCGACCTGCCCAACCTGATGCCCTTCCTGGTGGGCGCGGCCGTGGGCGCGGCCATGAACCGCCGGGACACCAAGCGGCTCGCCGAGCGCATCCGCAAGGACCTGCGCAAGATCCAGGTGTCCTGGGACGCGCTGCCCGAGCTGCCCGCCCTGGAGGCCCCCGCGAAGCCGCTGGAGCTCGGGGACATCGCCAGGGAACTGGGCCGCTGAGCGGGCCCTACACCGCCGCCTGACGGGCCGCCTTCAGCGCCTCGGCCAGCCGCTCCGGCTCCCGCGTCGACAGGTACAGGTACGGCGTCGGGTCCTCCGGGTCGGTGACCTCCACCTTCAGCGCACCGGGGATGTAGGCGCGCAGCAGCAGGAACGCGCGCGTGTCCGCCTTGTACGTGCGCCAGGCGCGCGCCTCCTCCGCGTCCAGCACCTCCGCGTCTCCCAGTGCCGTCACGGGGATCTTCGCCTCGCCGGCGATCAGCGAGCCGCCCACGACCCGGATGCGGACCGAGCCGTACGAGCTCGCCACGACCGCCGACGCCGCCGTGCCGCCGACCAGCCCGCCGAGCAGCGGCAGGGTGCCGAAGGGCAGCAGGATCAGGGCGAAGGAGACGCCGACCAGGAAGGAGATCAGCCACCACGAGCGGGGGGCGGTGAGGCGTTCTTCGTACGGGGCGGTCGAGAGCTGCATGGAGCCAAGCTTGGCACGGTGTCCGGATATCGCGGACGCGCGGGTAAGGTCTGCGGCTGTGAGTGGTACTTCCGCAGCTCTGAAGCCTCCCGCCGACGCGGTGAAACCCGTGCGGCACCCCGACGCTCCCGCGCCCGGTGAGCTTCTCGGGGCGCACTACGAACAGTGTTTCGGGTGTGGCGGCGAGCAGCCCCATGGGCTGCACCTGGCGGCGCGGGCCGGCGAAGGCGTCACCATCACCGCGGAGTTCACCGTGCAGGCCGCCCACCAGGGCGCGCCCGGCCTCGCCCACGGAGGCGTGCTGGCGACCGCCCTCGACGAGACCCTCGGCTCCCTGAACTGGCTGCTGCGGACGATCGCCGTCACGGGCCGCCTGGAGACGGACTTCGTGCGGCCGGTGCCGGTCGGTACCACCCTCTTCCTCACGGCCGAGGTCACCGCGGTGGCCGGCCGCAAGATCTACTCGACCGCCACCGGCCGGCTCGACGGCCCCGAGGGCCCCGTCGCCGTCCGCGCGGACGCGCTGTTCATCGAGGTGAAGGTCGACCACTTCATCGACAACGGCCGCCCGGAGGAGATCCGCGCCGCCATGAGCGACCCCGATCAGCAAAGGCGCGCCCGCGCCTTCGAGGTGAACCCGTGAGCCGTGACCCCCTGAACGTGCTGATCCGGCGCGTCGACCCGGACGTACCGCTTCCGTCGTACGAGCACCCCGGCGACGCGGGAGCCGATCTGCGGACCACCGAGGGGTGCGAACTGGCGCCCGGGGAGCGGGTCGTGCTGCCCACCGGGGTGTCGATCGCCCTCCCGGAGGGGTACGCGGCCTTCGTGCACCCCCGGTCCGGTCTCGCCGCCCGCTGCGGTGTCGCCCTCGTGAATGCCCCGGGGACGGTTGATGCCGGGTACCGTGGGGAGATCAAGGTGATCGTGGTGAATCTCGACCCGCGCGAGGCCGTGCGGTTCGAGCGCTTCGACCGGATCGCCCAGCTGGTCGTCCAGCAGGTCGAGAGGGTCCGCTTCCGGGAGGTCGCGGAGCTTCCCGGCTCGGCGCGGGCCGAAGGGGGCTTCGGGTCCACCGGAGGACATGCGGCGGTGGCCGGGACGAGCAGCACAAACGGTGAGGCCGCCATGGGCGGCCCTACGGGTGGGAATCGATACGCTTCGGTCGTATCCGACCGGGAAGGACAGTGACGTGTTCGGACGTCGCAACAAGAAGGGTGCCGCCGAGGACGCGGCCGGCGAGGCCGAGCAGGTCGTCGACAGTGTCGACACTGAGGCGGACGACGAAGAGGTCGAGCGCGAGCGCGTGAGGCTCGAGCCCGAACCGCGGCCCGACGGGCCCTGGGACGACTCCGAGGTGCGCGACCCCGCCGAGGGCCGCGTGGACCTGGGCGGACTCTTCGTGCCTGGCGTCGACGGCATGGAGCTGCGGGTCGAGGTCGCGGGCGACGCGATCGTCGCGGCGACCGTCGTACTGCGCGACAGCGCCATCCAGCTGCAGGCCTTCGCCGCTCCCAAGCGCGAGGGCATCTGGGGCGAGGTGCGCGAGGAGATCGGCTCCGGCATCACCCAGCAGGGTGGCATCGTCGACGAGGTCGAGGGCCCGCTCGGCTGGGAGCTGCGCGCCCAGGTGCCGGTGCAGCTGCCGGACGGCACGGGCGGCTTCCAGGTCGTGCGGTTCGTCGGTGTGGACGGTCCGCGCTGGTTCCTGCGCGGTGTGATCTCGGGTCAGGGCGCGGTGCAGCCGCAGGCGGCCGGTCTGCTTGAGCAGATCTTCCGGGACACGGTCGTGGTCCGCGGCGAGGGCCCGATGGCGCCCCGCGACCCGATCGTCCTCAAGCTGCCGAACGACGCCCAGATGGTCCCCGAGGGCGTCCAGCAGCAGGAGGAGGGCTCGCGCTTCTCCGGCGGCATGGGGCAGCTGCAGCGCGGACCGGAGATCACCGAGGTCCGCTAGACAGCCGTAGACAAGTCATGGCGAAAAGGGCCGTACCCCTGGTGGGGTGCGGCCTTTTTTCATGCGCGGACTCGTGCGCGGACCCTTGACGGCACATTGGTCTGTACCTACGGTCTCGCCTCAACGCCTGGTTCATAAGGGCGCTCTTTGTTCATATATGAGAACGGAGTCGCTGTGCGTAGACCCGCGTTCCTTGTGATCGTCACCGCTCTTGTCGTCGGCGTCCTGGCCCACCCCGCCGACGCCGCCCCCAGCACCTTCGTCCATCCCGGAGTCACCGTCTCCCGGGCGCAGTTGGACTTCGCCCGCACCAAGGTGAACGCCGGCGCCCAGCCCTGGAAGGGCGCCTTCGACCAGCTGCTGGCGAGCAAGTACGCCGACCTGAACCGCACGCCCAAGCCGCGCGCGACGGTCGAGTGCGGTTCGTACTCGAACCCCGACTACGGCTGCACGGACGAGCGCGAGGACGCGATAGCCGCGTACACCGACGCGCTCGCCTGGTACATCACCCGCGACGACCGCTATGCGAAGAAGGCGATCCAGCTCATGGACGCCTGGTCCGGCGTCATCAAGGAGCACACCAACAGCAACGCCCCGTTGCAGACCGGCTGGGCGGGCTCCTCCTGGCCGAAGGCCGCCGAGATCATCAAGTACACGTACACGGGAAGCTGGACGAACTCCGGCCGCTTCGCGACCATGCTCCGCGACGTCTACCTCCCCGAGATCATCAACGGCTCCAACTCCAACGGGAACTGGGAGCTGTCGATGATGGAGGCCGCCGTCGGCATCTCCGTCTTCCTGGAGGACAAGACCTCGTACGACAAGGCCATGGCGAAGTTCCGCACCCGCGCCGCCGCCTACGTCTACCTGTCCACGGACGGCGACCTGCCCAAGACCGTGCCCAGCCAGAACCTCGACACCAAGGCGAAGATCGTCAGCTACTGGCAGGGGCAGTCCACCTTCGTCACCGGGCTCACCCAGGAGACCTGCCGCGACTTCACCCACGCGGGCTACGGCATCTCCGCGATCTCGCACATCGCCGAGACCAGCCGGATCCAGGGCCAGGACCTGTACGGCACCGACGTGGGCGAGCGGCTGCGGCAGGCGCTGGGCTTCCAGTCCAAGTACCAGCTGGGCGCGGCCGTCCCGAGCTGGCTGTGCGGCGGCTCGCTCAAGCTGGGGCTCGGACCGGTCACCGAGGTCGGCTACAACGCCCTCCACAACCGCCTCGGCATCGCGATGTCCAACACCCAGACCCTGACCGAGCAGCAGCGCCCGGCCGGCAGCAACAACCTCTTCGTGGCCTGGGAGACCCTCACCCACGGCGACAACCCCGGCTGAACCGTTGATCGACCGGGCGCCGGGCGGCGATACTGGCGCCCGGTCGACGGGGGAGGCGACATGAGCAGCCAGGTGGTCACCGAGACCATGGTGCGCGTCGAGAACATCCACAAGTCGTACGGCCATGGAGCGGCCGCCGTGCACGCGCTGCGCGGCGTCTCCTTCGAGGTGCCGCGCGGTGAACTCGTCGCCCTCAAAGGGCGGTCGGGATCGGGCAAGACCACGCTCCTCAACATCGTCGGCGGACTCGACGTACCGGACCAGGGGCGGGTGAGCGTCGACGGGCAGGAGCTGTCGGCGCTCGGCGAGGACGGGCTGCTCGCGCTGCGCCGGGACCGGATCGGGTTCGTCTTCCAGTCCTTCGGGCTGATCCCGATCCTCACCGCCGCCGAGAACGTCGGCGTCCCGATGCGGCTGCGCAAGGCGGACGTGCGGGAGCGCGAGGAACGGGTCGAGCTGCTCCTCGCCCTCGTCGGGCTCGCCGACCACGCGCGGCAGCGGCCCGGGGAGCTCTCCGGCGGCCAGCAGCAGCGCGTCGCCATCGCCCGCGCGCTCGCCAACAGCCCCGCGCTCCTGGTCGCCGACGAGCCGACCGGCCAGCTGGACGCCGAGACCGGGCACGCCGTGATGGAGCTGCTGCGCGCCGTCGTCCACAGCGAGCGGGTCACCGCGCTCGTCGCCACCCACGACGCGACCCTCCTCGACCTGGCCGACCGGGTGCTGGAGCTGAGCGACGGGGAGATCGTCGAGCACTGAGCAGGCCCGGCGTCAGAGTTCCGTCAAAGAGAGCCCCCGGGCCGTCGCCGACCCCTTATGTCGTGATTGTTGGCCGTAAGGTCGACGCTGCGTAGGCAGCAGTGACCGGAAGACAATAGGGGCCATGGGACGCGGCAAGCTTCGGATCTACCTCGGTGCGGCACCGGGCGTCGGCAAGACGTACGCCATGCTCTCCGAGGCGCACCGGCGCGTGGAGCGGGGCACCGACTGCGTGGTCGCCTTCGTGGAGCACCACGGCCGGCCGCGCACCGAGGTGATGCTGCACGGCCTCGAAGAGGTGCCGCGCCGGGAGCTGGAGTACCGCGGGGCCGTCTTCACCGAGATGGACGTGGACGCCGTGCTGCGCCGCGCCCCCGCCGTCGCCCTGGTGGACGAACTCGCCCACACCAACATCCCGGGCTCCCGCAACGACCGGCGCTGGCAGGACGTCGAGGAACTGCTCGCCGCCGGCATCGACGTCGTCTCGACCGTCAACATCCAGCACCTCGAATCGCTGGGAGACGTCGTCGAGTCCATCACCGGCGTACGGCAGCGCGAGACCGTGCCGGACGAGATGGTGCGACGGGCCGACCAGATCGAGCTTGTCGACATGTCGCCGGAGGCGCTCAGGCGCCGTATGGCGCACGGGAACATCTACCAGCCCGACAAGGTCGACGCGGCCCTGTCGAACTACTTCCGCCCCGGCAACCTCACCGCCCTGCGCGAGCTGGCGCTGCTGTGGGTGGCCGACCGGGTCGACGAGTACCTGCAGCAGTACCGCAGCGAGCACCGCGTCTCGAAGATCTGGGGCTCGCGGGAGCGGATCGTGGTCGGCCTCACCGGCGGCCCCGAGGGGCGCACGCTGATCCGCCGGGCCGCGCGGCTGGCGGAGAAAGGCGCCGGCGGAGAGGTGCTGGCCGTCTACATAGCCAGCAGCGACGGGCTGACCTCCGCCTCACCGAAGGAACTCGCCCTCCAGCGCACCCTCGTCGAGGACCTCGGCGGCACCTTCCACCACGTCGTCGGCGACGACATACCGGCCGCGCTGCTCGCCTTCGCGCGCGGGGTCAACGCCACCCAGATCGTGCTCGGCGTCTCCCGGCGCAAGAGCTGGCAGTACGTGTTCGGGCCGGGCGTCGGCGCGAGCGTGGCCCGGGACTCGGGCCCCGACCTCGACGTCCACCTCATCACCCACGCCGAGGCCGGCAAGGGGCGCGGGCTGCCGGTGGCCCGGGGCGCGCGGCTCGGCCGGTCCCGGATCATCTGGGGCTGGCTGGTCGGCGTCGGCGGACCGGTCGTCCTGGCGGTGCTGCTGAGCACCATCGACCTCGGCCTCGCCAACGACATGCTGCTGTTCCTGGCGGTGACGGTCGCGGCGGCGCTGCTCGGCGGACTGCTGCCCGCGCTGGCCTCGGCCGCGGTGGGCTCCCTGCTGCTGAACTACTTCTACACACCGCCCCTGCACCGCTTCACCATCGCCGACCCCAAGAACATCGTCGCCATCGTGATCTTCGTGGGCGTCGGCATCTCCGTGGCCTCGGTCGTCGACCTGGCCGCCCGCCGCACCCACCAGGCGGCCCGGCTGCGCGCCGAGTCGGAGATCCTGTCCTTCCTCGCCGGGAACGTGCTGCGCGGCGAGACCGGCCTTCAGGAACTGCTGGAACGGGTCCGGGAGACCTTCGGCATGGAGTCGGCGGCCCTGCTGGAGCGGGTGAGCGAGCACGACCCGTGGACCTGCGCGGGCCGCGCCGGGCCCGGTACGGCGGTCGAGCGGCCCGAGGACGCCGACGTGGACGTCCCGGTCGGCGACCACATGGCCCTTGCGCTGACCGGCCGGGTGCTGCCCGCCGAGGACCGCCGGGTGCTGGCCGCCTTCGCCGCGCAGGCCGCCGTCGTACTGGACCGCCGGCGCCTCCAGGAGGAGGCCGACCAGGCGCGGGCGCTGGCCGAGGGCAACCGGATCCGGACGGCGCTGCTGGC
Organism: Streptomyces sp. NPDC047081; assembly: GCF_040643775.1. Taxonomy (NCBI): domain Bacteria; kingdom Bacillati; phylum Actinomycetota; class Actinomycetes; order Kitasatosporales; family Streptomycetaceae; genus Streptomyces; species Streptomyces sp. NPDC047081. The sequence goes on along the minus strand of NZ_JBEYUY010000018.1, from coordinate 41,231 downwards.
CGCCGTATCGCATGATCTGCGTACTCCGCTCGCCGGGATCAAGGCGGCCGTCTCGTCGCTGCGGTCGGACGACGTGGCGTGGTCCGAGGAGGACCAGGCGGAGCTCCTGGAGGGCATCGAGGAGGGCGCCGACCGGCTCGACCACCTGGTGGGCAACCTGCTCGACATGTCCCGGCTGCAGACCGGCACGGTCACCCCGCTGATCCGCGAGGTCGACCTCGACGAGGTGGTGCCGATGGCGCTGGTCGGGGTGCCCGAGGACAGTGTCGAGCTGGAGATCCCCGAGACGCTGCCCATGGTCGCCGTCGACCCCGGGCTGCTGGAGCGGTCGGTGGCCAACCTGGTGGAGAACGCCGTCAAGTACAGCCCGGCCGGCAAGCCCGTCCTGGTGGCCGCCAGCGCCATCGCCGAACGCGTCGAGGTCCGGGTCGTCGACCGCGGCCCCGGCGTCCCCGACGAGGCCAAGGAGCGTATCTTCGCGCCCTTCCAGCGCTACGGCGACGCCCCGCGCGGCGCCGGCGTGGGCCTCGGCCTCGCGGTCGCCCGCGGCTTCGCCGAGGCCATGGGCGGCACCCTGAACGCCGAGGACACGCCCGGCGGAGGCCTCACCATGGTGCTCACCCTGCGCGCGGAAGGCCCGTGCGCGGAGGTGCTCCCGTCAGCGGAACCCGAAAGGCAGGTCACATGACCCGCGTGTTGGTCATTGACGACGAGCCGCAGATCGTGCGCGCCCTCGTGATCAACCTCAAGGCGCGCAAGTACGAGGTCGACGCGGCCCACGACGGCACCACCGCGCTCCAGCTCGCCGCCGCGCGCCACCCCGACGTGGTCGTCCTCGACCTGGGCCTGCCCGACATGGACGGCGTCGAGGTGATCCGGGGCCTGCGCGGCTGGACCCGGGTGCCGATCCTGGTGCTCTCCGCCCGGCACACCTCCGACGAGAAGGTCGAGGCGCTGGACGCGGGCGCTGACGACTACGTCACCAAGCCCTTCGGCATGGACGAGCTGCTGGCCCGGCTGCGGGCCGCCGTCCGGCGCGCCGAGCCCGTCGGGGCCGGGGACGACGAGGTGACGGTCGTGGACACCGAGGAGTTCACCGTCGACCTGACCGCGAAGAAGGTCAACCGGGGCGGCCGGGACGTACGGCTGACGCCCACGGAGTGGCATCTGCTGGAGGTGCTGGTCCGCAACACGGGCCGACTGGTGAGCCAGAAGCAGCTGCTCCAGGAGGTGTGGGGGCCGTCGTACGGGACGGAGACCAACTACCTGAGGGTGTACATGGCCCAGCTGAGAAGAAAGCTGGAGGCGGACCCGTCGCACCCCAAGCACTTCATCACCGAGCCGGGCATGGGGTACCGGTTCGAGCGGTAGGCCCGCGGGTACGAAGCTGTCAGTGCACCCCGGTACGCTTCAGATATGAGCTCTGTTCCTCGTTCCGAAAAGCCGGTGGGCCGGTTCCGGCGCATGCTCGACCGGCTCTCCTCGTCGCAGGAGGACCTGGAGTCGGAGGAGCTGCGGGAGGACGCCGAGACCGCGGGCTGCGTGCGCATCGGCGACTGCCACGACCGACAGGTCGTCACGGTTACTGGTACCTTGCGCACGGTCACCCTGCGGCCGCGGGCGGGCGTCCCGGCCCTGGAGGCCGAGCTGTTCGACGGCTCCGCCGCGCTGGACGTGGTGTGGCTCGGCCGGCGCTCCATCGTGGGGATAGAACCGGGGCGCAGACTGATCGCATCGGGCCGGATCTCGATGAGCCGGGGCCGCCGGGTGCTGTTCAACCCGAAATACGAACTGAGACCCCTCGGACGGGAGTAGCCGGTGACGTCGCTCGACAAGCCGACAGAGGACACGTCTGCCGACGATGCCCGGGCGGTGACCGAGGCCGCCCTGTTCGAGGCGTTCGGCGGCGTGCGGGGCATGGTCGAGACGGTCCTGCCCGGCCTGCTCTTCGTCACGATCTTCACGATCAACAAGGACCTGCACTGGTCGGCGATCGCCGCCCTCGCCGTGTCCCTGCTGCTCGTGGTGGTCCGGCTGGCCATGCGGGACACCGTCAAGCACGCCTTCAGCGGTGTCTTCGGCGTCGCCTTCGGTGTCGTCTTCGCGATGATGACGGGCAACGCCAAGGACTTCTACCTCCCCGGCATGCTCTACACGCTGGGCCTGGCGGTGGCGTACATCGTCACGACCCTGTGCGGGGTCCCGCTGATCGGACTGATCCTCGGCCCGGTCTTCAAGGAGAACCTCTCCTGGCGCACCCGCAACCCCGGCCGCAAGAAGGCGTACGCAAAGGCGAGCTGGGCCTGGGGCCTGATCCTGCTGGCCAAGTGCGCGATCCTCTTCCCCCTGTACTGGTGGGCCAACACCGCGCAGCTCGGCTGGGTCCTGATCGCCCTGAAGATCCCGCCCTTCCTGCTGGCGGTCTGGCTGACCTGGGTCTTCCTCGCGAAGGCGCCCGCGCCGATCGACGTCTTCGCGGAGATGGAGGCGGAGGAGCAGGCCGAGAAGGAGCGCAAGGCGGCGCTGGCCGCGGAGCACTCCGAGGCGACCGGCGCACGGCACCGCCGCGAGGCGTAGTCAGCGGTACGACGATGAGGGGCGCCCCGCACTCGCGGGGCGCCCCTCATCGTCGTAACCGAAACCCTTAACCCGCCGCGTCCTCGCGGCGCACCGACAGCAGGTCCTCCAACTGTTCCTCCCTGGCCTGTGCGGCCACGAACAGGAGTTCGTCACCCGGTTCCAGGGAGTCGTCGCGGGTCGGGGTGAGGACACGGGTGCCGCGGATGATGGTGACCAGGGACGTGTCCTCGGGCCACTCCACGTCGCCGACCTGGGTGCCGGCCAGGGCCGACTCCTCCGGGAGGGTCAGCTCGACGAGGTTCGCGTCGCCATGGCTGAAGCGGAGGAGGCGGACCAGGTCGCCGACCGAGACCGCTTCCTCTACCAGCGCCGACATCAGGCGGGGGGTGGAGACGGCGACGTCGACGCCCCAGGACTCGTTGAAGAGCCACTCGTTCTTCGGGTTGTTGACGCGGGCGACGACGCGCGGGACGCCGTACTCCGTCTTCGCGAGGAGGGAGACGACCAGGTTCACCTTGTCGTCGCCGGTCGCGGCGATCACGACGTTGCAGCGCTGGAGCGCGGCCTCGTCCAGGGACGTGATCTCGCAGGCGTCGGCGAGCAGCCACTCCGCCTGCGGGACGCGCTCGACCGAGATGGCGGTCGGCGCCTTGTCGACGAGCAGGACCTCGTGGCCGTTCTCCAGCAGCTCGCCCGCGATCGAGCGGCCGACCGCGCCGGCACCGGCAATGGCGACCCTCATCAGTGACCGCCCTCCTCTTCGGGACCCTTGGCGAAGGACGCCTCGACCTTGTCGACCTCGTCGGTGCGCATCATCACATGCACCAGGTCGCCCTCCTGCAGCACCGTCTGCGAGCTGGGCAGGATCGCCTCGCCGAGCCGGGTGAGGAACGCCACGCGGACGCCCGTCTCCTCCTGCAGCCTGCTGATCTTGTGACCGACCCAGGCGGGGGAGGCGTGCACCTCGGCGAGCTGGACGCCGCCGGTGGGGTCGCGCCACAGGGGCTCGGCGCCCGAGGGGAGCAGCCTGCGCAGCATCTGGTCGGCCGTCCAGCGGACCGTCGCGACGGTGGGGATGCCCAGGCGCTGGTACACCTCGGCACGACGCGGGTCGTAGATGCGGGCCGCGACGTTCTCCACGCCGAACATCTCGCGGGCCACGCGGGCCGAGATGATGTTGGAGTTGTCACCGCTGGAGACGGCGGCGAAGGCGCCGGCCTCCTCGATGCCGGCCTCGCGCAGGGTGTCCTGGTCGAAGCCGATGCCGGTGACGCGGCGGCCACCGAACCCGGGGCCGAGCCGACGGAAGGCCGTGGGGTCCTGGTCGATCACGGCGACCGTGTGCCCCTGTTGCTCCAGTGTCTGGGCCAGAGCGGAACCCACTCTTCCGCAGCCCATGATGACGATGTGCACGACCGTCCTTCCGAATGACCGAAAACTACTGCTCAGATCAGGGTCTCAGACCGACGCCCAAGCTACACACGCGCGGTAGGACGTCGGCACCCCCGTGCACGGTTGCCGTGCACAGGGAGTTCTCAGCGGCGGCTGATGCTCCGGATGCTCACAAGTGTCAGGATTCCGAGGCCGACGAGGGTCGCGGCGGCGCCGATCAGTTCGGCGGTGGCGTGCATGGGACCTCCAGGGGGCGGCGACGGCCGGGAATTCGGGCGGTGTTCGTCATATAGACATGCGGGCGCGCTGAGCTGCGGAATCCGCAGCCGGAGGGAGCTCCGATTTCACTCGGAGAGCAGATCGAGGATGGGGGTCCCCCCGCTCGAGCGTGTCGAGAGTGGGGGAGGGTGGTTGGGCACCCGTTCGAACGCCTACGATGCTCTGTTGTGTCCAAACTGACCGACGTGCCCAAACGGATCTTGATCGGGCGCGCACTGCGCAGTGACCGGCTGGGCGAAACGCTCCTGCCGAAGCGCATCGCCCTCCCCGTCTTCGCCTCCGACCCGCTGTCCTCCGTGGCCTACGCCCCGGGAGAGGTGCTGCTGGTCCTGTCCATCGCGGGCGTGTCGGCGTACCACTTCAGCCCCTGGATCGCCCTCGCGGTGGTCGTGCTGATGTTCACCGTCGTCGCCTCGTACCGGCAGAACGTGCACGCGTACCCGAGCGGCGGCGGCGACTACGAGGTGGCCACCACCAACCTCGGGCCCAAGGCGGGCCTCACCGTCGCCAGTGCCCTGCTCGTCGACTATGTCCTCACCGTCGCCGTCTCGATCGCCTCCGGCATCGAGAACCTCGGCTCTGCGGTGCCGTTCGTGGTCGAGCACAAGGTGCTCTGCGCGGTGGCCGTGATCGTGCTGCTCACGCTGATGAACCTGCGCGGCGTGAAGGAGTCCGGCAAGCTCTTCGCGATTCCGACGTACGTCTTCGTCGGCGGCGTCTTCATCATGATCGCGTGGGGTGCCTTCCGCGGGCTGGTGCTCGACGACACCATGCGCGCGCCGACGGCCCAGTACACGATCAAGGCCGAGCACCAGGGCCTCGCGGGCTTCGCGCTCGTCTTCCTGATGCTGCGCGCCTTCTCCTCCGGCTGCGCCGCGCTCACCGGTGTCGAGGCGATCTCCAACGGCGTCCCGGCCTTCCGCAAGCCCAAGTCGAAGAACGCGGCGACCACCCTTGCGGCGATGGGCCTGCTCGCCGTCACCATGTTCTGCGGCATCATCGTCCTCGCCCTGACCACCAAGGTCCGCATGGCCGAGAACCCGGCCACCGACCTGCTCAAGAACGGCATCGGCGTCGGCGCCGACTACGTCCAGAACCCGGTCATCACCCAGGTCGCCGAGGCCGTCTTCGGCAAGGGCAGCTTCTTCTTCGTGGTCCTCGCGGCGGCCACCGCGCTGGTGCTGTTCCTGGCCGCGAACACCGCGTACAACGGCTTCCCGGTGCTCGGCTCGATCCTCGCCCAGGACCGCTACCTGCCCCGCCAGCTGCACACCCGCGGCGACCGGCTGGCGTTCTCGAACGGCATCGTGCTCCTGGCCGGCGCGGCCACGCTGCTGACGGTGATCTACGGCGCGGACTCCACCCGCCTCATCCAGCTCTACATCGTCGGCGTGTTCGTGTCCTTCACGCTCAGCCAGACCGGCATGGTCCGGCACTGGAACCGCCACCTGGCCACCGAGAAGGATCCGGCCAAGCGCCGCCACATGGTGCGCTCCCGCGCGATCAACACCTTCGGCGCCTTCTTCACCGGCCTGGTCCTGGTCGTCGTCCTGGTCACCAAGTTCACCCACGGCGCCTGGGTGGCCCTGCTCGGCATGTGCATCTTCTACGCGACGATGACGGCCATCCGTAAGCACTACGACCGTGTGGCCTCCGAGATCGCGGCCCCCGAGGGCCCGAGCGACGACAGCGTACGGCCGTCCCGCGTGCACTCGGTGGTCCTGATCTCCAAGATCCACCGCCCCACGCTCCGCGCCCTCGCCTACGCCAAGCTGATGCGCTCGGACTCGCTGGAGGCGCTCACCGTCAACGTCGACCCGGCGGAGACCAAGGCGCTGCGCGAGGAGTGGGAGCGGCGCGGGATCGACGTGCCGCTGAAGGTTCTCGACTCGCCGTACCGCGAGATCACGCGGCCGATCATCGAGTACGTGAAGGGGCTGCGGAAGGAGTCGCCGCGCGACGCGGTGTCCGTGATCATCCCCGAGTACGTGGTCGGCCACTGGTACGAGCATCTGCTGCACAACCAGAGCGCGCTGCGGCTCAAGGGCCGGCTGCTGTTCACGCCGGGTGTCATGGTGACGTCCGTGCCCTACCAGCTGGAGTCCTCCGAGGCCGCGAGGAACCGGGCCCGCAAGCGGCAGGAGTGGAACGCGCCGGGTTCGGTACGGCGTGGACCGGCGGATCAGGGCCGGCCGAAGGAGCCGTCGGGCACGGCCGGCTCGTCGGGCCCGTCGGGCGCCGGCAAGGGCTGACGCTCGCTGGTCAGCGGCCGGACGACACCCACGTAGACTGGTGGGCTGTTGTCCGGCCGTTGTTCTTTCCCACCTGTTCTCTCTCGACTCTGGAGCCACTCCGCCATGCAGGCAGAACCGAAGAAATCGCAGGCGGAGGCAGAGGCGCGGTCGCTGGTGGGGGAGGAGTACGAGGTCGAGGTCGGGCCCGTCGCGCACGGCGGGCACTGCATCGCCCGTACCGCCGAGGGCCAGGTGCTCTTCGTCCGGCACGCGCTGCCCGGTGAGCGGGTCGTGGCGCGGGTGACGGAGGGCGAGGAGGGGGCGCGCTTCCTGCGGGCGGACGCGGTGCAGGTGATTTCGGCCTCCAAGGACCGCATCGAGGCCCCTTGCCCCTACGCCGGTCCGGGTCGCTGCGGTGGCTGCGACTGGCAGCACGCCAAGCCGGGGGCGCAGCGGCGGCTCAAGGGCGAGGTGATCGCCGAGCAGTTGCGGCGGCTGGCGGGGCTGACACCCGAGGAGGCCGGCTGGGACGGCACGGTGATGCCGGCCGAGGGCGACAAGCTGCCGGCGGGTGAGGTGCCCCAGTGGCGGACGCGTGTGCAGTACGCGGTGGACGCGGAGTCCGGGCGGGCCGGTCTGCGCCGGCACCGTTCGCACGAGGTCGAGCCGATCGAGCACTGCATGATCGCGGCGCCGGGCGTGAGCGAGCTGGGCATCGAGGAGCGGGACTGGTCCGGGATGGCGTCGGTGGAGGCGATCGCCGCGACGGGGTCCCAGGACCGCATGGTGATCCTGGAGCCGCGGCCGGGTGCCCGGCTTCCGCTGGTCGAGCTGGACAAGCCGGTGTCCGTGATGCGGGTCGAGGAGAAGGACGGCGGGATTCACCGCGTCCATGGCCGGGCGTTCGTGCGTGAGCGGGCCGACGGGCGTACGCACCGGGTGGGCAGCGGCGGTTTCTGGCAGGTCCACCCGATGGCGGCGGACACCCTGGTCAGGGCCGTGATGCAGGGTCTGCTGCCGCGCAAGGGCGAGATGGCGCTCGACCTGTACTGCGGTGTGGGCCTGTTCGCGGGAGCCCTCGCCGACCGGCTCGGCGACAAGGGCGCGGTCCTCGGCATCGAGTCCGGCAAGCGGGCGGTCGAGGACGCGCGGCACAACCTGGCCGACTTCGACCGGGTCCGCATCGAGCAGGGCAAGGTGGAGACGGTCCTGCCGCGCACGGGCATCACGGAGGTCGACCTGATCGTCCTGGATCCGCCGCGGGCGGGGGCGGGGCGGAGGACGGTGGAGCATCTGGCGTCTCTGGGGGCACGGAGGATCGCGTACGTGGCTTGCGATCCGGCGGCGTTGGCGCGGGACCTGGGGTATTTCCGGGACGGTGGGTATCGGGTGCGGACGCTTCGGGCGTTCGATCTGTTTCCGATGACGCATCACGTGGAGTGCGTCGCGATCCTGGAGCCGGCCACCAAGGGTTCCTGACTTGCACGACCAGGCCCTCTAATGAGGTTAGCCTAAGCTAAGTTAATGCTTACTAGGATTCGCCGGCCCTCTGGAGGAGTCGGAGGGTTCTCGGCTGTCGGCCGCGCCCGCCGTCCTCGAGCCGTCGGCCTGCTTCTCGGGGTGACGCTGCTCGTCGCGGCGTCCGCGTTGTCGTTGACCGTGGGCACCCAGCACATACCGCTCGCGGATGTCTGGTCGGGACTCGTGTCGCCCTCGGGATCGCGCTTCGACAACATCGTCCGCGAACTGCGTCTGCCTCGGACGCTCATCGGCATCGCGGTCGGCGCGGCGCTCGGACTCGCCGGGGGTGTGATGCAGGTCCTCACCCGCAATCCGCTTGCCGACCCCGGTCTGCTCGGCGTGAACGCGGGCGCGTCCGCCGCCGTCGTCACCGCGATCGGCGTCTTCGGTATCACCTCCTTCAGCGGGTACCTGTGGTTCGCGCTCACGGGGGCGGCCGTCGCCGCCGCCGCGGTGAACGCGCTGGGCGGCGCCCGCTCGGCCACCCCGGTCCGCCTCGCGCTCGCCGGAACGGCCGTCAACGCCGCACTGTTCGGATACGTCAACGGACTGCAGCTCTGGGACCTGAGCACCCTCGACTCGATGCGGCACTGGTCGGTCGGCACCCTGGCCGGGCGTGACCCTCAACTCCTGCTCGCCGCACTGCCGTTGCTGATCGCGGGCACCCTGCTCTCGTTCGCCCTGGCCCGGCCGCTGGGCGCACTCGCCCTGGGGACCGACCACGCCCGCGCGGTCGGCACCTCGGTACGGCGTACCCGGATCCTGTCGATCGTGGCCATCACCCTGCTGTGCGGCAGCGCGACCGCCCTGTGCGGGCCCATCGGCTTCGTCGGTCTGATGATCCCGCACGCCGTACGGGCGTTCACCGGCCCCGACCCCCGCTGGCTGCTGCCCTACTGCGCGCTGTTCGCCCCCGCGCTGCTGCTCGGGTCCGATGTGATCGGCCGCGTCCTGGTGCCACCGTCCGAGATCGAGGTGGACATCGTGACCTCGTTCCTCGGCGGCCTGATCTTCATCCACCTCGTACGGCAGCGGAAGGTGGCCCAGCTGTGACGACTTGCCGGGATCTGGGGGTCACTGTGCTGCGCCATGGCCGGATGCGCGCCGGGCGCTACTCGCTCCGCTTCGACCCGCGCGCCCTGCTGGTCTGCCTCGCACTCGCCGTGACCGGTGCCTGCACGGTGGTGCTCTCCCTCGGCACGGGCGCCTACGAGTTGACGCCTGTGGAAGTGCTCAGGACGTTCGCCGGACACGGGCCGCCGGGCGCCGAGTTCATCGTGCTCGACCTGCGGTTGCCGCGCGCCCTGGTGGCCGTCCTGGTCGGCTTCGGTACGGGCATGGCCGGCGCCGTGTTCCAGTCGCTCACCCGGAATCCGCTGGGCAGCCCGGACATCATCGGATTCGGCAACGGCGCCTCCGCGGGGGCACTCGTCGCGATCATCCTGTTCGACGCGGGAGCGCCGCAGACGGCGTTCGGCGCGCTGGCCGGCGGTTTCGCCACGGCCACGGCGGTCTATGTGCTGGCGTGGCGGCGCGGTGTGCACGGCTACCGGCTCGTCCTCGTCGGCATCGGAGCCTCCGCGGTGCTCGGATCCGCCACCAGCTACCTCTACGTGCGCGCCGACATCGGCAAGGCGGCACAGGCCGCCGGCTGGATGATCGGCTCACTCAACGCCCGCGGCTGGAGCGATGTCCGCACCGCCGGGCTCGGCCTGATCCTCTGCGTCCCGGTGGTCCTGGCGTACGCGCGCCGACTGAGCATCCTGGAGATGGGGGACGACACCGCGGGCGCCCTCGGGGTGCCGCCGGAGCGCAGCCGGCTGGTGCTGCTCTGCGCGGGCACCGGTCTCACTGCCCTGGCGGTGGCCGCCGCGGGACCCATCCCGTTCCTCGCGATGGCGGCGCCCCAGCTGGCGCGCCGACTCACCAGGGCCACCGGGCCGGGCCTGCTGCCCGCCGCCTGGATGGGCGCCGTTCTGGTGGCGGCGGCGGACCTGGTGACCCAGCGCGCGACCGGTTCGGCGCTGATGCCGGTGGGGGTGGTCATGGGGGTGGGCGGCGGCCTGTATCTGGCGTGGTTGCTGCTCCGGGAGCGCCGGGCGCACCATCTGTGACGCCTGCCTCCGCCCTTTGGGAGCGACGGCAGGAGAAGGGGCGGCCCCCACGGAGGGCGGCCCCCACGGACATCACCGCGGGGGCCGCCCCCTTCAGCGCGTCAGGCCTGGCCTCAGACCATCGACTCGATCTCGTCGTGAGCGGGCTCGTCCCGGGACGGTGACTGGGCGCTGCGCCACAGACGGGCGTAGGCCCCGTTCGCGGCGAGGAGCTCGTCGTGCGTGCCGAATTCGACCGGCCGTCCGGCGTCCATCACCAGGATCCGGTCGCAGCGCGCGGCCGTGGTGAGCCGATGGGCCACCAACAGCGCCGTCTTGTCGCGTACGGCCCTGAACATGCCGTCGAGCACGGCGGATTCGGTGCCGGCGTCGAGCATCGCGGTGGCCTCGTCGAGCAGCAGCACGTCCGGATCGACCAGCGCGACCCTGGCCAGCGCGATCAGCTGGCGTTCGCCGGCCGACAGGTTGCCGCCCGCCTGGCTGACGGGGTGCCGGAACCCGCCGGGCAGCCGGGCGATGCTCGCGGTCGCGCCCACCGCGTCCGCCGCGGCGGCGACCTCTTCGTCACCGGCGTCGGGACGGCCGTAACGGATGTTCTCCGCGATGTCGCCCTCGAACAGATGGGCCTCCTGGGGGACGATGCCCACCCGCCGCCGGAAGCCGGCCAGGTCGTAGCGGCGGCTGTCGACGCCGTCGAGGAGCACGCTGCCGGACGCCGGGTCGTAGAAGCGCGCGAGGACCTTCACCAGGGTCGACTTCCCCGCGCCGGTGGCTCCGACGACGGCGACGCTCTGCCCCGCCTCCAGGGTCAGTTCGGGGATGTCGAGGGTGTCCTCGGCGGCGCCCTCGTACCGGAAGGTCACGTCCCGCAGTTCGATCCGTCCGCGGAACGGGCCGGTCACGGGGACCGGGTCGGGGACGGGACGCTGGGTCCGCTCGGTGGCCAGCAGGTCGATGACCTGGCGCACACTGGTGCGGGTCTGCAGATAGGAGTCGTAGATGGACGACAGCTGCTGGATCGGTCCGTAGAACTGCCCGAGCAGCAGCAGGAACGCCGCCAGGACACCGGTGGTCACCGAGCCGCTCGCCACGAGGTGGCCGCCCGCCAGCACCACGAGCGCCATGGACAGTTCCGAACAGAAGGCCAGGAAGGGGAAGTACAGCGAGATGTAGCGCTGCCCCTTCTCCTGGATGAGGCGGTTGAGGTTGGACAGCGCGCTGAAGTGCTTCGCCGTGCTGCGCTGTTTGCCGTGGGACTGCGCGATCCGCAGGCTCGCGACGTTCTCCCGGAGCGAGCTGTTGACCTTGCCGAGCTGGTCGCGTGCCTCCTTGTACGCGCTGGAGCTCAGCCGGCGGAAGACCGGCGTCACCATGGCGATCACCGGGAAGGGGGCGAGGGCGGCGAGGGCGAGGCGCCAGTCGAGGACCGCCATGGCCACGGCGATGCCGCCCATTGTCAGGACGCTGACCAGGCCCTGGACCATGCCCTGTTGCAGGAACTTGGACAGGGAGTCGATGTCCACGGTCATCCGGGTGAGGAGACTGCCCCCGCTCTCCTTCTCGTAGTGGTCGAGGCCCAGCTTCTGCAGGTGTCGGTAGCTGCGCAGCCGCAGCGCGTACTGCACCGCCTCGGAAGCCCTGGCGCTGGTCAGGGTCTGGTACGTGTACACGAACCAGTTGGCCGCGCACAGCAGCAGCGAGATCGCGGCGATCCACCAGACCGTGCTCATGGATCCGGGTGCGATGCCGTAGTCGATGCCGCGTTGCAGCAGGACGGGTACGACCACCCGGGCCAGGGCGTCGAAGGCCACCAGAGCGAGGGCGACGGCCAGCAGGCCGCGTACCGGGCGGAGGATGGATCGCAGCGTGGGCGATGTCTCCGGTCCGGCGGCGAGGACCTTGGCGGGCAGCTCGGCGAACCGGTCGCGTCGGCCCGCGCGGATGCCCGGTTCGTCGTCCGTGCCGGGTACCGGAGCGGGCCACAGTTCGCCCGGCGTGCGGGCGGTGCGGGTGTCGACGGTGTCGGTGTCGCCCGCTGTCAGTTCCTGGAAGACCGCGCAGCGGCTCGCGAGTTCGGCATAGGTGCCGCTGTCGGCGACGCGGCCGCCGTCGAGCACCACGATCCGGTCGGCCAGCCGCAGGGTGGAGCGCCTCCGGGCGATGAGCACGGTGATGCGGCCACCGCCGATGTGGTTCTCCAGGGCGCGGTGGATGGCGGCCTCGGTCGTGGCGTCCACGGCGGAGGTCGCGTCGTCGACGATCAGTACGGGTGGCCGGTTGAGCAACGCCCGGGCGAGCGCGAGCCGTTGGCGCTGACCGCCGGAGAGGTTCTGGCCGCGCTCGGTCAGCCGGGTGCCGTAGCCGTCGGGCAGCGCCGTGATGAACGCGTGCGCACCGGCGGCCTCGGCCGCGGCGACGATCTCCTCGTCACTCGCGTCCTCGTGTCCGTAGGCGATGTTCTCGCGCACGCTGCGGGCGAACAGGAACGGCTCCTCGAAGACCACTCCGACATGGGACCGCAGGGACTCCAGGCGCAGCTCGCGGATGTCGGTGCGGCCGTCGGCGGTGTCCAGGAAGACGCTGCCGGACGTGGCGTCGTAGAACCGCGGGATCAGCAGCGACAGCGTCGACTTGCCCGATCCCGAGGGGCCGACCACGGCGACGGTCTCCCCGGCGGCGACGCGGAAGGAGACGTCGCGCAGGACGGGTTCGTCGTGGGTGTAGCCGAAGCCGACGCTGTCGAACACCAACTCCGTGGGCGCGGCGTCGAGTTCGGTGCTGCCGTCGTGGATCTCCGGCCGTGAGTCGATCAGTTCGAAGATCCGCTCGGCGGAGGCCCGGGTGCGCTGGGCGATCACGAGATACGTCGCGAACACCCGCGTCGGTCCGGTCAGCATGGTCAGATACGCGGCGAAGGCGATGAAGGTGCCGATGTCGATCGAGTGGTCCATGACCATGCTGCCGCCGTAGACGAGCACGGCGATCTGTCCCAGGACGGGGAGCGCGAGCATGGTCGCTCCGGGCGCGGCGTGCACGCGCATCATGCGCATGCGCTGGCCGAACAGGGCGCGGGTGGACCGCTCCAGGCGGCGGATCTCCCGCTCCTCCTGGCCGAAGCCCTTGACGACCCGGACGCCGTCGATGGTCTCCTTGAGGTGCTCGGTCACCTCGGCGGCGTCGTTCGCCGCCTTCGCCGAGGTCTCGAAGACGCGGCGCCTGGTCCACAGCGCGACCGCGCCGAGGGCCACGACGACCAGCACGGTCACGGCGGTCAGCTGCGGCGAGAGCCAGAGCATCGCGACGACGGCGAAGAGGTAGTAGGTCACCACGGTCAGCGGCACCGGCAGCATCGTCAGCATCTGCTGGATCTGCTGCAGGTCGCTGTTGGTGCGGGAGATGACCTGCCCGGTGCGCAGCTTGTCCTGGCCGGGGCCGTCGAGCCGCTGGATGCTCGCGAAGACCTCCTCGCGCAGGCCGTGCTGCACGCCGAGGGCGAGCCTGCCGCCGGTGAAGCGGCGTACGTAGTTGCCCGCGAAGTCGATCGCGGCGATCAGGACGAGGCCGCCGGCCACCCAGCCGATGCCGTGGCTGTCGCCGGCGACGGCGCGGTTCACGCCGTCCTTGGTGAGCAGGGGGCCCAGCGTCACCAGGACGATGCTCAGGATGGAGGAGAGCACGATCGCGGCCATGAGCCGGCGGTGCCGAAGGCAGATGCCCAGGAGCCGGCGCAGCCAGCCGGGGTCTGCGGTGGGGAAGGGGGAAGTCGCCATCATGTCCTCAGCGGTCCGTGGGGGCGTGGGGGGCCGGGCCGCGGCCGGTTCCGGATGTGAGCAGGTCGGCGAGGCGGCGGGCGACGACCGTCGGCGGGTCCTGCGCCCGCATCTCGTCCCGTACCTCGGCGGCGGCCGTTCGCAGTGCGGTGTCCGTGAGCAGGCGGTCGATGTCCTCCTTGACCAGGCCGTGTTCGCCGGGGACGAAGCCGCAGCCGCGCTGCTCGACGGTCCGCGCGTTGGTGGGCCGGTCGGCGCCCTGGCCGAAGACGATCTGCGGGACGCCCGCCGAGAGCGCGGTCAGCGTGTTGCCCGCTCCGCCGTGGTGGATGAAACCGGCGGCCCGGCCGAGCAGCGGTCCCATCGGGATCCAGGACATCAGGCGTACGTTGTCGGGCAGCGAGTCGATCTCCCGCTGCCCGTGCTCGCCCAGCGACAGCACGAACTCCGCGTCCGACTCGTGCGCGGACTCCACGACCCACTTGATCAGGTCGATGCCGTCGACCATGGGCTTGAGCGTGCCGAGGCTGACGACGATGCGCGGGCGACCGGTGTCGGCGCTCCACCAGTCCTCCAGGACGGTGCCGCCGTTGAAGGGCACGTAGCGCATCGACCACAGGTCCGGCTCGTCGAGCACCCGCATGCTCGGCGGGGCGATGTCGAGCCAGGCCAGGTCGCGCGGCGGGCCCTCGAGACCGTGCCGGGCGTAGGCGTCCGCCATCGAACGGGTCACGCCCTCCACATGCCACCGCTGGTGACCGAACCCGACGGTCTGCATGACGACGGGCAGGTCGTACTTGGCCGCCACCAGCGGGCCCGCGACACCCAGCGGGGGATACACCACCAGGTCCGGTCGCCAGCCGCCGGCGAAGTCGACCAGGGCGTCGGCCATTTCGTCGCCGAAGAAGGAGAACTTCCCCATCTTCGTGCCGAGGTTCTGCTGCTTGCGCCGCTCCTCCCCTCGGCGGTACTCGGCCTCGGAGTCCAGCTCCGGTGCGGTGTCGAAGCCGACGAGGCCGGCCTCGGCGACCCGCCGGGTGAAGGCACCGGCACTCGCCACCACGACCTCGTGTCCTTCGGTGCGGAAGGCCTGGGCCAGGGACAGGACCGGATACAGCAGTCCGTACAGCGGGGGCCCGACAAAGAGCACGCGCATGATCATCTCCTTTTGCTTAGGTTAGCCTTGCCTGATTGATCGATGGGGTTTGCTGGAAAGGGAGGGGAGTGCCATGAGTGGGTCGGCAGCCGTACCCGCGATCGAGAGCCCGCGGCTGAGGCGGCTCGTGAGCGAGCTGCGGACACAGGGCGGCTCAGCGCTGGAGGACTTCTGGCGGGAGCTGGCCGAACGGGGCGCGCCTCTGGTCGAACCCGCCGAAGGTGCCCCGGGCGAACGCCTGGTGACCGTGGTGTGGCGCCAGGACCGGCCGGTCGAGGGCGTCTACCTGCTGGCCAACCGCGTCACCGACAAGCACCTCGCGCCCCGCGGGATGATGCGACGCCTCGACGGCACCGGCCTCTGGTACGTCAGCCTGCGGCTGCCCCTGGGCCTGCGCTGCGGCTACCGCATCCATCCCTTCACCGCGGACGACCCGCACATCACCGCGCAGGGCCCCCGGGGCGGCACCGCCCGCGGCCTGCCCGACGACCGGTCGGACCCCCTCAACCACCGGGCCGGCGGACCGTTCGGCTCGATGATCGAACTGGACGGCGCACCTTCGCTGGACGAATGGCACCCCCCGGCCCGGCCCGTACCCGGTGCTCGGACCGACACGATCG
Source organism: Streptomyces sp. NPDC047081 (assembly GCF_040643775.1). Taxonomy (NCBI): domain Bacteria; kingdom Bacillati; phylum Actinomycetota; class Actinomycetes; order Kitasatosporales; family Streptomycetaceae; genus Streptomyces; species Streptomyces sp. NPDC047081. The sequence continues at coordinate 25,565 of NZ_JBEYUY010000018.1, read as the reverse complement.
AGGTCCCCGCCGCGGACGGGAACACCTACCGGGTACGGCGCCTCGTCCCCGCCACCGAGGCGGCGACCGATCCGGGGCTGCTGGTCATGCTCGACGGCGAGAAGTGGTTCGGCCAGTACGCGATCGCCGACGCGCTCACCGCCGCCGTCGCCACGGGCAGGATCCCGCCCCTGACCGTCCTCGGCGTCGAGGCCGGCGCCGGCACGGCGCAGCGCATGCGCCAACTCGGCGCCAACCCGCGGTTCATCGACGCCGTGGCCGACGAGATCATCCCGGCCGCGACCGCGGATCTGCCCGGCCGGCCCGAGCCGCGGCGCACCGTCCTGTGCGGCCAGAGCCTCGGCGGACTCACCGCCCTCGCCGCGGCGCTGCGGCGGCCGGACGCCTTCGGCACGGTGCTCGCCCACTCCGCGTCCACCTGGTGGCGGCCCGGAATGAAGGCGCGGCCGCAGACCCTGGTGAGCGGCGATGACACCTGGCTGCACGAGCAGGCGGCCGCGGCACCGGTCGGCGACGTCACCATCCGCATGGACGTCGGCTCCAACGAGGGCACGATCCTCGACGACATGCGCAGTCTGCACGCCCTCATGTCGGCGCGGGGATTCGACGCGTCCCTGAACGTGTATGCCGGGGGCCACGACCACTGCTGCTGGGCGGCGGCCCTGATGGACGGCCTCACCGCCGTGTGCGCCGAGTGGCACGCACCCGCGGTGTGAACCTCCGGAACGCGTCCGTCCGCTCATTCCGGGCCCGCCTCCACCCGCCGCACGCAGGCCGGGTGCGGGGCGGGGCCGAAGCACACCGTCCAGCCGGACGGCACCTCACGCCAGGACGGCCACAGGGACATCCGGCCGGCGGCGTTCACCAGCACCAAGTGGGTGTCGTGGCCCTCGGGCCCCGGGTCGAAGGGGCCGGGCTGCGCGGTCATGCGTCGAGCTCCTTCAGCCGGGCGGCGAGCACCGCCGCGATGTCGTCGAGGTGGCGGTCCCGCATCAGCTGCGGATGCGTGCAGTCCAGGTCGTGGTTGACGATCGCCCCGCTCACGTGCGGCCGCCACGCCTCCCGGGTGAGCCAGTCCTCGGCCCGTGGGGCGGCGGCGGTGAAGAACAGCAAGTCGCCCTCGTAGCGCTGGTGTTGGTGCTCGCGCATCATCCGGGCGTGGTTGGGGACGATGTCGACGATCCGCGACAGCGTGTGGTCGGACAGCCCGGCGAGCGGGCTGCCGGCCCGGCGCAGGGTCGCCAGTACGTCGTCACGGGTCCGCTCGTCCGTGCGGTCGAAGCCCGCCATGCGCAGCACCGCGGTGAGCGCGTCGCCCTCCTCGGGCGCAGGCCTCTCCCGCCACTGCTCGGCCGGGAACGCGTCGAGCAGGGCGAGGAGTTCGACCTCCTCGCCGGCCTGCTGGAGCAGGACGGCCACGGTGTGCGCGAGGACTCCGCCCACCGACCAGCCGAGCAGCCGGTAGGGGCCGTGCGGCCGCACCTCGCGGATGCGTTCGACGTAGTCCTCCGCCTCCTCCCGCAGCGAGCCCGGCAGCGGCTCGTCGCCGACCAGACCGCGGGCCTGGATGCCGTACACCGGACGCCCGGGTCCGAGGCGCGCGGCCAGACCGGCGTAGCACCAGGCGATGCCGCCCGCCGGATGGACGGCGAACAGCGGCGGTCCCTCGCCCTCCGCCCGCAGGGGGAGTACGACGCCCAGGGCCTCCCCGGCGGCCGGTCCGGCGGCGTCCAGGCGGGCGCTCAGCGCGGCCGGCGTCGGCGCCTCGAAGAGCGAGCCGATCGTCAGCTCGGCCGCGAACTCCTCCCGGATCCGCGCCACCAGCCGGACCGCGAGCAGCGAGGTGCCGCCCAGGTCGAAGAACGCGTCGTCGGGGCCCACCGCCGGGACATCGAGCACCTCGGCGAACAGCCGGGTCAGCGCCTCCTCGCGCGCCGAGGCGGGGCGCCTTCCGGCCCCGCCTCCGGTGAAGACCGGAGCGGGCAGGGCACGGCGGTCCAGCTTCCCGTTGGGGCTGAGCGGGAACGCCTCCAGGACCAGCACGGCCGCCGGGACCATGTGCTCCGGCAGCTCCCGCGCCAGCGCGGCCCGCACCGCGACCGGCTCGGCCTCCCCGGTCACATAGCCCACGAGCCGGTCCTCGACGACCAGCGCACAGGCGCCGTCGACGCCCGGCCGGGCGGCCAACGCGGCCTCGATCTCGCCGAGTTCGATGCGCTGCCCGCGCAGTTTCACCTGGTGGTCGGTGCGGCCCAGGTACTCCACCTCGCCCGCCGGCGTCCAGCGCGCCAGGTCGCCGGTGCGGTACATCCGGCCGCCCGCCGGGCCGAACGGGTCGGCCACGAACCGGGACGCCGTCAGCTCCGCCCGGCCGAGATAGCCGTCGGCCAACTGCACGCCCGCCAGGTACAGTTCGCCCGGCACTCCCGGCGGGCAGGGCTGCAGCGCCGCGTCCAGGACGTACAGGCGGGTGTTCCACACCGGCCGCCCGATCGGCACCGCCCCCGGGGCACCCGGCGCGCAGGCGTGGTACGTGACGTCCACGGCGGCCTCGGTCGGTCCGTACAGGTTGTGCAGCCCGACGCCCGGCAGGGTGCGCCCGAAGGCGTTGGCCGTCTCGCGGGGCAGGGCCTCGCCGCTGCAGAAGACCCGGCGCAGGGCCGCCGCGCACCCGGTCACCTCCGGCGCGGACAGGAACACCTGGAGCATCGACGGCACGAAGTGGCAGGTGGTGACCGCCTGTTCGCGGATCAGCCGGGCCAGCAGAACGGGATCCTTGTGGACGCCGGGTTCGGCGACGACCAGGGTCGCGCCCTCGCGCAGGGGCCAGAAGAACTCCCACACGGACACGTCGAACGACGACGGCGTCTTCTGCAGCACCCGGTCCGCGGCCGTCAGACCGTACTCGTGCTGCATCCAGCGCAGCCGGTTGTCGATCGCGCGGTGCGGTACGACGACGCCCTTCGGCCGGCCCGTCGACCCGGACGTGTAGATGACGTACGCGGGGTCGGCCGGCGTGAGGGCGCGCGGCGGATTCACCCGCAGGCGTCCGGACACGTCGAGCCCGTCCAGCGCGACGAGCGGGACGCCGGTGTCCTCGGGAAGCCGGCCCGCGCGGTCGGTGATCGCGCACACCGGTCGGGCGTCCTGGAGCATGTACGTCAGCCGCGGCGGCGGATAGTCGGGGTCCAGCGGCAGATACGCGGCGCCCGACTTCAGCACGGCCAGCAGCGCCACGACCAGCTCCACCGAGCGCGGCACCGAGACCGCGACCACGGCACCGGGCCGGGCGCCGAGCGACTGGAGGTGATGGGCCAACTGATTGGCCCGTACGTTCAGTTCGGCGTAGGTGAGGGAGACGTCGCCGTACACGAGCGCGGTCGCGTCCGGGGTGGCGGTCGCCCGCGCCTCGATGGGGCCGATGAGGGTGGTCGGCGGCAGGGCCCGGTCGGTGCGGTTGAACTCGGCCAGGACCAGGGCGCGTTCGTCGGGGGTGGCGATGTCGTGTGCCGCCAGCGGCAGTTGGGGATCGGCGGCGGACAGGCGGTCGACCAGGTTCAGGAACCGGCTTTGGTGCGAGGCGAGTTCGGCTTCGCCGTAGAGGGCGGGATTGCCGTCGTGGTCGATCCGCAGACCCCGGCCGTCGGCCCGGTCGTAGATGTTGACCGTCAGGTCCTCGACCGGGCCCGCCGACAGGTTCCGGGCCTGGGCCGGCGCACCGGCGAAGTCCACCCCGTAGTCGAAGGGCATGACGTTGACCAGCGGGCCGACCAGCCCGCGGTTCTCACCGAGCAGGCCCAGGTCGCGCCGGATGTCCTCGTAGCGGTAGCGCTGGTGACGGCGTGCCTCGCGGATCCCGAGCACGACCTGCCGCACCAGTTCGGCGAAGGTCGCCTCGGGGGTCACCGTCAGGCGCAGCGGCAGGACGTTCATCACCATGCCGGGCACGCGCAGCGACGCCGAGCCCATCCGGCCCATCAGCGGAAGACCGAGGACGACGTCCGAGCGCGCCGAGGCCCGGGAGGTGTAGAGGGCCTGCGCGGCGATCAGCACGTCCGGCCAGGTGGCGCGCAGCCGTGCGGCGAGTTCGCGCAGCCGCTCGGTGCTCTCCGGTGACAGGTGGGCCGTACGGCGGCGGAACGACCGGGACGGCAGCGCGCCGCGGCCCGCGAGCCGGGGCGCCTCGGGGCGGTCGGCGAATGCCCGCGTCCAGTGGGTGCGGTCGGCCTCGAAGGCGGGGGAGGAGCGGTACGCGGTGTCTTCGGCGACCAGGTCGGCCAGGCCGCCGAAGGTGCGCGGGCCGGGAGCGGCTCCCCGGGCGAGCGCCGTGTACACCTCAGCGGTGCGGCGCACCAGCAGCGAGTAGCCGTAACCGTCCATGACGAGGTGATGGATGCGCTGGTACCACAGCCAGCGCTCCTCGCCGACCCGGAACAGGGCGTGCCGGAACAGCGGCCCCGCGGCCAGGTCGAAGGGCTCGGCGAGGTCGGCGCGCATCCACGCCTCCGCCTGCTCCTCGTCGGGCAAGAGGTGCACGGTGAGCGGGAGTTCGACCGTTTCGGACAGGTGCTGGCGCGGTCCGTCGGGCGTGTGCTCGACGCGGACGCGCAGGGCTTCCGCCTCGGCGGCGACCTGCCGCAGGGCGGCGGCGAAGAGCTCCGGGTCCAGCGGGCCGTCGATCCGGAGGCACTCGGCGGTGTTCTGCGCCGGGCTGAGCGGGTCGAGGGCCTGCGCGTACCACATGCCCGACTGGGCGGCGGTGAGCGGAAGCACGGTCCCGGTGAGGGCGGGTGCGACGGTCACGCTGCCCCCAGCAGTGGGGCCCAGGCCTCGATGGCCGGGCGCTCGGCGAGGTCCGCGAAGTCGGCCTGTACGCCGTGCTCGCGGCGCCACAGCGTGAGCAGCGCCATGATGCGGACGGAGTCCAGGCCGTAGTCCAGGAGGTTCTCGTCGACGGGTATGCCGGCGGGGTCCTCGCCGAGGCAGTCCGCGACGTCACCCCGGATCTTGTCGAGCGTCAGGGCGGCCATGGTCAGAGCTCCTTGAGAAGGGTGTCGGTGGTGGTCACGACCGCGCACCGGCCGGCGGCCCAGCGCAGTGCCATGTCGTGGTCGGCCCGGGAGAAGTCGGCCACCGCGTCGGCGACGACGAACGCCTGGATGTCGCGCTGCCACGCGTCGACCGCGGTCATCAGCACGCCGATGTGCGCGTACACGCCGACGATGACCAGCTGGTCGCGGCCCGAGTCCCGCAGCAGCGCGTCGAGTCCGGTGCGGACGAACGCGCTGTACTTCCACTTCGTGAGCACGGTGTCGCCGGGCGCGGCGGCCACCGGCCCCGGCACGGCGAGCGCCGCGGGGTCGTCGGCGACGCCCGGGCCCCAGAAGTCGAGTTGGAGGCCGCGTTCCGCCGGGGTCTGGCCGCCGCGCTGGGCGGAGTAGACGACCGGGACGCCGAGGCGGCGGTACTCGTTCAGCAGGCGGGCCGTGTTGTCGAGCATGCCGGTCAGCGGCTGCGAACCGGTCGGGAACGCGGACAGGAAGTGCTGCTGCAGATCGTGTACGAGCAGGACCGCGCGCGCCGGGTCGACGGTCCAGGACACCCGGCCCGCGGGCAGCTCGTCCGGAGTCGGCAGCGGATAGGCGGGGATGGCGGGAAGTGCCATGAGGGGGAAGGCCTTTCAGAGCTGTTCGGCGGTGGTCCGCAGCTGCTTCTTGCTGACCTTGCCGACACCGGTCTGCGGGAAGGCGTCGACGAACTCGACGAGATCGGGGACCTTGTAGGCGGCCACTCCGCGCTCGCGCACGAACCGCTTGACGGCGACCGGCCCGGGCGCCGCGGCACCGTCGCGCAGGATCACGTACGCGAGGGAGCGTTCGCCGAGGTAGGCGTCGGGCACCGCGACGACGGACACGTCGTGGACGCTGGGGTGGGCGAGGATGATGTTCTCGATCTCCTCGGGCGCGATCTTCTCGCCGCCGCGGTTGATCTGGTCCTTGGCCCGGCCCTCCACGACGAGGTGACCGCTCGGCAGCCGGCGCACGATGTCGCCGGTGCGGTAGAAACCGTCCGCGGTGAAGGTCCGGGCGTTGTGCTCGGGGGCCCGCCAGTAGCCGCGGATCGTGTAGGGGCCCCGGGTCAGCAGATGTCCGAACTCCCCGTCGGGTACGTCGTGTCCGGCGTCGTCGACGATGCGGATCTCGTCGTCCGGGGAGATCGGACGGCCCTGTGTGCCGACCACCGTCTCGAAGTCGTCGTCCAGGCGTGTGTAGTTGACCAGTCCCTCGGCCATGCCGAAGACCTGCATCAGGCGACAGCCCAGAGCCGGTTCCAGTCTCCGAGCCGCCTGCTCGCTGTACTTGGCGCCGCCGACGAGCACCAACTCCAGGCTGGACAGGTCGTGTCCGGACTGTCCGGCGGCATCCGTCCACACCAGTGCCAGGGGCGGTACCAGCCCGGTCATCGTGATCCGCTCGCTCTCCACGAGGGGGAAGGCGGTCGCCGGATCGGGCCTCGGGCACAGCACCGCCGTACCGCCCGCGTACAGCACGCCCAGCCAACCGGGCGAGCTCATCGGGAAGTTGTGGGCGGCGGGCAGTACCACGAGGAAGCGTGTGTCGGCGTCCACGCCGCAGATCTCGTTGGAGCCTCGCAGCGAGTAGAGGTAGTCGTCGTGGGTGCGGGGGATCAGCTTGGACACACCGGTCGTGCCGCCCGACAGCTGCAGGAACGCCAGCTCGTGCGGGCGGGGCGGGGCGGGTGCTTCGGCCGGTTCGCACGGTACGGCGGACAGCGCGGTGTGCTCTCCCGGATCGCCCGCCACGAACACGTGCCGCAGGCCGGGCGTCCGCCGCCTGATCCGCGAGGCGAGGGCACGGTGGTCGAAGCCCGCGTGCACGTCCGGGATCACGTAGGCGACGGCGTCGGTGAAGGAGCAGAAGTGGGCGATCTCCGTGTCCCGGTGCGCGGGCAGCGCGTACACGGGCAGCGCCCCGATCCGGAACAGCGCGAAGACGACCTCGACGAACTCGCCCACGTTCGGCAGTTGTACGACGACCCGGTCGCCCCGGCCGATCCCGCGTGCGGTGAACCCGGCGGCCAGCCGGTCGGCGCGCTCGTCCAGCTGCCGGTAGGTCCAGGTACGGCGCTCGGGGGCGGGGTCGACCACCGCGACACGGTCGGGGTGGGCGGCGGCGCGTTCGCGCAGGATGCCGCCGAAGGTCTCGCCCCGCCAGTGGCCCGCGGCGCGGTAGCGCTCGGCGAACTCCTCGGGCCAGGTGGGGGCGTCGACGCCAGGGGTGATGGTCACAGCGAAGCCCCCATGGCGTCCAGGAACGTACGGAACTTCGCGGCCGTCTCCGCCGTCTCGGCCTCCGGCGTCGACGCGGCCACCACACCGGCGCCCGCGAACAGCCGCAGCCGGCGTCCCTCGGCCTCGGCGCAGCGGATCGTCACCACCCACTCCCCGTCGCCGTCGGCGTCCTGCCAGCCGACCATGCCCGTGTAGGGACCCCGGTCGAAGGGCTCCGACTCCGCTATGACGGACCGTGCCACCTCCGTGGGGGTGCCGCACACCGCGGGCGTCGGGTGCAGTGCGCAGGCCAGGTCCAGCGCGGTGGTGTCCGGGTCGGCGAGTTCGCCCGTGACGGTGGTCGACAGGTGCCACATGCCCGCGGTGCGCAGGAGCGTGGGCCGGTCGGGCACGGTGATGCGCGTGCAGAAGGGGGCGAGGGCCGCGCGTACGGAGGCCACCACGACGGCGTGCTCGTGCAGGTCCTTGGCGGACTCCAGGAGGGCGACCGCCCGCCGCACGTCCTCCGCCAGATCCTCGCTGCGCGGTGCGGAACCGGCCAGCGGGTTGGCGGTGAGCAGGCCGCCCTGGCGGGAGACCAGCAGTTCGGGGCTGGCACCGAGCAGGGTGCGGCCCGGACCGCTCGGCACGGCGAAGGTGTAGCCGGCCGGGTCGCGGCGGGCCAGCCGGCGCAGCAGCGCGGGCAGGTCCGGCTCGCGGGAGGACGTCAGCTCCAGGGTGCGGGCCAGGACCACCTTCTCGAACTCCCCGGCGCGCATCCGCGCGACCGCGGCGGCCACGGCGTCGCCGTACCGCTCGGGAGCGGGGACCTCGCGCACCTGCCAGTCGGGACGGGACTCGGTGTACGGCACGTCCAGCGCGACGAGCGGGTCCCCGCTCAGCGGGGGCGCCCAGTGCACCATGTCCGGGACGGCGAGCGCGGGCGGGGCGTCCGGGGCGAACGGCAGACAGCCGAGCACGACCGGAGCGGGTGCGTCGGGCCGGCGCAGTGCGGTGAGCAGCTCGCGGACCCGCTGTGTCAACGGGCGGCCGTCGTGGGGTACTTCGGCGGTGGTGCCGCGGCCGAGCAGGGTGCGGCGGGGTGAGGCGAGGAAGCGGTCGGTGGCGGGGCGGTAGGCCTCCAGGAGGGAGGTGGCGGCGCCGGGCGAGACCGGCGGGGCGGTTGCGTCGTGCAGGGAGATGGACATGGTTGTCTCCAGTGGGGGGCCGGCACGAGGTGTGGCCGCGAGGGCGGGTACGGGATCAGGCGCGCAGGGTGGCGCCCCCGTCGACGTAGAGGTCGTGCATCGTGATGTGGCGGGCGCGGTCGGAGACCAGGAAGACGACCGCGTCCGCGATGTCCGAGGGATCGGCGATCCGGCCGAGCGGGATACCCGTGCGGTACGCGGCCGGATCGCCCTCGATCACACGCCGGGCCGCGGCCTCGTCGTCGTCGGCCGTCCACAGGGCGCGCTGCATGTCGGTGAGGGTGGAGCCGGGTGAGACGGTGTTGCAGCGGACGCCACTGGCCGCCAGCTCAAGACCCAGGCACCGGGTGAACATCACGGCCGCGGCTTTCGAGGCGGCGTAGGCGGCCATGCCCGTGCGGGGCACGCCGGCCGCGTTCGAGGCGACCGTGACGATGCTGCCGTGGCCGCGTTCCGCCATCCGGCGGGCTGCGGCGCGCGACACATGGAAGACGCCGTCGGTGTTGACGGCGAACGTGGCCGACCATTCCTCGTCGGTGAGGTCCACGACGTGTCCGGGGTGCAGGACTCCGGCGACGTTGACGGCGATGTCGAGCGGGCCGAGCGTGCGCTCCGCCTCGTCGACGACGGCCTCCACGCCGGCGGCGTCGGTGACGTCCAGGGCGCGGACGGTGACGCGGCCGGCCTCAAGCGTCTCGATGCCGGCCGGGTCGACGTCCGTGGCCAGGACGCGGGCGCCCTGGTCCACCAGGGCGGCGACCACGGCCCGGCCGATGCCCCGGCCCGCCCCCGTCACGAGGGCGAGCCGGCCGGCGAGTTCGACGCTCACGAGGCGAGCGCCTGCTCGAGCTCGTCGAGGACGACGTCCGCGGAGAGCGGGCCGCCCGCGCTGTTCCACGCCGAGCCTTCGACGACCACGACGTGCTTGTTCTTCTCGGCCGTCAGCTTGCTGAAGTTGGTGACCTTACGGGCCTCGGTGTACGCCTTCTCGCCGTCGGCCTTGTCGCCCAGCGTGCCGAAGAAGAGCCAGTCGCCGTCGATGGTGTCGAGCTTCTCCAGGGAGACCGGCTCGCTGTGGCCGACGCTCGCCCCCTGCTGGTCCTTCGGCCGGGTCAGGCCGAGCGCCTTGAGGGTGGCGCCGACGACGCCGTCGCCCTTGCCGACGACCGACGGCGCGCCGTCCTGCCAGCGGATCACGGAGACGGACTTGCCCGCGTTGTCACCGAGCTTCTGCTTCACCTCGGCGACCCGGGCGTCGAAGTCCTTCAGCCACTTCGTCGCCTCGGACTTCTTGCCGAGGGCGTCGGCGGTGTCGGTGAACGCCGTGCGCCAGTTCTCGTTCTGCTTCGCGGTGAAGACGGTGGGGGCGATCGCCTGGAGCTTGTCGAGCGACTTCTGCGCGCCGACCGTCGCGTCGACGAGGATCAGGTCGGGCCGCAGTGCCGCGATCTTCTCCAGGTCGGGCTCGGCGACGGTGGCGACGATCTGTGCCTTGGACGCCTTGTCCGCGAGGTAGGTGGACACGCCGTTCTGGCCGCGGCCGGAGGTGGTGCCGACCGGCTCGACGTCGAGGGTGAGCGCGGCGTCCGTGGTCGACTCGCTCAGGGTGACGACCTTCTTCGGGGCGGTGGGTATGTCGACCTTGCGCCCCTGGGCGTCGGTGAACTGCCGCGTCGTGGCCGCGACGGCCTGCCCCTTGCCGGAGGAGGCGTCGTCGTCCCCGCCACAGGCGCTCAGGAGCAGCGCTCCGGACACCACGGCGGTGCAGGACAACAGGACCGCTCTGCGGGAGACACGTACAGAGGACATGCGGGAACAACTCCTTGAGGAGAGGGACGGGAGGAAAGGGGTAGACGTAGGCAGTTCGGTCAGTGGTCCGTGGTGCCCAGCAGACGCACCAGGCCCTCGGCCAGGGCGCCGTGCCAACAGGCGTGGTCGTGGCCGCCGTTGAACTCGGTGCGGGTCACCTGGTTGCCGGTCGCGCGCAGCACGTCGTACAGGGCGCGGTGGTGTTCGAGCGCGGAGCCCTCGTGCAGGCCGGCGTCCAGATGGAAGATCACCGGCAGCGGTCCGGCGGATGCGAAGCGGCCGGCGAGCCAGGGTCTGCCGAGCACCAGCGGTTCGGGTCCGGGCCGGGGTCGTGCTCCGGGCCGCCACCACAGGGCGGCGGACTGGGCGAGGACGTTGCCGAACCGCTCCGGCCGGGCGTACGCGGCGTACAGCGCGGTCGTCGCGCCCAGCTCCTGCCCGGCGACAACGGTCCGCCGGGGGTCGGCGGTGAGCGGCCGGCGACGGGTGGCCCAGGGCAGCAGCTCGTCGGCGAGGAAGGTCACGAAGCTGTCGTTCGCGCCGAGTTCGCGATGCCGCAGGTGCCGGTCCACCGCGTCCGGGGCGAGTACCGCGAGCGGCGGTAACGCCCCGTCGGCCATCAGCGCGTCGAGCGTGCCGCCGAAGCCGAGGCGCCCGAACCACATGTCACCATCGGTCAGCACCACTACGGGCAGCGGTGATCCGTCACCGCCGTCCACGTGCCCCGGCGGCAGATAGAACCAGGTGTCGCGGTCGCCACCGAGCGCGGCCGAGGGCACCCGGTGCCGCTCGACCCGCCCGGCGGGCACACTGCCCGCCCGGCCCGCCCATCGCTGGTCCGGCGCGTGCGGCAGGGCGAACACGGAACTCGGCACCGGCTGCCAACGGTCGGGAACACGGTGCGGATTGAGCGGATCCGGCGCGGTGTGCGCGGTCAGGGACCGCAGCAGCTTCTGGAGCCCGTCCGGGTCCGTGGGCGGCGCCTTGGAGGATATGTCGGCCGCCATGCGGTAGGAGCCACGGTGATCGGCGCGCAGTCGCAGACCCAGATGCCATACGTCGGTGCCGGGCACCTGCTCCAGCAGGGACTCGGCGAGGCGTTCGCGGTCTCCGAACCCGCTGGAGAACAGCAGGACCTGCTTGGTGGCGCGATGGCCACGCCACAGGAACGTGACCGCCCGGTACGCGGGTTCGCCCGCCGACTCCTCGACCAGCGGAGTGCCTGAACGCTCCACCTCGTCCCAGAAGTCGGCGACGAGGATCGCGCGCTGCGCCGCCGAGGCGGGCGCCAACTGCTTTACCAGGCGAGCGATACGCGGTCCGGTGATGCGGACCGGCCGTGCGTCGGGCAGGAGGGCCGGCGCGGAGGTGGCAGGCATCGAAGATCTCCGTGGACACAAGTCGGACAGAGGGCATGGCATGATCTGTCGACGAAATCGCCGACAATCAAGTTTAGGTAAGCCTAACCTAACTTTGCTCCTGCGTGGGTGCATCAAGGAAGCCCGTACTCATCAAGGGGTCCCGAAGATGGGGCGCCAGGCGCCGAACAGCCCTACTGGCGCGGTACGTCGCTACGCGCGGCTGCGCCTGCGGCCCTTGGGGCGGCGGGGGTAGGGGAAGACGCGTGGGCGGCGTTTGGCCGCCACGTCCTCGATCCAGCCGAAGAGGACGATGGCCAGGCAGATCAGGGGGACGGCGAGGAACAGGGGGGTCCACTGGCTCGACAGGAGCCACTGGGCCCGGTCGTAGAAGAAGGTGTTGCTCCACAGGGGGTCGATCAGAGGCTCGGTCAGGACCAGGGCGAAGGAGTGCCACAGGTAGACCGTGACCGCGCGGGAGTTGAGGAGGCTGATGACGCCGTTGAAGCGCTCCAGCGGCTTGGGCCACTGCTCCCACGAGGGGCTCAGGTGGAGCAGGAGCAGCACCGCGCCGAACGACCAGATCGCCTGGGCGACCGGCACCGCCTCCAGGTCGTGTCCGATCCGGGGGTTGTCCACCGGCGACCGCAGCAGCCACCACATGCCGAACATGAGCACGAGCGGAGCGATGGACGGCACGACGTACTGCGGGATCCTGCGGAGCAGTCCCTCCTGGTGGGCCATGCCGAGCAGCCAGCAGGAGCCGAACGTGGTGAAGTCGGTGGCGGCCTCCATCAGCCGGCCGGACTGGTCGACCAGACCGGAGTTGATGAAGAACGCGAGCGCCAGCGGCACCAGGAGGGTGACCCAGGGCAGCTTCCGCATCGCCTTGAGCATGAGCGGCGACAGCAGGACGTACCAGAGGTAGGCACGCAGGTACCACAGCGGTACGGAGATCTGCTCGGCCCAGGACGCGGGCAGGTGGCCGCCGAAGGTGTGCAGCGAGGCGCCGAACGGCGGCTCGCTGAGCGGCAGGATCCAGAAGGCCATGTGGGCCCACCACCAGCGGGGGTGGTGGTCAAGGTGCGGACCCCAGCCCTCCAGGATCATCAGCGGTACCACGACCGCGCCGAACAGCCACATCGGCGGCAGCAGCCGGCGCAGCCGGCCGCGGATCACGCTGAGCGCCGGTCGGTTGAGGGACCGCGCCATCAGCGACCCGGCGAGCGCGAACATGACGCCCATGGAGGGGAAGACGATCGGCAGCCAGGTCCAGCTGAAGTTGTGGTAGATCACCACGCGGACCAGGGCGAGCGCCCGCAGCAGGTCGAGGTAGCGGTCGCGGCCGGGCTTGCGCGCCGGCGCCGGGTCCGCCTCCTCCGGCTGCGCGGCGCGCTGCGTGGGAATCAGGCCGGGGTCCGGGACCCGCAGGGCCATGGTCTCGGACGAATCCTGGACGCCACGAGCACCCCGTTCCGCCGTACTCATGAGGACATCTCCACCGTTGTGACGTCGAGCCCCACCTCGCCGGTGCGCTTCAGTTTCTGCCAGCGCAGCCGTCCCCCGGTCAGAGCGGTGATGGCGGACTGCAGCAGCACCATGTACATGAGCACCCGGTAGACCACCTGCTGAGCCGGCAGCGTGATCAGATGCCACGCCTTCTCCCTGTCCAGGTGGAAGGACCACCAGGCGCAGACGGCCTGCAGGGCCATCACCGCGAACCACGCCGCCAGGGTCTTGTACGCGTCGACGAAGACCACGCCGTAGACCATGCCGATGTCGAAGGCGGGCGCGAGCAGCGGGGTGACCACCATGAACAGCGCGACGAACGGCAGACCCACCCGGCCGAAGTGACCGGCCGGGCCCCGCTCCAGCAGTGCGTGCCGGTGCTTCCACATCGCCTGCATGGTGCCGTAGCTCCAGCGGTACCGCTGCGACCACAGCTGCTTCATGCTGACGGGTGCCTCGGTCCAGGCGCGGGCGTTCTCGGCGTAGACGACCTTCCAGCCGGCCCGGTGCAGGGCCATGGTCACGTCGGTGTCCTCGGCGAGTGTGTCGTCGCTCATACCGCCGGCCTGCTGGAGTGCCGTACGGCGGAAGGCGCCGATCGCGCCGGGAATGGTCGGCATGCAGTCGAGCACGTCGTACATCCGGCGGTCGAGGTTGAAGCCCATCACGTATTCGAGGTGCTGCCAGGCGCCGATCAGGGTGTCGCGGTTGCCGACCTTGGCGTTGCCGGCCACGGCGCCGACGCGCGGGTCGGCGAAGGGCTGCACCAGTTCCCGGACGGTGACGGGCTCGAAGACCGTGTCGCCGTCCATCATGACGATGAGTTCGTGCGAGGCGGCGGCCACACCGGTGTTGAGGGCGGCGGGCTTTCCGCTGTTCGGCTGGCGGATCAGCCGCACCATCGGCAGGTCGAGCTCCTCCACGATGGCGGCCGTGTCGTCGCTCGACCCGTCGTCGACCACGATCACCTCGATGGGGTGGTCGCTTCTGGCCAGGGAGAGCAGGGTGTTGGTGATGCACTCCTGCTCGTTGTACGCGGGCACCACCACCGTGACCGGTTCGGTGACCGGGGCGCCCCAGGAGAAACCCTTCTTGCGCACGCGCCGCACATGGATGGTGGAGAGCACCAGCATCAGCGCGAACCGCGCCATGACCAGCACGCCGACGACCGCGAGGAGGCCGACCAGCCACGGCATCAGTCGTACCGAGAAGGTGGTGCACCACAGGAACGCCTTGCCGAGCCACAGGTTGTAGCTGGTGACCTTGGTGTTGGCGGAGCCGGAGCCGAGCGCCTCGCCGGTGGTCTTGAACGTGTAGCCCTGGGCCTTGAGCTTGTCGATGATGATCGGCAGCGCGGCCAGCGTCTGCGCGCGGTTGCCGCCCGCGTCGTGCAGCAGGATCATCTCGCCCTGGCCCGGGAGGTCGGGCATGGCGGCCTTGACTATGGAGTCGACGCCGGGGCGCTTCCAGTCGTCGGTGTCCTTGTCGATGAAGGCGGTCAGGTACCCCTCCGACCCGGCCTGCTTGGTCACCGGCCACGACCAGTCGTCCAGCGCGTCCGCGGTGGAGGAGTACGGCGGGCGGAACAGGCTGGAGTGGATGCCCGCGACACCGGCCAGCGCGAGCTGGGTCTCACCCAGCTCCCAGGTCAGCCGGCTGCCGGAGTGCAGCGCGAGGTCGGGGTGGGTGAAGGTGTGCACCCCGATCTCGTGGCCGTCGGCCACGATCCGGCGGATCAGTGCCGGGTTGCGGGTGACCATCGAGCCGGTGACGAAGAAGTCCGCGCGGACGTTCTTCTCCTTCAGCACCTCGAGGATCTTCGGCGTCCACTGCGGGGACGGCCCGTCGTCGAAGGAGAGGACGACCGTCCGGTCCGGGATCGTGTAGCTGACCGGTTCGCTGTTCTTGTCGCCGCGCGCGTCGACGACCGGGCCGCCCTCCAGCACGCTGGTGGGAACGGTGTTCTTGTCCACGGAGACGGCGATGCGCTCGTCGTGGAAGACCTCGTTGTTCGCCATGCCCCGCAGCACCATCAGCGCGAGCAGCGTCGCCAGCACGGCGGTCGGCAGGAAGAAACGCAGCGGGGGCGCGGCCAGTCGGCGCGGCCGCGCGAGGGACTGCCGTGAGCGGTGACGGCTGGAGCGGGACATGGACTTCCTGGTCGGTCGCGTCTGGCTACTGCGTGGCGGAGGCGGTCGCGGACGCGGTCGCGGTGGTGTCGGGGCCGGCCGTGGCGGCGGTGCCGGCGGCGGACCCGGCGACGCCGGGAGCCGCGGGCACCGGCGCGTTCAGGTACTGGCTGGGCGGTGTGGTGTCCGCGGTGCGCGGGACGCGGAGCGCGGGCGCCTGCGACTGGGTGCCGACCAGGCCGGAGATCATCGCCACCACCAACCCGGTACAGACGACGCCGACCAGCCAGCCGAGACCGCGCAGACGGCGGCCTCGCTGACCGGTCTGGTCCACAAAGACGGGAGCCGGCTCGACCTCCGTGGAGGTACTGGTCATCGGGCGCCTCGAGCCTTCCTCAGGGGACGACTGCCGGTTCGGCGCTGCCGAAAGCAGTGAGTGGTGCGGAAAACCAATAAGTGCGGCAGGTGAGGAACATGATCCGACCCGCCCCGATCATCCGTAGACTAATATGCAGATTCCGTGAATGTCACGCGGGTCCCGTGGAAGTCCGGCGACTCGGTTTGCCTTCCTGCTCGATGGGACCTGACGCATGGTCATACCGCGCCGCCGTAGCCGCCTTTCGGCCACCGTGGCCCTCGTGGTCGCCGTCGCCTTCCTGGTGAGCGCGTGCGGCGGAGCGGCAGGCGGAGACGACACCGCGGCGGTCACGGCCACCGCCCCGGCCGCGCACTTCAAGGTCTCGTCCATGCTCAAGCCGTCCGGCCGCGCACTGGGCGTCGTCGACGACAAGACCCCCTGGCAGTACGGAATCGTCGAGAAGTTCACCGAAGAGGCGGGCCGGGCGCCCGACATCCGCGAGTACTACAGCAACTGGGGCGACGACTTCGACACGGAGGGCAACGCCTTCCTGTGGCAGCACGACCGGCTGCCCATGATGGCGCTCGTGCCCTCCGACACCGCGCTCGCCGACATCGCCGCGGGCGGGGACGACGCCTACATCCGCCGTCTCGCGAAGCAGGTCGCCGCCTACGACGGGCCGCTGGCCCTCTCCTTCGCCGGTGAGATGAACGGCCCCTGGAACTCCTGGGGCCCCGAGCACGCCAAGCCCGCCGACTTCGTCGCCGCGTGGAAGCGCGTGCACGACATGTTCGCCGAGCAGGGCGTCACCAACGTGATCTGGGTGTGGACCCCGCACGTGGTCGATTCGGGCACCACCGCGAAACTGCGGCCCTACTACCCGGGTGACTCCTACGTCGACTGGGTCGGCCTCATCGGTTACTACGGCCCCCTCGACGGTGTCGCGTTCTCCAGTCTGTTCACCCCGACCCTGCGTCAGATCTCGGACTTCTCCGGCAAACCGGTACTGATCGCGGAGACCGGGGTGGCGCAGGGCAAGAGCAAGGAGGCGCACATCCGTGACCTGTTCCAGGGCGCCGCGAAGGCCGGCGTCATCGGGATCGTCTGGTACGACCAGCGCAAGGACTGGCCGGGCGGCAAGCAGCTGATGGACTGGCGGATCAGCTCCTCGCTGGGTGCGCTGGCCGCGTTCAAGGTGGAGTCGTCCCGGAGCGGCTTCGGACACTCGTTCAAGGACGGCTGATCCCGCGTCATCCCGGGAGTTCGGGCCGCGGCCCGCGACAGACAGCACTTATCACGGCGCATCACCGCGGCCGGCGCCTGCGGCTGCCCGAACAGAAGAGAGCAGGGAGATGACGACGCAATCGTCGCCGGGACAGGGCGCTCCGCAGCCGGAGCACGGCTGGGCGTTCCGGCGCCGCGAGCCGGCCGCCCGCCCGCAGCGACACGGGGACCGGCGGCAACAGGCGGAGCCCGGCACGCCGAGGGACGACCGGACGTCCGCCGAGCAGGCCCACCGCACCGTCTCCCGCCCCCGGTTCGACGAGACCATGCCGCTGCGCGTCCCCGAGCCCCGCTCCGACGCCCACGAGGCCCTGCGCGAGCCGGGTGCCCGAACGCCTCCGTACACCCGTCCCGGCGTTGAACCCGCGGACGAAGAGCGCCGGCACCACTCGGGGACGGCCGAGGTCCCCGGACAGGAGTCCCTCCGCCACCCCGAGCCGGTCGCCACGCGGCCCGCCGCGGCCAGGGGCGGCGAAAGGCCCGGCAGGACCAGGCAGGCGGGCCGGATCGCGCTCGTTCTCGCCGTCCTCGCCGCCGCGGGCGGCTCCGCCGCCGTCCTGCTCGAGCAGCAGCACGCCGCCGCCGTCGCCTCGAAGAACCTGACGCAGGTGTGGCAGATACCGGCGCCCGCCCACGACGACACACTCGTGGGCAGCTGGCTCACCGACAAGCTGCTCGTCGTGGCCGGCACCCGGGGCGGCCTGCGGGCATACGACCTCACCGGCGGCGGAAAGCTGTGGAGCGCCGCCCCCTCCGCGGCCGCCGCCGAGCGCGGCACGGTCCCCTGCGCGATGTCACCGAAGCTGAACTCCAAGGGCGTCGGCACGGTCGCCTTCGGCAAGGACGGCAGCACCTGCACCTGGCTGGCCGGCGTCAAGGCGTCCACCGGCAAGATCCTCTGGTCCATGCCGTTGACCAGCGCCGGCCACCCGTCGACGGTGACCGCCTCGACGTACGTGCAGGGTGATGTCGCCACCATCGTCAGCCAGAACTTCCTGGGCGGCGTGAACACCCGTACCGGTAGCCGCGTCTGGGGCTACCAGCCCCGCGGCCGCTACTGCAACGCCTACGGCTGGGGCGCCGACGGCGTCGTGCTGGTGGACGACTACTGCCTCGACGAGAAGACCAGGTTCACCCTCACCGCGTACGACGCGAAGACCGGGAAGGTGATCTGGCGGAAGGCCGAGAGCGCCCACACGGATGTCACCCACATCCTGTCCGGCTCACCGCTGGTCGCCGCCGTCCACACGGCCCGCCAGGATGCGGTGCGGGTCTTCGACGACCGGGGCGACGGCCGCAAGCTGGCCGTCGGCGACGACGAGCTCACCAGCGGCAACACCAGCGAGGCCGACCACTCCGCCCGGCTCTACGGCACCGTCCTGGCGACCCCGGCCACGGCCGCGGGCGGCGCCGCCGTCGACGGCTTCGACACCACGACCGGCGCCAAGCTCTGGACCCGCCCGTCCACCGCGCTCGCTATTCCGGCGCCGGGAGAGGACAAGGAGGACGGGACGGTGTACGCCGTCACCACGTCCGGACCCCCGCAGCTCATCACCATCGACCGGCGCACCGGGCGCACGACTCCCGTCGCGGGCCTGCCGAAGGGGAGCGGCAACGGGAACTTCACCGCGGGCACGGTGTACCTCACCCCGGACGGCGGCGTGCTGGAACTCAGCTCCCTCGGCTCCGACGGCGGCGTGCGCTTCTACCGCTAGCCGGCGCGTCAGGACAGGGCGGTGGCCAGCAGGGTGAAGGCGGTGACGATGACGGCGACGCGGACGTGGTGGTAGCGGTTCCAGCGGTTCAGCTGGTCCTTCCAGTCGGCCGGGCGGTTCTCGGGGGTCCACGTCCTGTTGCGGTTGTTGATCGGGACGAGCAGCAGCACCGACATCACCACGCTGACGATCAGCAGGCCGGCGGCGGTGGAGACAAGGCCGGCGCCGTGGTCGGGCCATCCCGCTATGGCCCAGATCGCGCTGAGGACGAGCGAGCCGATGTACCAGAACGGCATCAGGGCACCGAGCATCCGGCCGCCGTGGGCGTGGCCGAGCTGGCCGCTGTCCTCGGGTAGCGCGTCCAGGATCCGGCTCATGATGAAGGCGACGGAGAACTCCACCCCCACCATCAGGCCTACGACGACGGTCGTGACGACCCCGAGTGCGTCGAGCATGACGATCCCTCCGTTTTTCTAGCATTGCTAGGTGATGAGGCAACGCTAGACCTTCTGCCGCTCGGTTGTCTAGCGGTGCTAGGGTTCGAGTCATGTCGGTACAGGAACGCAAACAGCGCGAACGGGCGGAGCGTGAGCGCCTCATCGTGGCGACGGCCCGTGAACTCGCCGAGCAGCAGGGCTGGGACGCGGTCACCACGCGCCGGCTCGCCGAGCGCATCGAGTACAGCCAGCCCGTCCTCTACAGCCACTTCCGGGGCAAACGGGAGATCATCGGTGCCGTCGCGCTCGAAGGCGCAGGCGAGATGGCCGCGGCGGTGCGGGCGGCGACCTCCGCCGTGGACGGGCCGCGCGAGCGGGTCGCCGCCCTCGCCCGCGCCTACCTCGACTTCGCCGAGCGCAACCCGGCTGTCTACGACGCCCTGTTCCAGCTCGACGGCGGCCTGGCGTACGCGCAGGAGGACACGCCGGAGCCGCTGAAGGACGCCTTCGCCGCACTCCTCGAGAGCCTCGGCGAGGTCGCCGGGGACGGCGTGGACCCGGGCCTGTTCACCGAACTCTTCTGGGCGGCCCTGCACGGAATCGCGACACTGACCCGAGCGGGACGGCTACCGCGGGAGTACGCCGAGCAGAGGGTGGAACTGCTGGTGACCCGGCTAGCCGCGGCCTGACGCACGCACGTGCGGGTGGCCGACGGTTGTTGCGGTAGGAGCGCCGTCTGCGGGCGGCTGGCCGCTGGCTGGCGGCTGCGGGTTGTGGGCTGTGGGTTGCCGACGGCCGGCTTACGGCGATGCCGAGTTGGCGGGTCCGAGCCGGCGGGTCGAGCACGGGCGGGGCTGTTCGGCGCCGCGGATCCGGCCTGCGCCCGGCGCCGACGATCCGTGCCGCGCGCCGGGCGTCGGTCAGCCGTGCCACGCACCCTGCGCGCAGCGCGGTGCCTCGTACCCGTGCCTACGGGCCCACCGCGTGCCCGGCGGGCCCGGTCGAAGCAGGTGGTGATCCAGCGGTGGTGGGTGGGCGTGCCGGGCGCGGTGCTGAGTCGCGCTGTCGGTCGCTTGTTCGGCCCGGCCGTCGGCGGCGTCGTTACTCGCCGAGCAGGCGTCGCAGCCACGTCAGGCGGGCCGTGGACGCCGCCTGGGAGAGCGCGGCCTGGGGCATCAGCGTGTCGAAGCCGTGGAAGCCGCCGGGCCACACGTGCAGTTCGGCTGTGCCGCCCGCCTGCCAGATGCCGGAGGCGTACGCGACGACCTCGTCCCGGAACGTCTCGGCCGAGCCGACGTCGAGGAAGGCCGGCGGCAGCCCCGACAGGTCCTCGGCGCGGGCCGGCGCCGCGTAGGCGGGGACGTCGGCGGTACCGCGCAGGTCGCCGAGAAGCGCGGACCACCCCTGCTCGTTGGCGGCCCGGTCCCAGACGCCCTGCCCGGCCATCTGCACGGCGGACGGGGTGTCGTTGCGGTCGTCGAGCATGGGGCACATCAGCACCTGACCGATGGCCTGCGGGCCCTTGCGGTCCCGGGCCAGCAGCGCCGCGGCGGCGGTCAGGCCACCGCCCGCGCTGGTGCCGGCCACCACGATCCGCTCCGGGTCGCCGCCGATCTCCACGGCGTGCTCGGCCGTCCACACGAGTCCGGCGTAGACGTCCTCGACCGGCGCGGGATGCGGGTCCTCGGGCGCGAGCCGGTACTCCACCGAGACCACCACCGCGTCCAGCCGTCGCGCCCAGTCGAGCACGACCTCCACGCCGACCCGGTTGTTGCCGATCACCATCCCGCCGCCGTGCGCGAAGTAGAACACCGGCCGCGGGCCCGCGGCCGTCCTCGGCCGGCACACCAGCAACGACACGTCGGGGCCGCCGTCCGGACCCGGCACCGACCGGTCCCCGACCTCGAAGAAGCCCTCGCAGCTCAGCAGTTCGTCGCTGGGAGTGGCGGCACCCATCCCCGCCCGCAGCTCACGGATCCGCGCGGCGTCAAAGGTGCTGGGCACCCGCGCGAGCAGCATTTCCAGGGCGGCGGCCAGTTCGGGATCGAACGGGGGCGGCGTCAGGGACATGGACTGTCTCCTCCCCGCGTACACGGTGTTCACGTACGCGTCTTCCTTGCGTACGACCACGTACGCGGCTCCTGAGCACATACTGGGCGACCGGAGCCGGAACCCGGAGCCGCCAGGTGGCGCAGGTTGCCCGCCACATGGCGGTCGGCTTGACCGGCTGCATCCCGATCGGTGCGTTACCGCTCGCCCTGCGCGCCCGACCGCCTGGCGACCTCGGTCCTGACCGTCTCCTCCAGCTCCTCCGGCGTGAAACCGAGGTTCCGCAGGACCTGTGCCGCCGGGCTCTCCTCCGTGCGGATCAGCCCCAGGAGCGTGTGTTCCGTGCCGACCCGGTCGTGGCCCAGGTCGGCCGCCGCGCGGACGGTCCGTTCGATGGCCGTCTTGCTCTCCGGGCGGAACGCGATGTGGCCCCGCAGCGCCTTCGGCCCGGCCGGTGCCAGCACTTCCTCGATCGCGTCGCGCACGCGCTGCTCCGACCCGGCCTTCGCCAGCAGCACCTCGTACGCGAGACCGCGCGGTTCGCCGAGCAGCCCGAGCAGCATGTGCTCGGTGCCGATGGACTCGTGCTTGTGCGTCCGCGCGGCCTCCTGCGCCAGCACGATGCTGTGCCGGTTGAGGTTGGTGAACCGCTCGAACGGGGCCGGGGTGTGGCGCTGCTGGGCGGCCTGCTTGGACACCCCGATCGCGTCGCCGATCTCGGTCCAGGACGCACCGGCCTGCTTGGCCTTGCCGACGTAGTGGTCGATGAGCTGGTCGCCGAGGGCGGACAGGGTCTGGGCGCGCAGATGCGCTTCGCTGATGAGGGCCAGGTTGTCGGCCTCGGGGAGTTCCTCGTCGAGACGGGCGATCAGGTCGGCGAGGCTGATGTTGAGTGGCGTCATGCGTCAACCGTAGATTGACGATCGCCGAGCGTCAATCTGTAATTGACGATTGATTCGGGTGCCCTCACCCGCCGCGGATCCCGACGCGGGCGTCGTCACTCGCCGCCGCACCCCACGGCGACGCGGCCCTACGTCAGCTCCAGCAACCCCCGCCGCACCGCCTCCGACACCGCCGCCGCCCTGTTGTCGACGCCGAGCTTCCGGTAGATGCGCACCAGGTGCGTCTTGATCGTCGCCTCGCTCAGATACAGGGACTCGGCGATGGCACGGTTGCTGTGTCCGTCCGCCATCAGACGGACGACCTCCCGCTCACGGCCCGTCAACTCCGGTGCCGGAGCGGCCACTTGGCCCACGAGGCCGCCGACGATCTCGGGCGCCAGCCCCATCCCGCCCGCCGCGGCACCCCGTACCGCCCGGAAGAGGTCCTCGGGCGGACCCGCCTTGAGGACGTAACCGCGGGCGCCCGCCTCCAACGCCCGTACGACATCGGTACGTCCGGAATAGCTGGTCAGCATGACGACCGGCACCGACGGGGCCTGCGCCGCCAGCGCGCGGACCGCCTCGACGCCGTCGGCGACAGCGGCGCCCCGGTCCGTGTTCTCGAAGCGCAGGTCCATCAGCACGACATCCGGTGCCAGCGACACCGTGAGCCGGACGGCCTCCCCGGGGTCGCCCGCCTCCGCGATCACGTCGAGATCCGGTTCGCCCTCCAGCAGGGCGCGCAGCCCCGCCCGTACGACGGCATGGTCGTCGGCGATCAGCAGGCGGAGCGGGGGCGGTGTCAACGGGCCGCCGCCGTCGGGCTCGGGAGCGTGAGTACGCCGGTCAGGGCGCGGGCGGGGACCGTGGCGCGGACGCGCGTGCCGCGGTTCGGGGCGCTGTCGACGGTCAGATCACCGCCGTACTCCCGAAGCCGTGCCCGTGCCGCCGGAAGGCCGAAGCCGCGGCCGGAGGGGGACGGGCCGGTGGTGAGGTCGAAGCCGATGCCGTCGTCGCGCACCTCCAGCTCGACCCGGTCGGCGGACCGGCGCAGGGTGACGAGGAGGCTTGTCGCGCGGGCGTGCTCGCGGACGTTGGCGAGAGTGCTCTGCGCGACCCGGAACAGGGTGAGCGCCGCCTGTTCGTCGAGGTCGGGGCGGTGGACCCCGGTCGAGCGGAAGCGTACGTCCGGCGCCGCGCCCTCCTCGCGCGCCCGCAGGCAGAGCAGTTCGAGGGCGCCCTCCAGTCCCTCCTCGGCGACCGCGGAGGGGGTGAGGTCCCGGATCATCCGCCGGGTCTCCGCGAGGCTCACGTCCAGACCGTCGGCGACCGCGCGCACCCGGGTGCGGGCCACGTCCGGCCGCTCCTCCCAGTCCCGTTCGGCGGCCTGCAGCAGCATCAGGCTGCCGGAGAGCTCCTGCGCGAGCGTGTCGTGCAGGTCCCGGGCGATGCGCTCGCGCTCGCCCAGCACACCGGCCCGCCGCTGCTCCCGCGCCAGCACCTCACGGGTGCCGCGCAACTCGTCCACCAGCAGCTGCCGTTCGGCCGCGACCCGCTGCTGCGCCTGGTACAGCGCCACCGTGCCCCACACCGCCGCCACCGGGATCAGCACCAGCTCCGGGTCGAACCCGCCCGCGCTCCTGGTGAGCTGGGCGACCAGTACGAGGGTGACGGCACCGGTCGCGACCAGCGCCGCCCGGCGTCCGAGCGCCCGCAGGGCCGCGCAGGCCAGCGGCACCGCGCACCACACGTAGGCGCCGGTCAGGGACGGGGGAGTGAGGGCCGCGAGGTAGGCCCACAGCAGGATCAGGGCGGCCACCCAGCCGTGCCGGGCGAGCGCGCCCAGGCGCCGCCACAGCAGCAGGCCCGCCGCGTAGGTCGCGGCGAGCAGCGTGCTGACGGTCACGATGTCCCAGCACAGCGCGATGTTCAGCCTCGCGAGCCGGACCAGGGCGGCGCCGACGACGAGGAAGAACACCAGGTGCGCCAGATGGCGGGGAGCGAACCGGCTGCCGGGGACCGGCGGTGACGGGTGGGCGGGGCCCGGGTCGGACACGGCAAACCCCCTGGAGAGATGATCCGTCGGGGCGGCCGAGTCTATCCGTCGGCTGTATGGGCGATGTGAAGAGCGGGGCCCCGGCCGGCGGCGCGGGAGTGGGCGCGACCGGGACCCCGCGGCGCGTCAGGCTCCCGGGTGCAGCCCGAGCCGGCCGGGTGTGGGGTCGCCCTCGACCTCGCCGAAGTAGAGCGCGAAGGTCTGCTTCCAGCGCTCCACCCCGGCCCGGTCGGCCATGAACTCCGGGAAACCGTCGAGATGGGCGTTCGGGTACTCCCAGATCGGCTTGAGGCCGCCGGCCGGGGTGACGTCGGTCCGTACCGACCAGCCGTTGAAGGCGTTCTGCTGCGTCGCCGTGGACAGCTGCCAGTTGAGGTACAGCTTCGCGGCCGTCGGGTTCGCGGCCTGCTTGAGGATCGCGGCACGCTGGCCCCACGCCATGAAGGGATGCTTCTCGGGGACCACGAACCGCACGGGCGACGAGGACGGCGCGACCAGACTGCCCGAGCCGCCGACGCCGATCGCCCGCTCCCCGGTGCGCACGGCGTCGCCGGGAGAGTTGCTGCCCCGCGCGAACCGCACGTCCTGCGCGGCGAGCCCGGCGACCCAACTCCAGCCGTACGTACGGGCGTACAGGGAGTAGAGGTAGAGCACGGCGTCGTCGTCGTGCGGGTACGAGGAGGCGATCCTGCCCTTCCACTTCGGGTCCACCAGGTCGAGCGGGGTGGCCGGGGCCGCGTCCGAACCGACCGCCGCGGGACCGTACATGAAGCTGAACGCGATCGCCGCCACGGCGACCCACGCCCCCTGCGGATCCCGGAACCCCTCGTACAGCTTCGAGAACCCGGCCGGCTTGTAGTGCAGCAGCCGTCCCTGCTGCTTCCAGCGCACGAAGTCCTGCAGCGTCTGCAGCTGTACGACGTCGGGGACGAGGGTGCCGGTGGCGAACTGGTTGTCCACGCGGACGTCGTGGTACTTGCTGTAGTCCACGACCAGCGTCAGGTCGATGTCGGGGAAGCGGGCCTTGAAAGCGGCCTTGGTGCCGTCCTGCTGGGTCGGGGTGTCGCCGCCCGCGTAGACGACGAGCTTGCCGCCCTCCTCGAGCGCGGTCCGGTAGAGCTCGTCGAGGGTACGGGTCTCCTCGGGGCCGGGGGAGTGCCGCGCGGCGGTCGGGGCGGCGGTGGCGTTGGCCGTGGCCACACCGAGACCGAGGGCGGCGCCCGCGCCGGTGGTCAGGACACGTCGTCTGCTGGGGAAGCTGGACACGCTGAGGAGACCTCTCTGCTGGGGGTGACGTACGGCCCGGGCGCCATGGGCGTTCGTCAGTCTGGCTCGGGGGAGAGGGGTGGCGCGTCGTCCGTACGGATCGACGGGCGGCCATGAGATGGAATCGGGGGTGAGACCCACCGGTTTGACCCCCATCGCGAAAATGGGGCCCGCGGCCCGACTCCACCCGAAGGCCGGGGGGGCGGGAGTACAGG